>CP119311.1:4904165-5210676 GCA_029202545.1 Candidatus Pseudobacter hemicellulosilyticus
GCATGCCGGCAAAAAGACAATTCAATATAGTAGTGGTCAATCGGGGAAAGGGAACAGGTGTTGAAGCCGCCACTCAATTCAATAAAACAGTAACCTATACGGGAAAAGCAATAAGCATCCGGCTGCCTTGATCAACCTGTCCAACAGACGGTACGAGCAGCTGTACATACACAGGCTGACAAATATTTCAGCAGGATAGGTGGATGCCTCCCGGTAAATGAATCATCATGATCGGCAATAGTATAGCACCGGCACTTACAGCACCGGGAGGAATAGTATTGCCTGTGCAAAACAGTTACACGTATGAAAAAGAAATGCCTGTTAGTCGCCTGCCTGGTTTTATTCCTGTTGAACAATGGCATGGCCTTCCGTAATGACCCCGTCCCTGATTCAGTCTGGTTGTTTTCCTATGTCACCGAAAAAGACAAGGGGAGGAGCGGCCTGCGTTTTGCCTGGAGCCGTAACCAGCAGCAATGGTGGAGCATTGGCCAGGACTATGGATTTGTAAGATCGGATTATGGCAGATGGGGCAGCCAGAAGCGGATGGAAACGCCCTACCTGCTGCCCGGTCCGGATGGCCGCTGGCACTGCGTCTGGAGCCTGAACGCCGAAGACCGGCAGTTTGCCCATGCCAGCTCTGCCGACCTCATCCAATGGGGCAGGCAAAGTTATCCCTTCCTGGAAAAAGGCAGCAATTGTCAAAATCCTGTAGTGGCCTATGATACCATATCAGGTGGGTATCATATCAGGTATAAAGACAGTTATGGACGAACCTATCAATGTACTACAACCGATCTTAAAAACTATAGCGCTGCCACTGAAATCCCGGCCAGCCAGTATACAGACCTCAGCCGGACAATTATCCTCCCTAACGGACAATACCGGGGGCAGGTATACAAAGTAGCTTACCGGCAGGTGCAGCAACTGGAAGCTGCTTACGAACGTGTCCAGTACCGCAATGCTCTTTTCAACGAGCATAGCGGCCAGGACCCGCAGCGTTTTGCCGGCCTGCAAACCGTCAATGCCCGCATCGCAGTGCAACCGGAACAAAGCAGGTCTATCAGCAACCTGTTGTTGGGGATCTTCTTCGAGGATATCAATTATGCAGCAGATGGCGGGCTCTATGCCGAGCTTATACAGAACAGGGATTTTGAATATACCCCGTCCGATAAAGAAGGGCATGATCCAAACTGGAACAGCCTGCATTCCTGGTCGCTCCGGGGGCAGCAATCAACGTGGCGGGTGGATACGGTTCGTCCCATACATCCTAATAACCCGCATTACATAGTGCTGGAGACCAGGGCAACCGGCGCCAGCCTCGTCAACAGCGGCTTTGATGGGATCGTTGTCAGGAAAGGAGCCAGGTATACACTGTCTCTTTATGCGCGGCAAACCACCGGCAAAAGCAAACTGCAGGTGCAGCTGGTCAGTAAAACAGGTAAGCTGCTGGCACAAACAGTACTGTCCGTGAATAGTGGCCAGTGGAAAAAACTATCTGCAGAACTGACCGCCAGTGAGGAGGCAACAGATGCGGAATTACAACTGCTCCCCCTGACCACCGGCAACCTCCACCTGGATATGGTCTCTTTATTCCCTGGCCAGACCTTCCGCAACAGGCCCAATGGCCTGCGTGCCGATCTTGCACAGACCATTGCCGATATCCGGCCTAAGTTTGTTCGTTTTCCCGGCGGCTGCGTAGCGCATGGGGATGGACTGGAAAACATTTACCGCTGGAAGAACACGATAGGCCCGCTGGAAGCCCGCAAACCCCAGCGCAATCTCTGGGGTTATCACCAGACGGCCGGCCTGGGCTATTTTGAATACTTCCGCTTCTGTGAAGATATAGGCGCAGCGCCCCTTCCTGTGATTGCCGCGGGCGTGCCCTGTCAGAATTCAGCCGTAGGCGGTGGCGGTCAGCAGGGTGGCATTCCGCTGGCAGCAATGGATGACTATATCCAGGATATCCTGGACCTGGTGGAATATGCCAACGGCGATGCCAGGACAACCTGGGGCCGCAAGCGGGCCGAGGCCGGTCATCCCGCACCTTTTAACCTCCAATACATTGGCATAGGCAATGAAGACCTGATCACCGATGTCTTTGAGGAACGTTTCCGGCTCATCTACCAGGTGATGAAAGAGCGGCATCCCGAGATTACCGTAGTGGGCACTGTTGGGCCTTTCTACGAAGGAACGGACTACGAGGAAGGCTGGGCGCTGGCGCGTGAGCTGCAGCTGCCTATGGTGGATGAACATTATTACCAGACACCAGGCTGGTTCATCCATAACCAGGACTTCTATGATAAATATGACCGCAACGGTCCCAAAGTATACCTGGGCGAGTACGCCACTTTTGTGCAGGGCCGACGCTGCAATATAGAAACAGCGCTGAGTGAGGCACTGTACCTGACAGCCCTGGAACGCAACGGGGATATAGTACGCATGAGTTCCTATGCACCGCTGCTGGCCAAAGAAGGGCATACGCAGTGGAACCCGGACCTGATCTATTTCAACAATGCCGAAGTAAAACCTACGGTCAGCTATGAAGTACAGAAACTGTTCGGTCAGCATGCAGGCGATACCTACCTGCCGGTGCGCATGGAGCTTTCCAGCCAGCAGGACGCCGTACAAAAAAGGATTGCGGTATCCGTGGTGCGGGACAGCGCCGGCAAGGACCTGATCCTTAAACTTGTGAATATGCTGCCGGTGGCGGTCAGTACAACACTGGATCTGGGCGGCATCACGCTGACCGGAGAGGCGGGGAAGAAGATCGTACTGCAGGGGCAACCATCGGATAACAATGCCCGGCCGGTAACAACAGCATTCAGCCTGCCTGCCGACGGGCAGGAAATATTACCGCCTTATTCTTTCACGTTGATCCAACTGACAACAAAATAACATCTGCCATGAAAAAACATTTTACCATCAGCCTCCTATTGGTTTTATGCCTGAGTGCAGCTGATCTCCCTGCCCAATCGACCGGTTTTCATCAATGGGCTTCCACGCCGCCGATGGGCTGGAACAGCTGGGATTGTTTTGGTCCCACCGTCACCGAAGCGGAAGTAAAGGCCAATGCGGATTACATGGCCAAACACCTGAAAAAGGTTGGCTGGGAATATATAGTGGTGGATATCCGCTGGTATATATCCAACGACAAGGCCCATGGCTACAATGAAAAAGATGCGCAGTACAATATGGATTCCTTTGGCCGGTTGCAGCCTGCCATCAACCGGTTCCCTTCTGCTGCGGATGGCAAAGGTTTCAGGCCCCTGGCCGATTACCTGCACAGCAAAGGACTGAAATTCGGCATCCATATCATGCGGGGCGTTCCCGTGGAAGCGGTCAAACGGCAGCTCCCTGTTAAAGGCAGCAGCGTTACGGCGGCGGATATCTATTCTCCCAAAGACCAATGCCTCTGGTTACGGGATATGTATACCATCCGGCCCGGCGTTCCCGGGGCGCAGGAATATTACAATTCTCTTTTTGAACTCTACGCTTCCTGGGGGCTGGACTTTGTCAAAGTGGACGATCTTTCTTCTCCCATCTATTTCACGGAAGAAGTGGAGATGATCCGCAAAGCCATTGAACGTACGGGCAGGAAGATAGTGCTGAGCACATCGCCGGGAGAAACACCGATAGCCCATGCGGCGCATGTACAGCAGCATGCCAATATGTGGCGGACGGTGGGTGATTTCTGGGACAACTGGCCGCAGCTCAAAGAACATTTTGAAGTGTTTGAGCGCTGGAATGCCTGGCGTGCGCCGGGCGCCTGGCCTGACGGCGATATGCTGCCGCTGGGGCATATTGGCATCCGTGCGGAGCGGGGTGATCCCCGGATGGCGCAGCTGACAAAGGACGAACAGTATACGCTGATGACCTTATGGTGTATGTTCCGGTCGCCCCTCATGTTTGGCGGGCACCTGCCGGATAATGATCCGTTCACCTTATCGCTGCTGACCAATAAAGCGGTATTATATGTATTGCAGCACAGCACCGGCAACCGGCCGCTGTTCAACGACAGCGCAAAGGCTGCCTGGATAGCAGAGGAGCCGGGAACGGGCGTACGTTACCTGGCCGTATTCAACAAACAGGATGGGGATTCTCCGGTGAATATAGCAGTTGATCTGACGTCCCTGGGCTTTAGTGGTCCCTGCACCGTGCAGGATTGCTGGACAGGTAAAAAGCTGGGCCGGTTCACGGGCAGCTTTGCGCCGGCTATACCGCGGCATGGGGCGGGGTTGTACCGGATTGACCAATAAATTGTTTTGTTGCACATCAAAAAAAAACTAAAATTGTAACTGGTAAACAGTTTGTGCAATCATTGATCATTTAACAGAACCATGAAATTGCAGATCAGCGCCAAACAGCCTGGCCGCAAACAGCCCCTTATCGCTAACAGGTCTATTGACATTGAGGACATCGGCAGCCATCCTACAGTCAGGCAATTGCTGCTGGCCGTGGTAACCCAGCAGGTGGAGGAATACAATAGCAAAACTCCGGAAAAGAACCTGATCCCCTTTTTAAGCAAAGAAACCATCAATGAACAGGCAGGTACGGGTAAAGTAGGTTTTGATACACTTTACAACGACAATAAGGCCAACCTGCAAAAGGCCCGGGAAGCAGCATTGCTGGCTTTCGGCGACGGCCTCTTTGTTCTATTCTGCAACGATGAACAATTTGACAAACTGGATACCATCATCCCATTAACTCCTGATACAGTCATTACTTTTATCAGGCTCACTTTTCTGGCCGGTAGTTACTGGTAACAGCCAGCTCCCCAAACCCTCCTAACCATATGGAACAAAGTCCTGTCAAGCAGTACCTGGAAAACAAAATAATCCCTGATTTTTATAAACAGCTGAAGGCTCGCCTGGCCCGCGAACTGGACGGCGGAGATGGCGCAGGTTCATTAAGTCCTGCCGCGGCAGAACTGGGCCTGCTCCTTATTAATGAAAGAGCGGGAATGCAGCAACTGGGAACCGGTAATACAGATGCACCGGCCTATGGCGCAGACCGGTTCAACCGCATCCGGGAGCTGCTGGGGGAAGCGGAATGGAACAATCCTTCCAACTATGCCCTGTTACCATTCATTTTTGGCAATGAAAAAGCCGCTTTAATAAAATACGCGTGGGAACAGGTTCCTGACCAGATGTACCAGGTGGGATATACCCGCCGGTCTTTCAGGTCCCCTGCCAATAAAGAATTATACCTGCCCAACCAGATCAGTTTCCTGATCAGCAGCATTCCGCAAGCCTATTCCAGAGGATGGGATGCCGGTTACAACGTCATTACAAAGCAATATGACCTCGACCTCCAGGAGCAGATCAGGTATGATTTTGCCATGGGGGATAATAATGCCAGCCTGTTCAGGCTATGGTCAGCCGCTATTGACCTGGCATATCCCGGTGTATACGAGCAGCTGGAGGCTATTATCTTCAACAAGGATGAAGTGGGCAAAGTGACCAGGACCATCATCAAGGCCTTACTCAACAGCCAGAAACAGGAAGCCTGGGAACTGGTAGAAAAGCTGCTGCTGGCGGCGCAAAGACAGGAAGGACTTCGGCAGACCATCCTGGAGGCCCTGGATGAAACCAGTACAGGCGCCCTGAAATACATGATCAAAGTGATCATTGATAATGACCTGGCCCGGTTTTCATCAGTGGTCAGAGCAGTTGATGTATGGGCCGGTATGGGCTGGGAGAGTGAGCGGGAGACTACCGTTCGCAGCTTTTTGGAGAAAGCATACAAATACCTGGACAACCCTGCACTGATACCGCAGGCCATGACAGACAGCAACAATGCAGAAGTATATATGGCCCTGTGGGCGCAGGGCGTATTTGATGTGGAAGAAACAATACCTTACCTGCAACAACTGATGACAACCGGCAATACGGAAAAACGTACCCTTGCATTAATTTTTGCAGCGCAGACAGCTCATTACAGGATCCAGCTGCCTTTTTTGGTACAGGGCCTTGCAGACACTGAGATCCCGCCGCTGGCCTGTGCAGTCAACTTTATTAAGCAATTGCTGATACACGATCATTCCTCCCAATATATTAAAGCCAATTATCCTGACCTGTTCCAACAGCTGCATGAACGTTATCAGCAGGTTACCACTAAAGAAAAAAAGTTTGCCGGCTATGTATTCGCGTGGCTGACCATTGAGTTTAACAGGAAGGATATCCTGTGGAGCATGCTGCAGCTGGTGGACAACAGCCAGGAGCGGCTGAATACAGTGACCGGTTATTTTGAGGAAATGGATGCCTTCCTGAAAAGAGCGCTCACCCGTATCATTCTGTCCAAACATTCCGATTACAGATACCGAGCTGATAAGCAGGCTGATCTTCCCCTCACGCCTTTCCAGCGCAGCTATGCGCTGCTGATATTGAAAGACAGGAGCGAATTTGACATTGCCTGTGCAGCCTTACAACCCTTCCCTTTAACGGCTGACGAAGTCAGGAACTTTCCTGACTACTTTAAAAGAAAGGCAGCAGATTTCCGGAGCCGGCTCATTTCCCTGCTGCTGTTGCAGGAAGACAGTATCCTGTTCCCCGTTGTTGAACAGATCTTATTGCAGGGAGATATTGAACAAAGGCTGGCGGGGCTGGACATCCTTGTCCAGTTGCATAAGGCCGGCAGGTTTGCAGAAGCTATCACCGGATGGGTGGCGCAGTTCCGGGAAAGAAAGACCGTTTCCCAGAAAGAGGCAATACTGCTGGCCCAGCTATCAGAAAGCAACGAGGCAACATACAGTGCAGAGAACGGTTACGGGTTATATGATCCTTCCCGGTTGACGCCGGTAGTAGCCCCCGTCATTGATCCTGACAGCCTGTATGAACAGGCATTTGCCCTGCAGGAGTATGGTTTTTCACAGCCCCTGTCTCATATCAGGGAAGCATTTGTAGACCTTGAAAAACTGCACCATGCACACCGGGATCATGAATACCAGGTAACCTACTGGAACAATACAACAGAAACAGTACTGCTGGGGAATCAATTCCATAGATCAGATTACACCAAAGAATACAGCTCTGACAGAGAAAGATATGAAGCCTATCCCTTTCATGCGCTCTGGGAAGCCTGGTTTATACAATGGAAGCTGCAGCCGCAGGATCTTTGTATCCTCTTCCATGCCTCCAAACTGATGTATGGACATTACCCGGAAGCCATGAGCAGCCAACTGCCCCGCATCAAAGATATCATGCCTGCCAAATCAGTAAATTTCAATTCGCCCCTGTTCAGGATAGCGGAAACGCTTCAGTTAATATATCCTTTAGCCCAAAGCAATGAATGGCATATAGGCGCCGCTACAAGACTTTTTGCTTCCCTGGATGAAAAAGAACTGAAAAAAGACAAAGACCCCAATAGCTATTCCGTATTCCAGGGCTGGCAGCAGATTTCGTCCTTACATCTTTTCAGCGGAGCCATCAACCTGTTGACACTTGATACAAAGCAGCTACAACAATGCTGGCTACTATACAACTGGAGGCAGTACAGCGGACTACCGCAAAATGCCCGGTATCATATTCCGCCTCTTCAACTTTTCTGCCGTGCTTTTGAGGCCGGTGTAATTGGAAAGGATGAACTGTACAGGGGACTGCTTCATCCTGAACACATAAAATTGGTCTCTACCCTGAAAAAACATAAGCATGAATTCGATTACATGGGTACATTTCCCTTCTTATTGGAACCGTTTAACCAGATCCGTGATAGGATCCTGGATGTGGAACTGAAACGCGGGGACTCACCAACGCCTGTCACCGCTATGGCGGCGGCTTTGAAGCGGATCTATGGGATCAGCCGCTTGGGGGAACTGCTTGCCGGGCTGGGAAAGACCAGCCTCTACAAAGGGTATTTCTATTCCTGGGGAGAGCAGGATCAATTGAACAAGCAATCCTCCTTCAGCCATTTATTGAAGAACTGTTACCCGCTGGATACCGACAACCAGCAGCTGTTTGACCAGACGATGCAGGCAAAAGAGATCAGCGGGAACAGGTTGATAGAAGCAGCTATGTATGCCCCGCAATGGCAAAAATTTGTTAGCAACTACCTGGGCTGGAAAGGACTGGACAACGCCATCTGGTGGATGCATGCCCATACCAAGACAGATGCTTACGAAGAAAAAACAGCAGAAGCAGAAAGTGAAATAGCAAGATATTCCACGGTAGACCTCAAAGAATTCAAGGATGGGGCAGTGGACAAGGACTGGTTCCACAGGGCTTATAAAGAGATCGGCAAAGACCGGTGGCCCATTATTTATGAAGCGGCCAAATATATTAGTGACGGCAATGGCCACAGGCGCGCCCGGATCTATGCAGACGCGCTGCTGGGCAATCTTACCCTAAAGGAGATCACGGAAAAAGTGACCGACAAGCGCGACCAGGACCATCTCCGGATTTACGGCCTGGTGCCCCTGGGTAAAGCCAAAGCCATGAAAGAAGTGCTGGAACGCTACGAATACATTCAGCAGTTCAAAAAAGGAAGCAGTCAGTTTGGTGCGCAGAAGCAGGCCAGTGAAGCCCGGGCTATACAGATGGCAATGGAAAACCTGGCCCGCAATGCCGGCTACCCTGATCCTATCCGGCTTACCTGGGCCATGGAGACAAGGCAGGTACAGCAGATCCTGTCCAAGCAAACGCAGGTCCGGTATGAGGATGTACTGATAGGCCTGGTCATTGATGAAGAAGGACAGGCTGATGTAGTCGCTTTTAAAGGTGATAACCCTTTAAAAGCAATCCCGGCCAAGTTCAGGAAAGACAAAAAAGTAGAAGAGCTGAATGGCTATAAGAAAACATTAAGGGAGCAATACAACAGGGCAAGAAGGGGCCTGGAAGAAGCCATGGTGCGCGGCGATCAGTTCCAGCCGGAAGAGATCAAAGCGCTGTTTGCCCATCCTGTGATCTCCAGACACCTTGAAAAGCTGGTCCTGATAGTGGATGCAGCAGGCAAAACCGGCTCCCACGGCTTTTACCGGGATGGCGCACTCTTTGATGGAACACAGGAATTCCCCCTTTCTTCCAAAGACCAACTCCGCATAGCCCATTGCATTGACCTGTACAAAACAGGATCCTGGTCCGTTTACCAGCGCTATGCCTTTGATCACCAGTTGAAGCAGCCCTTCCGGCAACTGTTCCGGGAACTGTACCTGCCCACGCAGGATGAATTAAGTGAGAAATCTGTCAGTCGCAGGTACGCCGGTCACCAGGTACAGCCCCGGCAAACCGCAGCCCTGCTGAAATCAAGAGGCTGGAAAGCGGATTATGAAACGGGCCTGCAGAAAGTTTTCCATAAGGAAGGGTTTGTGGCTAAACTATATGCCCTTGCAGACTGGCTCACGCCATCAGAAGTAGAAAACCCCACCCTGGAAACCATAGCATTCCACGACCTCAAAACCTATAAGAACGTTGCCTTTACTGATATTGACGGTCGCATTTTCAGCGAGGTGATGCGTGATATAGACCTCGTGGTAAGCATTGCGCATGCCGGCGCCGTGGATGCGGAAGCCAGCCATTCTTCCATAGAAATGCGGGCTGTCCTCCTACAGGAAACCCTGCGGTTGTTCCGGATCAGCAATGTGGAGATTGCCGGCAGCCACGCTAAGATCAGGGGAAAACTGGGAGAATACAGTGTACATCTCGGCAGCGCGGTAGCCCACAGCATGGGGGCCGGCTATTTATCCATCATCCCGGTACATGCACAGCAAAGAGGCAGACTGTTCCTGCCCTTTGTGGACGACGATCCCAAATCAGCAGAACTGATGGCCAAAGTACTGCTGCTGGCCAAGGATGATGAGATACAGGATCCCACCATTCTGCAACAGCTGAGGTAGCTGATCATCCATATTGTTTTTTTGTATTGCGCAATGGCAATGATTATGACTGCGCAACCAATGAGCATTTTTTGCCATTGGAATAACTTGCAATTCTCATTTCTTTTTTTCTATTTTGGCGGCACAATATCCTTTCTATGAAAAATTCCCGGTTACTCATTCATGTATCCTTACTTGCATTTATTCTCTTTTTAGGTTGCAATAAAACCGATAGTCCGTCTAACAGCAAACCCTATACACCTGAATATGTGACCGCCACCTTATCAGGACGCGTTACAGACAACAGCAAGGAGCCCGTCAGCGGGGCTATTGTAAAAGCAGGCACTGCCACTGCCACCACAGATATCAACGGCAGCTTTACCCTCAGCAATGTCCAGGTGGATAAAAACGCTGCCTTTGTCAAGGTAGAAAAAGAAGGCTTTTTCCTGGGCACTAAAACCATTGTGGCCAGCACCGGCAACAACAATGCCGTGGTCATACAGCTGATCCCCAAAACCGTGGCCGGCACAATTACCGCTACATCAGGCGGTACTGTTACGGTTCCTGAAAAAGGCGGCAGCATCGCTTTTGAAGCCAACAGTATCATCAATCCCAACGGCAATGCGGCCTATTCCGGCGCCGTAGAGGTCAGCGCTTTTTTCATCAATCCCGAAGCAACAGATTTCAATGAGATCATGCCGGGTACCTTACGGGGTATTACCACCAACAATGAAGAGACCGGCCTGCAGTCCTTTGGCATGATGGCCGTTGAGCTGACCGGGTCCGCAGGAGAAAAATTGCAGCTGGCGCCCGGCAAAAAAGCCACCCTGCATTTCCCCATTCCTGCCGGCCTGCAGGGTGAGGCGCCTGCCAGCATACCCCTGTGGAGCCTGGATGAGACCACCGGACTCTGGAAAGAAGAGGGCGAAGCTACCAAACAGGGTACAGAATATATTGGTACCGTAGGCCATTTCTCCTTCTGGAACTGCGATGCCCCTTTTCCCATTATTGATTTTACAGCCACCATCAAAGATGCAAACGGCAATGGCCTGAACGCAGTGGAAGTGGTGATTGAAGTGCCTGCGGGAAGCGGTACAGCCGGCAGTACTTCTGCCAGTAGTTATACCAATGCCGAGGGGCTGATCTTTGGTAAGATCCCGGCCAACAAAACGCTCCAGTTAAAAATATATAACAAATGCCGGACCCTGCTGCATTCCCAGAACATCGGGCCCTTCAGCAGGAACACAGAGTTGGGTGCTATTGCTGTCAATTACAACAGCAGCCAGGTAACTATTTCCGGGGCTGTTGTCAATTGTAAACAGGAGTCTGTAGCCAATGGCTTTGTATCCATTAAACTGGAAGACATCTTTTACAATGTCCCTGTTACCAATGGAAAATTTTCCACCACTATTACCCGCTGCAACAGCACTGAAACAACCGCTGCCATTACTGCCTTTGACCTGGAAAAACAAGTCTCTGGTACCGCCAGCAACCTGACGATCTCCGGCAGTACAGCAGATGCAGGTCAATTGTATGCCTGTGGTGTTGCAGCAGAAATGTTCATCCGGTATACAGTGGAAGGCGTTGATTATTCATTTGCCCCACCCAAAGACACTTTCATGGTATATGAAGGTAATTCAACCAATAATTTTGTGGCCATCACCGCCAAGCCTGAAGGAAGAGCTATTGAGCAGTTCATCATCATATTCAAACGCGGTGCAGAACTTGGCCCCACAAAATTGTACGTCATTGACCTGTATAATGATGACAATTCCATACATTATACCAAGAGCCAAAACGATACCGAAGTGAACATAACCGAATTTGACGACGCCTCCGGATTTATTGCAGGTAACTTCTCTGCTATACTCCGGGATTCAGCGGGCACCCAGACATATCCGATAACCGGTAACTTCCGGGTGAAGCGGTAAAATATTTTTGATTGTTCCGGAAGTCGGCCAGTTGGTGAACTGGCCGGCTTCCGGATTTTTTTTGCTGTTGGCTGATGACATTCCGACCCCTCCTGCGATATACCCCAAAATCGCCTCCAAATCAGCCATATTAAACCAACAGCAATGAATAAGATCGTGGGTCTGCTACTGCTTTTAATGACTTTACTGATTGTTGCGCCCTCCTGCAAAAAAGATATGAAACCGGATGACGACCAGCCGGTGCTGCCGGATGACGCCACCTTGAAAGAGGCGCGGATCCTCCTGCCTGCGGGCAGTACCTACAGCCTGAAAGGCCATGAAATAGTGACCGCAGGCAGTATTATACCGGTCCAGGAAGATGGTAAGACCAGGGTAGTGGATGCCAAAGGAAAGGTCAATATCGCCTACTTGTTCAACCAGGAAGGCAAGCCCGTGATGGCTGGCTTTGTCACTGATACTACGGCCACCATTTCTGTTGAAACTACTGCTGAAGTGATCCTGTATTATGCCCTTGGCATCCCTTTCCAGTTTGATACGCTGACCAGCTTATATATCAATGGCAGGCATACCATCCCCGGCCTAAACGATTGGAAAAAGGAATTTGCCGCAAGCTGGTCTGGCGATCCCCGGACCTTTCTCACCGGCAGTTATGCCCCTAAACTCCGGACCTGGCTGGAAGCCCTGTCGAATGATGAGGTTGCCGTAGCCAGCGTAGGCAGCGTCAATGTAGACGCCAATGATGTCCGCAGCGGCTTGCGCCTGCAACCTAAAGGCCTGGGACTGGCCATTACCAATACTTACCGCCGCCGCACCACTGCATTTTTTTATAAAATGAAACGTAAGCTGGAAGGCAGCCAGAGCTATGAAACAGTTCTTCCCTCCATTGGCAGGGATACAAAATATGGCAGTACGCTGATGGTTGACCCGGTAGCAGGCATCACCTCGGTCATGGGAGAACTCTGGAAGAACTATTCTTACAGGGGCGAGGAATCAGCAGCGGTCACCAGCGGTCCTGCCAGCCTTGAACTGGGCGACAAGGAAACAGAAGCAATTTACCGGGTCAGAGTGGTAGGCCCCGGCGCTATGGAAGCGGCGAACCTGACCTATGAGGAAGAAAAAGAATTCTGGTTCCTGTACGCTAAAACCCTGGCCGTGGATTTTGTGGGGCCTGTTGTAGGCACAGTTGTAGGCGCTTTCAATAACTATGCATTTTTCAATGATGATATAGCCAGTATCATAATGGTAGACATTCCCAAGATAGTACCCGGATTCCTGGAGAACTGTCTTTCCGGCGATATCAAGAAAGTGGCGGTGGGCATGATCGATGCATTGATGACCGAGCATGGTTATGACATCTTAGTAAAATATGTGGAGGCTATGTACAAAGGCTTGGAGCGGCCCAAGAACCTTGACGCGCTTATTGCTAAAGGCTCCCTGATCCTGCAGGGCATAGATATGGCTTTGCTGGGCGGCGACTTTGTCCGGATCAGTCATAATATTCAATTCTCCAGGGTCATGGAAGCATGGGATGTCACTGTACGCAGCAGCAAGGTCAGTCTGACCCCGCGGGAATCAGCCGTTTCCATTTACGCGCCCACCAATACGCAGGTGATTGAAGCCACTATTCAGAACCTGAAAGACGAAGACCTGAAAGATGTCAGCTTCAAATGGAGCGTACAAGGCAATTTTGGCACGCTGTCAGACAGCAAGGGTAATAGCGGTACCAGCTTTACAAGCGCCGACAAAAAGGTCACCTTTAAATCTATCAATGCTGCCGGCCTGACCGATGCAGACAACTGGGAATATATATTGGTGACAGCTTATCATAACAGCCAGGAGATAGGCACTGATACCGCCCGTATCAATGTCCGGAAAGCCCGCTACGAGATAAAACCTTCCGGCACCACGCTGACTGGCAAAAAGGACCAGACCCATAAGGTAAATCTCCACCTGGAACCTGTTGGCAGCGGCCCGGCCATTGCACCCAACAATGAGTATGATTACAAAGTGATCTGGGAAACTTCCGGCAGCTACGGCACACTGGCGATGGGCTTACAGGGGAACGCCCGGCAGATCACCGCATACGACCAGAACAACGTCCTGTACGAATGCCTGGACGACAAGGTCAAAAAAGCTACAGAAACAGTTGATGCCAGGATCTACAGCAAAAAGAAGGGCGCCAGTGACCTGGAATACCGCCTGGTGGATTATGTAAAGGGCAGCATCAATATAGAAAATGATGAAAAGAAAAAGATCCTGCACGTGCCTATGACCTGTAACCATGGAGACACTACCTATGGCAAGAATTCCATGACCTGCATGGCTACCAGCTACGTCAGCTTCCAGGGAGAAAAAGATGCCAGCAGGTACAGCGTCCGGTTCTACGATGTCCGCTGGCCGGCCATGTACAGCTGGAATGCCGGATCTTCACAGCCGCAGAAGGTAAGCGAGTATGTGGCCAGGGCCGGGGAAGGCAGCTTTAATGTAGCCTATGGTTCAACCTGGTCCGTCGGTACCCCGGAGCAGATAGCGAGCCGCGGACATAATACCTGCAGTGGCTCGGTAGGAATGGCGGAAGTGATCATAATATTGAAATAGACAGACAGCAACAATAAAGTTAGCGCAGGCCTCAGGCAATAGTGTCTGAGGCCTTTTCAACATTGGTGCCATCGTAGCGCCACAACTGGATAATTTGGCAATCATGCTGATGCAGAAAAGGTGAAAAAACGGGTATGACCGATTTAGCGGTTCCCTACATTTATCCCTTTACAACAATTGCAATTTTCTGGCCTATGGATACGAGCGCTGTATTGGATGCTTTTAATATAAGGGATTATGTAAGCAAATATGTTACTAAAAAGCTACTGGACGTAGCAGTGATCGGAATCAAGAATGCGCTAAAAAGAATAAACGGCCAGACCAATACCATCAAGCTGCAGGCGTTTAAGCACGAAGACCTGATTGAACACATCACTCAGCACCTGGCTGAAAACATAAAATGGGCCTCCAATATTTCATTCCGGGATATCCATAGGGCCAAAAATATTGATGATGTATTTATTGAGCTGGACACCTATATCAGCCCTATTAAGCTGAGATTGGATATGAAGTCGAAGGCCCCGTCTATCCCTTTCAGGGAAATGCTTTCAGATACAGACAAGAACATCATTATCCTGGGGCAGCCTGGCGCCGGCAAAACCACTTCGGTCAAAAGGATCTTCCTGGATGTTCTCCGGCGGAACGACAGCAACTACGAGGTGTTCAATTTTCCTATCATCATTCGGCTGAAAGACCTGGTCTTTGAACAGGGCTATTGGGGTTTGTCGCTCTTCAGGGAAATACTGGGGATCCTTGGTATTTTCTACACCCATGAAGGACCGGTGGGCGAGCAGATGCAGGAAAAGATCCTGATCCATATCTTCAAGGATTTTATTGAGCGACTGGATGTCCTGATCATCCTTGACGGCTTTGATGAGGTAGGGGATGAGAAAGCAAAAAACGAGATAGTTAGGAACCTTCGCTTAATGACCAATTCCCTGATGAATTCCAAGTTCATCCTTACCTCCCGCAGCTCGGATTACAATGTTCACATAGACAACACAACAGAATACGAGATCTGTCCATTGACCGAACACCAGATAGAGGACTTTGTCCAGAAATGGCTCAACAACCAGGTGAAAGCAAAAGACCTCCTGGAACAGCTGAGAAGATCCCCCTATTGGGATACCACCATGCGGCCACTGACCCTGGCCCACCTCTGTGCCCTGTATGAACGGAACAATAGCATTCCTGACAAGCCCAAATCAGTATATAAGAAAGTTATTCAATTATTGCTTGAGGACTGGAATAACCAGCGTTCTATCCACCGGCACAGCCGGTATGCCCAATTTGAGGTGGACAGAAAAATTGATTTCCTGTCGAGGTTTGGCTATGAGCTTACCGTGGAATACAGTCAATCCTCCTTCAACAAACGAACACTTGAACTAATCTACAGTTTTATCTGCACGGATTATAACCTTCCTGAAAGTGAAAGCTGTTACGTGATCCATGAAATTGAAAGTCACAATGGATTGATACTACAGACAGGAGCAGAAACTTTTGAATTTTCTCATAAATCCCTGCTGGAATACCTGGTAGCCGATTTCATTGTCAAATTGCCAGTCTTCTTAAAAGACCAGCGTATCCTGGTAAAGATACCCAACGAGCTGGCCATTGCCATAGCCATTTCTTCCAACGCCAATATGACCTACTTTGAACTGGTTTGTAATATTCTACAATACAAAATCCTGGATCCATCCTTTCTGCAGCCTTTTTTAACCCGTATCCTGATTGAAAAACCAGATTTTGAGCCCAATATCCTGTATTCCATCACCAATATCTACCTGTTGAATGTCATTGCCATTGGGATAACAAAAGATATAGATGAAATTTTCATGCCCGGCAATAACAGGTCAGCCAATTATAAGAAGCCGGCGCCTCATCCCAGCCACTGGGAGGACCTCCATGATCAATTAGCCGATGAGGAAATAATAGACGACTTTGACTGGGAGGAAGAAGATATAGACGAGGAGATAGAAGAAATAAATGACGGAGATGACATGGATAAGCAGCAGGAGGTAAAGATCAATCTGGATGCATATTATGCTGAATGCATCAATATCATCATCCATGTCTGGAAGACCCCGCTATGCAGGAAAAGTTTTGAACAGATCAGCACCTATTATAATTTAGGCGATATCAGGCTGACTAAAAAAAGCCCATTGTACTTTTTTAGCAAGTTTGGAAAAATGGTCCACCTGAAAAGAAAATCCAGGTTTTATAAAGTCAGTTCCATCAACGTTGAACTACCGGACAACCTTGTATTGCCTTATGACTTTGTGGAAATATTCCAAAATAGGATAAAGGAATTTTGATTATCAGATTTCATATCTATTTTGGGACGAACCAAATAAGCGGTTCGATCTTTCCTCATTAAATAAATTATACCTGCCCGGTCCCTTTGTATACCTGTCGGACCAGATCATTCAAAATGGTAAGTTGATAAACTTTCCTACAGCTAAATCGACGGTGCTTACAACAAGTCGCCCGTCTCTGACAGCTTCCAGCTGCCTTCTTCCACTTCAGCGTCCAGCTCACCGGTGTTCCAGCCGCAGTAACCGATAAACAGCCTGATATCCTTTTCGGTCAGGGTGTTGTTATTGATGAGCCTGACAGTCTCCTTAAAATCCCCGCCCCAGAAGATCCCATTTGCCACAGGCGTGCCTCCCTGGATCAGGTCCGGCCTTCTATGGATAAAATAAAGATGCTCCTGGTCTACAGGGCCACCCTCATACATGGGCAATGCAGGGCTATGCCTGAACTCTTCCAGCTCATTGAAGTTCCTGGAAAATGGTTTGTTGATCATAAACCCCACTGCTCCCTTATCGTTGTATTCAGTGATAAAAACTACAGCTTTCTCAAAGATACTGTCATCCAGGAGCTCCGTACTGGTTAAGAAAATGCCTGCTTTCATATTGGTAAAAGTAAGGATTTAATTCGCGATAGGTTCGTCCCAAAATCTTTCTTCAAAATGGCAAAGCAACTAAGCTCTGGCAATCGGGAAATCAATATAGTCTGCAAAGCAAATGATCACTTATCAGGACGTTACTGATTTTGGTTATTTTTAGCCAAATAAAAGAAGCAATGCAATTCAGAAAAGCTACCAGGAAGGATGTTGCCGCAATTGTCCGGTTACTGGCGGACGATGAACTGGGCGCACAACGGGAAACCGTTTCCGAACCATTACCACAACAGTACTATACAGCATTTGATCGTATTGATGTCGACCCTTACCAGGAGCTGGTGGTGGTAGAAGACGGGAATGGGCAGCTTATCGGCACCCTGCAATTGTCGCATATACAATACCTGAGCTACCAGGGAGGCAGCAGGATGCAGATAGAGTCTGTACATATAGCCAGCGGCTCCAGAGGGCAGGGTATAGGAAAGCAGCTATTCACCTGGGCCATCAACAGGGCCAGGGAAAAAGGCGCACGCCTTGTACAGCTTACTACTGATAAAAGGCGGCCGGATGCAAAACGGTTCTATGAAAGATTAGGCTTTAAGGCCTCCCATGAAGGAATGAAACTGCATCTGTAAATTGGCAATAGTTTTTTTATCGCTACAGAAAAGCCGGTCAGTTTACCGGGATTAAGAATATATCAAATACTTAATAAAAGGCAAGCGTAGTTGTACGGAAAATAAAAGAATAACGCGCATAGTTGTACCATTCCTCACTTCAAAAACCGTGAAAACACCTGAAAACCGGCCTCGTATTGGGTCTAATTTAGTAATAAGGAAAGCCCTGATTATGAGACAAGCTGGCTCCCACACACAACGCACGGTGTAAGCGGTAGCAGGTATCTATCTGGTGGTACCGGTTGCCTTTATGCAATAGCAGCAGAAAGGGACATTGGGAAACCAACCTTGTCATCACCTAACCGATCTGCCATGAAATGGAATGAACTGCTCACCGAACTCAATTACTACCTGGCCAATCTCTATCTCTGGGATACCACCAATGCCACCAAGATCCGTCTTACCCAAAAGGCCGGCCTTCCAGCCATGCTGATCAACTGGCAGCTGCCGCCGGTAGATGTCTGGTTCAGCATATTGAAAAATGCGGCAGACAGGGACAAAGTGGACGTTCTGCTCACCGGGATCATCACAGATGGTAATGAAAATGATGAACAGCTGATCGGCGCCAGGGATACGGTGGTATCGGGCAGGCAGCCGGCTTCCCAACCCCTGAAAAGCGAATGGAAAGGTGGGACCATGGACAAGGCCCAAAAGGAAAAGATCCTGGGACGCCGGAGTACCCTGTTGCCTATCGGCTTCCTGGAAGAGGGAACAGCAGCAGCCAAAGCCGTGGTGCGGATAGAAGTTGGTAATGAATCGGGCACCGGCTTCATCATTGAAAGCGGCTGGCTGCTCACCAACAACCATGTGCTGCCCAACAGGGAAATAGCCGGACAGGCCATGGTACAGTTTGGCTACCAGCTACCAGCGGGCATCCCTGTGGACCAAAAAAGAGCTATTGCCGTGAAAGCTGAATCCGTTGCCCGGCTGGATCCTGGCACAGAAGCCGATGGCCGGTTCTTCACCAATAAGGAGCAGGACTGGACATTGGTAAAGCTGGAGCCCCGGGAGCCGGCTTACCCGCACCTGTTCTTCAGCAAGCAACCTGCACAGGAAGGGGATTTTGTCAACATTATCCAGCATCCGCTGGGCGGCCCCAAACAGATAGGCATCTATAATAACCTGGTCATGTTTGCCGGGGATGGCATCCTGCAATACATGACGGATACCAACGATGGGTCGTCCGGATCGCCCGTATTCAACAGCAACTGGGAAGTGGTGGCCATACACCATAGCGGTGGCTGGGTCAAAGATGGACAGAACGGTACCCCAGTGAAACGGAACCAGGGAACGCCCATCTCAATCATCAAAACATTTATCACAGACCATCAGCTATGCCCCTCTTACTAACAAGAAAACATATTCACCGGCTCCGGAAAGAACTGGCAGACACTATTCTCCATGGTGATACAATTATGAGGTATTGTGAAGCTGCCGGCCTGCCTGTCAACAGGATCGAGCTGCGGGGGGACTCCTGGACCATGTGGGGCAGTGTGATTGGTACTACGATCACCGCCGATCACCAGGAGCGTGCGCTCGCCTTGCTGAACCATATTATCACTGATCATCCGGAGAATGAGATCTTCATCCACTATTACAATGAAATTCTTTCCAGCAGGAATGTACGGCTCAGCAAGCTGGCTGCTGCCTTGAAACAACGTAAATGCGTGGTGTTCCTGGGGCCCGACGTATTGAAAGTACGGCAGAACAATAGCCTGGTCAATTTCAATGATTCACTGTGTGCTGTGCTGGAAGCAACAATGAGGGAAGAAACCATTTATTACGAAAGAAATCTCAACAGGAATCTGGCCTACCTGGCGCAATGTTTTGCAGACGATCCTTTCTATGCGGCCGGCGAAACTGCCGCGCTGGCCAGGAAAATATATGACAAGCTGTTGCCCAGGATGATTGACAGAGGTATTTATGAAGACCTGGCCCGGTTACCGCTGCGCCTGGTGATCAATGCCAATGCAGATGATATTCTTTGCCAGGAAATGAAAAAGGCCGGGATGGCCTGCACCACAGATTTTTACGACATGTCGAATATCGGCGCCATGCCTGACAAACCCAGTCCGGTCATCCTGCCCGGCGACGAACCGCAGGAGCAGGCTGCGGCCGCCATGGTGTACAATATTTTCGGCAGCTACCAGAATCCAGATTCCGTGCTGTTCACAGAAAGCCAGTTCCTTGACTTTATCAACCGGGTACTGCAAGGGAATCCCCGGCTCAACAATGATGTAGTGCGGGAGCTTAATGAAAAGGATAGCTATCTTTTCCTGGGGTTCGACTTTGAACAATGGTATTTCAAGATACTGTTCCAGTTGCTGAACATAAAGAAGGAACAATATGCTTCTGTTTCCTGCGGCTTTGAAGAAATGGACGCCAATCCTTTTGCAGGGCCGCTCAATGCCAGGGTGAGCGTATATACCCGGGAATTTTATGAGCAGGAATTCAAAATGTTCTTTGTGAACGACGATATCAGGAATTTCATTTCAGAACTTGCAACCCTCCTTGAAGCAGATGCAAATCAGCAAAACCCGTAAATTTTTCCAGATCAAAAGCCGGTACCCCGGTCTTTTCCCTTTCAAGGAGGAGCAGGTCAACCTGTTCTTCGGCCGTGAACGGGAGATCCGGGAACTATACAACCTGATCCTTTCTGAAACAACGGTTGTCCTGTTTGCCAAATCGGGTGTAGGGAAATCCTCGCTCTTACAAGCCGGGCTTTTCCCCAAATTGAAGGAGAATGGCTATTACCCCATCAAGGTACGTTTTAAGGAAGCTGCCGACACTGAAGGGCTTCAGCCGGCAGTACATGCCCAGGCCACTCCGGTCAGTTTCTGGCAAAAGCTATTCCGCGGGTTTCAGCACAATACTGAACCGCTGATGGATGAGGAACCGGCCGCCAACCGCTTCACGCCCTTACAGATCCTGGTCGATATCCTGGAAAAGGAATCAGCAGCCGGCAACAACCAGTTAAAGCTGGACAGGGAAAATATACTCTATAATAAAGAGGCACCCAGGTTATGGGAGCTCTTTAAGGCTACCAGTATCCGGCGTCCGGCGCCGGCCATGGTCTCCCTGGAGGAAGAAACAGCTAACCTGATACAGGTACAGCAATCGGAACTGCCGGATGGCTCTAAACCGGGTCAGCCCAAAGCATTGCCCCGTTCTGCCAGCCAGCAGGATATGATACCAGTCCTGGTATTTGACCAGTTTGAAGAATTCTTCCTTCGGTCTTATGAAGAGCGTCATGAGTTCCTTTGCCAGCTGGCAGAGCTTTTACATACGCTAACACCTAACCGCATTTCAGAATGGCTGCGCAATACCAGAATGTCCGACCGGTCGAGAGAAATGATCAACTGGACCAAACCACCGGTGGTGAAATGCATCTTTGCCATCCGGGACGATAAATTATCGGAGATTGATCAGTTGCGTGCCTATATTCCGCTCATCCTCCGCTCGCGCTATAAATTATCGCCGCTCAACTATACCAATGCGCGGGAAGCCATTGAGCGGCCGGCACAGCAAAACGGAGAATTCTCTGTGGTCCCGTTTTCCTTTGAAGAAAATACCATCAACAATATTATCCTGCAGCTGAGTGGCGCTCCCCTGGTAACGCCGGTACCCACAGCAGCACCTGATAGCCCGACTGACCCATTGGCCATGCCTTCCCTTCATCTCAATGGCATTGACGGGTCCCAATTACAACAGGTGGCCTCCCATATTGAGCAGCTGGTATGGAAGGCAGGTGGAGCCAGGAATCCGGTCCAGGTAGACAAAACGCTTATTGACCCCGATAAAGATGTGCAGCTGATCCTCGACAATTATTATGAGGAGCAGTTGCGAAAACTGGGATCGGGATCAGACATCCTGCTATGCCGCAATATCATTGAGAACCACCTCGTATCCGGCGGGGCCAGGGCCAGCATTACAGCCAGCCAGATGACAGCACTGCTGAAGGAAAAACGTTCTTATTTCACCCGGAAACGGGAGGACTACTTGGTGGAGCGGATGATCAATGTTCGCCTGATCAAAGAGGAATATACCCACCTGGGCAAGACCTACGAACTGAGCCACGACACCCTCGTAAATTCCGTTACAAAATACGCATCAGAGAACAGGATCAGGACACTTACCAGGCAGAAAGGTATTTACATTGGCTGGTTTGGCTTAACCCTGCTGTTCCTGGCGCTAAGCATATTCTTTGCTTACCGGCTGAATGAATCTTCCAATGCCACCAACCTGAAGCTGGCCGATTCCTATTATGAACAAGGCAATCATTTCATGGCCTTTAACATATGGGATAATTATATACAGGGGTATATTTCCGCCGGAGGCAATAAGGCCGATATACGCCGGTCAATGGACAGCCTTGTTTTTTTTGATATCAGTGGCGGCAACCGGATGGAAGTAATCGGGGACAGCCTGGTGGCAGTACATGAAAAGGACAATACCATTTACCTCTGGGAATACCAACCCCGAAAACAGCGGCTGGACACGTTGGCCACCTTCCAGGATGCGTATAACCTGGAGGTCTCAGCCCCGCACCGTTTTCTTGCTTACCGGTCGCTGCAAGGAGAATTGATCGTATACAATATCAAAGATCACCAAAGCTTCCGGATAGATGACGCCCGGTTTGCTGGTACGCCGGCAAATCCAGGCCTGGTCTACGAAGACAGAAAAGATGCAAGAATGTGCTTTGTACAGGGTAGTGATCTTATCAGTTATATTGACGCCAAAGGTTTTCTGCGTATCTATGATCCTGCAAAACGCCAGGCCGTAGCACTCACCATTCCTATTGGCAGGATGGATACCTACGATGCCGGCTGCCTTCGGGAATTTGTGAAAGCAGACCCGGATCAGCAACTGCTGGCCGTCAATATCGAAGACAGTCTCCTGGTCTACGATATCAGCCGTCCGGCTCAGCCAGTCAGGGTATGGGGGGCAGAGGTTTACCTGAGTTTCATGAATAACCCGTCTGCTAAAGTGCTGTATCAAAAAAAGGACACGTTGTATGCATTGTCTTTCAACGCAGGGACGGTCAGTACCAACCCCATCAGTTCTGTCAGGCTCGGCTACACCAGGGTCCTCTTTACTCCAGACCGCCTCCATATGGCATTTTACAACGGCAACGACCTGCTGATAGTATATAATACTGCTAATGGTCAACTGACCAATACGCAGTTAAGGTCGCAACCCAACAAGCAGTATCCCGCCAGGTACCGGTATTCGATCAGGTCCCTCAACTGGTTGTCTGACACAAAACTCCAGTTTGCGGACAATGATAGCCTGCTCAAAACATACAATCTGTCCAGGGGCCGCATTACCGATTCTCTCATCAGCAGCAACCAGCCGCCTGACAACCCTTACTATAAAATAGCCATCGATAGCGCAGGCCGCTTATCAGCAACCGACAAGGCTTTCAATGTGACGATATATGAAGACACACTGCTTCTCCTGGATGCTACCAATCCCTACCGCAACAAAATATGGGATAACAGAAAAAGTAAGCTGGCCTATATAGACCTTGATGAAAAAGGGCAGGCCTATCTCAAAGTGGTGGACCTGCTGGAAAAGAAAGTGGTATGTAAAGTAAAAGGGCAATACGTGGAAGTACTGTTTCACGGCAATATTATCACGGTAACAGATATGTACGGCAATAAGGGCTGCTTTCTGCTGAATAATGCACTCACCAGGGATTATAAATATTACAGAAACCTGTACCCAAAACTATCGTTGGCGCAAAAGAAACGACTCGGCCTTACCATACTATAAAAATACAATCATATGAGTACAGAACTATTCATTTCCGGATACCGGACCAACTTCCTGAACGCAGCAGTAAATCTGCCAACCCTCAACAGCAAACAGTCTGAGGACCTGGCGCCGGTTGACGGCAGACCAGATAACGTAGCGGAATATATCAACTATAGCCTTCAGGTGAGCGCTTCCAGGGGATTCCCCTATTATACAGCCTCCAATATTGACGGGGTCAATTTCAAAAAAGCGCCTCGTCGCGATGCCTGGCGTACCGACCAGCGGATCAGCCGGGAGCACCAGTGGGGACCGGAATTGTACCGGGCCGACAAAAGTGATTTTGACAAAGGCCATATGACCAAACGGGAAGATGTGCAGTGGGGAGACTCCATTGCCATTGCTTCCAAAGCGGCGGATGCCACTTTCTTTTACACGAACGCGGTGCCACAGCATGCACAGCTGAACCAACAGATCTGGCGCAGCCTGGAAGACTATGTGCTGCATACCGAGGCACGGCAACATGATCTGCTGATCTCTGTATTTACAGGTCCGGTACTGAGCAAAAAAGATCCCTGGTTTGTAACGCCGGTCAAAAACCGGCGCCTGCAGCTGCCCATCCTGTTCTGGAAGATCATCTATTTCACCAGAAAAGATGGATCTCTTTATCGTGTCGGTTTTCTGATGAGCCAATCGTCCCTGTTATTCAGTGAAGGCATTGTGGAAACAGCGATCACCGAAAAGGCGAGGGGAGAAGAGACAGAGGAAGATCAGCTGTTCATGGAATTTGAAGAGGCAGATACCTACCAGGTCAATATAGGGACCATTGAAACCCTATCAGGCCTGCAATTTGCCAAAGCATCGGAGCCTTTTGAAGACAGCAGGAGTATCAGGCTGGTGCTGAAAGAGATTGATATCAAAGAATCCATCAAGGAAAGCAACAATGCCTATGAGCAGATCGGGTTCCGCATAGAAGGATTACAGATCTGAAAAATTTACGACGTTCTTTTAAGGAGAGAGGCCCGGACAGATAATTATCTGCCCGGGCCTTTCCATCCTGTTAACAGCGCCCTTGTGGTTCCGCATAAAGTATATGTTGAATTTCTTCATCAACGCCTTTCAGGCCCTTACCCGGGGTTTGTGCAAAGATCGGGGCGAAGAGAAAAAGGGCTAAGATGTAAAAGATAAATCTCATGTGGTTATTTCTGTGCAATCTTGATAAAGTTCCCGTATTTGTCTTACAAGTGACCCTGTAATTAATTCTATTTTTTTCAACCACAGATCAAAGTTAGATCAGGTTCAAAAATGATGAATTATCTTAATGGGATAGCGAATATCTATAAACGAAAAGAGTGGCGGAGCAGCAATACCTGCTGGTACAAATTGGCAACAAGTTGACACAAATTAATGAATGGATTAAGGGAAGACTGATTAACTTATGGGTAGTTACATCATATAAACCTTTTAAAATTTATCTTATGACAAAAAGATCTTTCCTTTTGATCGCTGCCCTCATTCTTAGTTGCGGCCTTAGCATGCAAGCTACTCCTTCCTTCAGGCAGCCTGATCGCACAGCTGGCCTGCAACCGCGGGCATTTGTCTGGAATTTCATCTATGCCTTTGGTAATGGTCCCGTACCGGGCTTAAGCTGGTCCGGTAATTACCTGTATATCACTTCCGGTAGCTACGTGGTATATTCCGCAAACGGATACGGGTTCCTGTCTCCGTCTAACCCCGTTTACTGCAATGCCGTGGATAATGCCAACACCTATGTACAGGTTGCTGTCATTGGCACCAATACTCCTTCCTATTATGATTTCCAGGATTATTGATCAATAAAATAACAGACAGGAACGGCGCCTTATATAGGGCGCCGTTCTTTATTACACTATTTTAAATAATAATGGGGAAAAGCTTTATGGGTAGATGATCAGGAATATGAAGGCCAGGAGGTTTACCAGCAATACAGCTCCATAAACAAAATTTGTTCTTCCGGACACCAGGGAAAGCATTACGATAAATACCGACAATCCCAGCAGGATGATCGATTTAATATCCAATCCCAGGATGATTTTCATATCGTAAATACTGCTCACCACAGCCACGCAGGGAATGGTAAGGCCAATACTCGCCAGGGCTGATCCCAGGGCCAGGTTCATGCTGGTTTGTAACCTGTTCTTCCTGGCGGCATTGATAGCCGCAATGCTTTCCGGCAGGAGGATCACGGCGGCAATGATCACACCTACCAGGGATTTGGGCAGGTTATTGGCGATCACCATATTTTCGATAGTAGGAGAAAGCGTTTTAGCCAGCAATACTACAATGCCGAGGCTCACCAGCAGAAATATCAGGCTCACCACCATTTTAGTACTTGTAACAACTACCTCATGAATAACTTCGCCATCCTTTTGCGGCAGGAAGTAGTCGCGGTGGCGCCGGGTCTGCGCCAACAGGAAGAAAGCGTATATGATGAGACAGGCTACGGAAGCAAAAACCAGTTGCGGTTCGGAATAATACGGGCCTGTTACGCTGGTGGTAAAAGTGGGAAATATGAGCGTCAGTATAATAATAGCTATCAGTGAAACAAGCGCAATGGTGCCGGAGTGTTTGGAAAAGATCTGTTCTCTGAACTTCAGCCCGCCCAGGAACAGGCAAAGCCCCACGATCCCGTTCAATATAAGCATGACTGCTGAATAAATAGTATCCCGCGCCAGTGCTTCCGCTTCTTCGCCGCCGGCTACCATCAGCGATATGATAATGGATACTTCAATAATGGTAATGGCGATGGCCAGGATAATAGTTCCATACGGTTCTCCAACTTTGTGCGCAATGACCTCTGAATGATGCACTGCCGCCATTACACTGGCCCCCAGCAGCAAGCTGGCTATGATCTGAAAAGTGCCGCTATCGTAAATGAGACCTGAGAAAAAGAGTATCCAGGCTAAGATGGGTCCAATGACAGTCCACTGTAAGAATAATTTCATCGTCTGTTATATTAAAGCTGTGAGCAATGATCGAAAAATCTATTTCATGCATGCTGGCGATGATTCGCAAAGACAGGACAGGTCTATTGCGCCAAATATAAGGATATATGTTAAGGTATAATGATTTACCGCATTATAATACCATAAGTTTTGGTATATAGAAGGGGCTTGTTCTTCAGACCATCAAACGCTATTGAATCGTTTTTACTGGCCTGGAACTTTAAGGATCTTCTATTGTTGTGGGGAGAATGGGCGGATTGCTAACAAATCAGCTCAAGCCATATTTATCAAGCAACGCTTGCTGTTGTTCAGGATAGTATGTAAGTCCAAACTTTTTATCAAGCTCAGCAATACGTTTAGCAATTGCTGGTTCTTCAAATGTTATATTACGTTTGATAACCTCCGGAATAATCTGGTGATATACTTCTTCCAGGTAATCTTCAAAGTTCTGATTGAAATACATATCAATAAGGCGGAGATTTTCATTTCCGGAATTCCAGACTACATGCACTATTCCTCTTGGTCTCAAATGCCAGCTACCTGCTGAGACCTCTATCACTTCATTATCCATCAATACTGATGCAGTCCCTTCCATAACGTACATTAATTCGTCCAGATCAGCATGTTTATGCGGACTTCCTGCAATCTTTTTCGGAGCTAAAACTGCTTCTACACAGGAAAACTGCTTATTTGTCTGAGCGCTGCGGATCAACGTTCTCATATCACCTCCCATAGCTCCAGGCGCTAAAGGTTCTTTAGGAAGGATTAAAAACGGTAGAGGAGGGGGCTGGGAGGTAGTTTCTTTTATATTCCTGGATTCGTTGCAGGAAACCGAAGGAAGCATAAATATCCCTGTTGTCAGTAAACCGATCTGTTGAATAGCGTTACGCCTGGAATTTGGGTTGCTTTTCATATTTCTATTATTTAATCACGCATGTGTATTAATAAATAGTGAATTACATTTTACCAACTTACCGGTAAGACATCGTTTTGTTCCTCCAATAAAAAATAGGAATCCATGATCCGAATATAATCGGAATGGTTCAAAAAAAAAGCCCCATAAAGGGGCTTTCGTATCGGCAGGAATTTTGTTTAATACCTGTTTCTGTTGTAGCTATTACGGTTATTGAAACCGCCTCTGCCGCCGCCGCCATCACGTGAAGGCCTTTCTTCTTTCGGTTTGGCAACAGACACACTGATGTTCCTGCTTTCCACTGTAGCACCATCCAGTTCGTTGATGGCTTTCTGGGCAGCAGCGTCATCTGGCATTTCAACAAAGCCGAAGCCTCTTGACCTGCCTGTTTCGCGATCTGTAATAACTTTAGCTGAGGTAACTTCTCCATAAGGAGCAAAAAATTCTTTCAGGTCTTCATCCTGAACGTTGAAGCTTAAATTTGAAACGTAAATGTTCATTCCGTGAAATTAAATTGATGAGTAATTTCTGAGGAAAGCATGAAGTAAAAAACTAACTATAATGCAGATAAACTTAGCAATGTAATTAATGGATACCAATACTAGCTCAAAATAACTATATGAAGATAGTATATTTTTTAAACTTTTTACATTTTCAGATAAAAATTAATGGGTCTAACCCTCACCTTTAAGTCACTCTTCAGCAAAACACTTCAATTTGGGCGCTTTCCAAACCTGGTTTATACCTGGTCAACAGGGGCTTATCAGTGCCTCCTTATAGAAGGAAAAGAATAAGTCAGCGCAGCTTATTTCACCGCCAAAAGCGGTCAAAAACCTGGCAAAAAGAAGAGAAAAACCCCATAAAAGGCCAAAATCCAGGGTTATTTCCCGAAAATCATCTCCTAATAATCATGCGATAAATTTGTATTTTGACCCCAGCAGAAGGAATTTTTGACGCTTTTAAAAAGACGATAGCAAGAGAAATGAGCTCTTGAGGAAATAAAAATGACAGCTGAAAAATGAAGAAAATATATTTGAGTTTCCTGCTGATTATCCTTTTTTCAAACATAATTGATGGCCAGCAGCTACGGGAGCAGGATATTCAGAAGATCACAAAATCCAGTAAAAGCCATCGGATAATAGGTCTGGGAGAAGAAGAACATTTTTTCTATGGATCAAATAGTAATCGAATTGAAATAATAAAAGAACTGATCAGAAAAAGGCTGGTTCAATCGATCGTTTTTGAGTATCCGGGACTGAATGCTTTTTTCATAAACGAGTATATCCATAACAGACTTAATAAGGCAGACCTGCTATCTTCATTAAGAAAATTCAAACCACTTGATGCCGGCCCATTTTTCGACAGTAAGGAAATGCTATCATTTATTGATTGGGTCAAAGAGAAAAACAGAACAGGAAATGACATAGATATACTTGGCATGGACTTCTACAATTATAGTACGGCAGTAGAAATTCTGCAAAGCACCCAAATAGCAGATAAAAACAAGATCACCCTGGATAGTATACGTCACAGCTTTGATACATTGACCTATTATCTTAAAACCAGTCCATCCAGCCTGGTAAAGGAAGAAACCCGGAGGTTGGCAGAAGAAAACTTCGGAAAAGTAAAAACATTGCTATCTACGATAGATACGGCATCATCAGTATCCATACGGCATGTTACGCGCGACCTCTATGATTATGCTTACCTTTTTACCAGCCTCAATAGCCGGGATAGTGTTTTGTTCCGGAACTTCAGGAGAATTGACAATGAGAAAAAAACATTTCTGATCTGGGCGGCAAACTTCCATATTCAGAATGACAGTCTGAATATGCCAATTCATTCCGTGAGCCTGTTCGGAAACTTAATGGCAAAGCAGTATAAAGAGCAGTATTATAAGATCGGGGTGCTCGGTTCAAATCCCTGCAAGCAAACCAATGATCACAGGGTTCTCATCCCAGATGCGTCCTGTAGCATAAAAGCAAAATTAGACCTGATTGTAATAATAGAAAAAGGGGATCGGACCACCAGCATACTTAATAACCAGGAAATGCCATTTTGAAGCAGCCATGCTACCTTTAAAAGGCAACATTTTCTGATAGCCTACTATATATCACAGCTTGCTATTCAAGCCACCAAACAAGTTTAAATCACTTGTCTTCTATTCAGCAGCATGCATGGAAATTCATTTCTGGCAAAGGCAAACAAAAAAGGGGCAGTAATTGCCCCTTTTGGAATTAAATCATGAATCAAAATTTAAACAGCAGACCTGCTTCACAAGCCGGACACCTGTAACCATTTTGCTGTACTGGTAGAGGCTGTATTAAATATTGCGTCTTCACCGCTCACATTATCCGTGATCGAAAAATTGACGAGCAGCTTTCCAGAATAAATATTCAGTTTGGAACGCGGGATAGCGATTTCCACTACATAGCCTTCATCCGTGTCGGAATCCTGCCCAATGGTTCCCTGGTAAGTTGCCTTCGTGTTAGCCTGTGGGTTTCCTGCAACCCAGCCGCCATTATAACCATTGGTAGACCTTAATCCATCGTGTGAAACGATGAACCGCCTGGCGCCATTGGTTAACAGATCGTTACTGGTAACAGGGCTGATCAGTAAAGTTGCAACGTCTGTGCTGGCAAGCTTTTCATCAAGGACCTCTATCAGAAAATATACGCTGTCGCTATTGGCAGCAGCCCTGAGTGTTGCCTGGGCCTGGGATTTTTCACCAACAAAGAGGGCCTCATCTGTATTGGCCCATTCCGAGCTGTTCCCGTTAACCTGAATGGTCTGGGAGGCTGCCTGAATACCATGGTTGAGGACGAATTTGGCAAGCTTGATCACGCCGCCGGAAGGATTGGGAAAGACGCCAATGATCTGGTGACTGTTCTCCAATTCCAGGGATCCCCAATAGCCGCCTGTCATGGGCGTATAATCATCCCCAAACTGGCGGGCGGCTGTGTCCCCCATCTTCAGGTGAAACCCGGAGCTGCGATTATACGAAAGAACGGTTTCTCCGGACGGGAACTGTCTGAGGTAAGGAGCGGATCCCAGGAAAGCACCATCATTGCGGTCTGCCGGACCTTCCTGGTTCACGGCAAGATGTGTCCATTCGCCGTCTGTTCCGGAGTAACCAAAGGAGATGTAATAGCCATCCCCGGTATTTGCTTCCATTGCTGCTGCCAGCTCATTTCTGTTATTGAGCTTTATAACAGAAGGCATCTGGTTGTTGAAGAAAGATACGCCGTTGTACGTATACAGCGTGCGCAATACATAGTAAGGATCGGCGCCGAAGGCAGGCGTCCAGGTATTGCCATTGTCACTGGATTCTACCATTCCCGTGCCGGTATCCGTTCCTACAACCCCGGTCCTGTCGCTATCGGTAAAATAGCAGTGGATCTCACCGGAGGGCAACTGCAGCAGGTACGATTCCCAGTTGACTCCCTGATAGATCTGTATAGCAGCACTCCAGGTAACGCCATTATCAGTGCTTCGCCGCAGCGCAATGCCGGCATCGAGCGGCTTTTGCCTGTACCCGGAATTGGCCCGGTAGGAAGCTACCGCAATAATATCTCCATTGGCAAGCACAAGAGCGTCACCATTCGAGAACCTGCGCTCATTTGCCAGTCCATCCTGGTCAATAATAGCGTAGCTTTTGAAGAGCTCATTTTTGGGCGTAAATGTTCTTGCATCAGGGCTGGTAGCGTACCGGACGCTGCCGCCTACCTGGTTATTGTGATAAAACAGGATGTAGCTGCCATTGGCCATTTTCTTTATGCGGGGATAGTTGGGGGCCGTCACGCCCAGGGAAGTCTGGCCTAAAGAAACGTAAGTCCGGTAGTTCATTTTCAGGGATGACCTGGAAGTAGATGCAGCATGGGAATTGATGCTTGTTATTCCCTGGTTAAGATCCTGGATAGGCGTGATCTGCAGCAACTGGGGACTTAATAGTTCCAGTCCGATCTCGCTTTCCGGAAAAGCACTTTTTTTACAAGCCCAAAACAGGCTGGATGCGGTGGCCAGCAGAACGCAGGTCCTGATGGCATTTTTTCTAAAATTCATTGACAAGGATTTTGATGTTATAAAAATAGTATCTCCCAATAGTAGGGAGATACGGGTTTCTGTTGCTATAGCAACGCCGCATCTTTCATCGCTGTAAAAGATCAGCCCACAGGCGTTGCCTGATCATTGTTGTACGGATAAAATTGAGGACTGAAGGGCAGGCGCTATCCAGCTGGCAAAAGCCAGTTCCGGCAACACTGCCTCTCGAAAAAATCCTGATATCTGTAAAGGTCCGGGAGAGTTGATACGGTAGCCGCTTTGTTGCAGCTATACTCCGTTTGAAGCCTGCTGATTACCGTTAGAACGGTGTTTGCCAATGATACTTCTCTTTATAAAGAGGAGTTTAAACTTACTAAGAAATACAGTAATACAAAAACTGATTCTCATATATATTTTTTTGTACTAATAGAGATGGGGGACACTCAATCCGGGAGGGAAAAAGCGACAGCACTCCGGGATGTTTAAACATGCAGTAAAAACTTCTTTAAAGTGCAGTGGCAAAATACCAGGGCATATTAAAATCAGCTATTTTACAGGAATGCACATCCGACAATACTGGTATTCTCATAAATAGCCTCAGAGATATGAATAATTCTGCCATGACAAAATTTATTAAACTCTTTTCCTTACTCCTGCTACTTTCCTTATCCATGTGCGCTCAGGTAAAGAAGCATATCCTTCAATACACAACACCTGTAAAAAGTGCTGAATTCAGTGATACCTGTTGGGACGATCTGAAACCACTTGCTGAATCTATCGGCGAAAAGCGCATTGTTATGCTGGGCGAGCAGTTCCATGGAGATGGAGAGGCAATGAAACTCAAATCAAGAATTGTACGTTTCCTGCACCAGCAAATGGGGTTTAAAGTACTACTATTTGAAAGCGATTATTTTTCCCTTAATCATGGATACGATGCTTTCAAAAATGGCAGGATCTCTTTTGATAGTTTGTTATACCTGAGCGTGTTTTCTATCTGGACAGGTTGCCAACAAATGGATGAGCTTTTTCAATATATCAAAGAAAGCACTACCACCGGGAATGAGCTGATAATAAATGGGATGGACAATAGAGGAATAAGCGGGTACGGCTTTCGTTATCTCCAACCTGCTATTGAAAGCTTTTTAAGATCCGCCCGGATTCCCTTTGTGAAAGCGTCTGAATATCCATATTTCCTATCCGTTCTACGTCAATCAGCCACGCTGATTTTTGGCAAGAACAAGGCAGCCATTGACAGTATGGTACAACTATTACCTATTGTAATAGACCAGGTATCTGAAAGGCCCGTCGCCCGGGACCACCTGAATAGCAGCTTTTACCTGAACGTGCTCAATGGCCTGTTGATCAATTACCAGTTGAGCTTGCATTATTTTTACGGGAACGAATATAAACTGCATCGGAAAGATCATCCCCTGCATGATTATCAGCTGGCTGAAAATTTGCAATGGCTGGTCACTAAAAAATTCCCTGCTGACAAGATCATTGTTTGGGCGCACAATGAACACATAGAAAAAGGGGAGATGCGCCCGCATCAATCCAGTGGCTATAACAGTATGGGATACTTATTTACCCGGAAGCCCGGGATGCTCCGGCAATCCTATATTCTTGGGGCTACCTGTTATGAAGGAAGCGGAAAGATGGTTGGTCATCCAGAGGCGACAAAGACTACCCGACCTTCCAGAAACAGCATAGAAGCCTGGCTCCATGGAACAGGCAACCAGTATGCTTTTTCAGACCTTTCGCATTTAAACAGGATTGACAGCAGCGCCAGATTTATTATGAGAACCTATTTTAACACAGAATCCAACCAGGAATGGACAAAATACTATGACGGGATCCTGTATAATAATTTTGCACACCCTTGCATAGAGAAGGCCCGAAACAAATTGAACGGTCAGCAGCTATCAGGCCAGGATCCAGAATAAGAGTTGGACTATGGCTGACCTCCGGTAAGCCTGTTGGGTCCTGCCAGAATACAGTATTACCCGCAAATCCCTGATTTTTATCCTAAAAAGCTGGTTAATATGCTTTTTACGGTATCTTTGCTGCCCAAAATACCGGAATTCGGGTAGTAGCGCAGCCCGGTAGCGCACTACGTTCGGGACGTAGGGGTCGCTGGTTCGAATCCAGTCTACCCGACAAGTAATCAAAAGAGCCTTCAAATCCAATGACTTGAAGGCTCTTTTGGGTTAGAAATATCTTGCAACGCTCATGAGAGAAATGAGTCCGGTCCGTTGACCATTCATATATACAAGGGATCCAGCAACCTGGCCATTCATAAAAAAATCTTATTAACTCGTTCCAGCCAATTCAGATATTTTTTACATTCTTCCGGATATTTTGTATTTTTTCCAATGTTAATAATCTCCAATTTCATTAAATGACAACGATAGAATATCTTGAAAAGCAATATTCCCATGCCTTTGATATGATAAAGTTTGGTGAAACAAAAAATGCTACGTTGATTGCATTTAATGGAGCAATAGTTATCGGAATGGCAAAGGTAGCGAATGACACTTCGTTGCTCATTTTAAAGTATTTTTTATGCTACGTTGCTGCAATGTGTATCATTTCGATATTCGTTGGATTTTCCAGTCTTATAGCAAAAATAAAAGATTCTCCCGGCAATATTTCCTTGCATAAAAATGACAACATGTTATTCTTCGCAACTCTTGCTCATATGACACATGAGGAGTTGATTGAGAAAATAAATAATAAGTATGGGTGTGAAAGCATAAATACGAAACACGAATATGATTTAGCCCGGCAGGTCATTATTACCAGTCAAATAGCTGCGAGAAAATTTAAGTTATTTAATATAGCCATTGCATTTACATTTTGTGGCTTATTAACCCCGTTGAGTCTAATAGTTTATAAGGCATTTATGGATCATGATAAATAGTTTAAGCGAATAAAGCAATATAGCAGGATATTTGATGGTCAGCATGTTTAAGTCCCTGAATTTCACCAAATCTTCAAGAAGCCAGTTCTACAATTGTCCATCTTTCCCGACAAAAACACTTACGGCCTGAACGACAAGAGACAAAATCTAAAAGGGCTTAGATAATAACTACAAAGCTCCCCTGGCCGGAAATAAGAGTAGCTTACAACAACAATGCCTACCCGTTAAAACACTTTATACGCTTAGGTGAACGATATGGGTGAAAACACGGTTTGAGATTCCTTTCGGGATTTTAATCTTTGCCGGACAAATACTAAATTATGGCAAAGAAGGTAAAAGTTACCGCAAAATCGGCAAGCAAAGCTGCAACTCCAGCCCATAAAAAAGCAAAGCATTCAGTCCTGAAATCAAAATCAGTCAGCCACAAAAAAGCTGTGACTGAGATCAACAAAATGCTTACTGACGCATTCTGGATCAACCGCACGCTGGGCAATACGATGGACCAAATTGCCGGTGTAGATCCATTCGTATTTGTCATTACCATTGAAGTGAATCCTGCTATTACTATTGTAATTGTTAATGTGAATGGTGTACGTGCAAAACAAGAAGACTTCAAAGTGGAAGACGGAAAAATCACCTGCACCGTTAAGGCAATGGTCTCTACCCTTGATTTTTTGCTGATCATTGAGGCTACGGGTGAACCTGAAACAGAAACCAGTTTTAACCTTACTTGTGACGGGCAAAAGGTTTTTTCAAGCGATAAAAAGATCAGGATCACAGGAACAGGAAAAGGGTCATTCAGTGAGCAAAATGTTCCATTACCCTAAAATAACCCATATGAAAAAAATATTCTCATTTTTAGCAGGCTTATTGATCACTACCAACGCAATATCCCAATGGCTCTCTCAAAGCGCCGAAGGAAAGGGGACGGTATTGTCCAAAGGCGCCACTGTTTCGTTGGATGTAGCAAAAACAGATATTTCTTTCTCTTTGAATAACCTGAACCGACCGGTATGGGTTCAGGGCGATAGTGCGGTTCATCGCTTCTTTTTTGGAGCCGCACTTAGCGCAAAGAATGAGGAAGGAATAGGTAATCTATTCTCTAAGGGTGATTTTGTTCCTTCTTCAAGGCTTACAGGCTTTTGGGGCGTCAAGCTTTTGGACAATCAGCCTAACTTCAGAAAAGAGGAAGAGAGGTTGAATGCAGTTTTGCAAGACCTTACTAATCGCCAGGTTGTTGATTTCCAAATCAGAACAGCATCATTGATCCGGCTTGAGGTAGAGGAGCGAGACAACCTGGCGAAAAATATCAGGGATAAGATTTCTTCGGATTGGATCGAAGAAGTCAAGACATCTGTTGCGGCGAAATTCATCGCCTACCTTAAAAAATACCAGCAAAACAACGCTTTTGTAGCACAAAATGTAGATGTCGCTAATATTATCGCAGATGTGATCGCAGGTATTAAAGCAATGGTAAAAGAATTTGATATTGAACAGAACAAGCTCAGGAAAGAGCTAGAGGCTCATTATAAAGGTTTTGTGGAAAGCAATCAGACTAATCTTTCAGTATTCACATTCGGAGGAATAGATGCGTCCAGCTTCAAAAGAGTGGATAGTATCCATACTACTGACCTTCCCGCCAGTTTCAGCAAAGAAGAGTTCCGTGGTGGTATCTGGGGAATCGGGCTAAACTATCAGACTAACAGGCTTAAGATAGGGTTTACCTATGCGTATCGAAAGACGAATAATTTTTCTCTGCTTGATAAAACCGATTATACACTTACCAGCATGTACACTTCGGGGGGACAAGAATTAAAACAATCTAAAGAGATTACAGCTTATACAGGCAAATACGGAAAAGTTGAAGTGAATGAACTGAATCTGGATGTCCTATATACCATCGGACTTGGTAAAGGCGCTGATACGTATGCAATGCTCAATGCATATCTCCGCTCCAACATGTTCTCACGCGATGAAGAATTACTTCCCGGCAGTTTCAATATAGGGGTAGCCAGTTACTTTTTTACGCGCAAATCAAAATTCCTCGGAGGCCTTTATGTAGAATTGCCGGATGTTGATGATTCTTATGAAAAATCAAAACCGGATGACAAACAGAATATCCGCCCTGCTATCCGGAGACTGACATTTGGTATCGTAGGAAAGTTCTCCATCAATTCCCTTATTTCCTGGCAATGATCGTTCTCCAATAACCATCTAAACACTTTTTATGCCACATGTTAAATGTATTGAACCTTCATGTCCACATTACATTACGGACCCCTGCGTGAAACTGGAAGGGCTGTTCTTGATCAGAACCGACTTATTTGTACAGCTGGAAATGGATCCGGATAATCTCAGTATCCAGCGAAAGCTTGACCAATTGGATGAGTTGATGGATTCCCAGTTGGGCTTGAATCAGGAAAAAATCTCTTTCCTGAACGCCAGTAAAACCAGCAAAGGAACAGTAAAGAAAACGGGAGCACTCTTATTTACACTTACCTGCCTGCTCGGACATAGAAATCAATATTCAATAACCTGTGAACCTTAAACCATGCCAGCAGAAGGAAAACTTGAAATAAATGACCCATTTTGGCTAAATCTGGGAGCAGAGGTCGTCTATAATTCATCCGAAGCCAGGAGGAAGGCCGTAGAAAGGCTTCAGGCTGCTATCGTTTGGGTCTTTGGCGTTTACTCTTCGCTTACAATTGGAACAATCGTTTTCGGCGAAAAAAAAGATTTGGATAACAATGCATTGCTATTGTTTGGTAGTGCCTTTTTCTTTTTAATCATAGCCTACTGGACAGCCTCACTGGCATCGTTCCCCAGCCCGGAAAAGTTTTATGGACAGGCAGTGGAATCTATCAGGGACGCTTATTTGGTTGCAGCTAAAAAAGGCAAACGACTTTTCTATGTATCGATCCTTTTATGTACAATTGGCGTGATTTTATACAGCCTCACCATTTTTTACCAGTTTGGAATCAGGTTCTTTTCTAAAAAAAATGAAAAGACTGTTGCCCCAATCGTGCAATCCCCGGAGATGATGATCAAAAAGTTAGGAGAAGGGAATTATGCAGTTCATATCCGTTCTAAAAAGGATGCATGGATTATGGTGAGTGTCATACGTGACTCTGCTAAAGATAATAAGCTCTATTCAGACCTGGTCGATTTTTCTGTACAGGGCAAAACGCAGCAAAATCTTTGGCTGTATATTGATTCAACAGCCAATTTTTCATACAACTTTTTTTTACCGCAGAACCCGGATCATACATATTATCTCTGCGTTAACAGAACTGACACTCTTTTTAAAGAAGGCGAATTGCATACTTTCCGGAAGAAGACAAAACTGAACTGACACCCACCCATCAACTGATTATCGTCCGCCGGACCGGACCTACTTATTGTAAGCGTTACTATAACTGCGATAAGACAAAAGGCCCCGTGTGGCCAGATGGCGAAGGCTGATGATACAAACATAGCATGAACCATATACACCATTGCAATTGCATGCCGAGATAATCCGAACCCCAAAATTCAATAAATCATGGTTTATAGCTTATTGTTTCCCCGTCATAACCAACCTCGTACTTGCCGCCGTTCCAGTCAGTTAGCGCAATGTAGTTGTCGTACATTTTAAAAGGATCTCCTTCATAAAGACAAACAAAAATGTCTGCTCCACTATAGCTCCAAAGCAAATTTCCACTTTTGTCAATTCTTGTAATGGATGTTTCCCCATGTATAATATAGGAATTCTGATACCTGTGTATTGAAAAGCAAGTGGCCCAATCAGCTTCTTTCATCCAATTAAGATTGAGTTGAGGAAGTGTCAGACAAAAAATGGTATTGCAGCATCTGGTAATTAAATTATCGTCGTCTATCAGTGCAGAGTCGGACAGAATTGTAGTGGCGCCGGCAGAAGCAAGTAAAATTGAACTTGCATATTTTACATTATCCTGATAAACAATAATGGCGTGTTGTGAAACTGGTCTATAGATCTTGTCTTTTTCAGGCTGATAGATATAATCATAGGATGTAGGACTATCGGATTCCTCGGTGAATGAAGGATCATCAAATACTTTAATGGTGAACTCCTTATACTGCAGGGTGATTTTCATTAATACAAATATAATTACTTCACTGTTTTTGCCGTCTGCCTAAAAAAATATTACCCAATCCATTAAAAGAGTTGAACAATTTCTATATTCAGCAGCGCGCATTTTTTGCCGAATCCAAATGAATGATTATCCATGAAACAAGGTGAACAGGGTAGGAGCTTACACAGTTTCCACCCCAAACAGCACAGTTACCCATCAAATCTACGCACTTACCGACCAAATTGCTACTAATAAAACCCTAACATATCTTTGCGGCTGGCAATAAAATAGCATTGTCCATCATTGTGGCAACATGAAAAAAATAACCCTATACCTACTCCTTAGCCTTGGTTTCCTGGCCTGCAATACGAAAGACGTCCTTTTAGTTACCCCGCCCAACGAGCAAGGCCTGAAAATCGACAAAGTCATTAATGATTCCACGATTGTTTTATCCTGGACAAAATCTGAGGGCACAGACTTCAGGCAATACCGCATCGCCCGGGTGGCAACTTACCTGAAGAATGACAAGTTCGCTTCGGTCTATGATACAGCCTTTATAGGCACAGATATCAACATCACCAGTTTTACAGAAACCCGGATGCCTTTAGCCAATGAAATCACCTATTTTCTGTTTGTGGATTCCGTGAATGTTCCCAGGACTATAACGGTCTCTACTGTTGCTTACCAAAGGCCCAACAGCGTTTTGTTTTGCATGCCCACCGATGTACTGTTCAGTAAAGAACACAGGCACCTCTACATTACCGAGCAGAAAAAGATACATATTGTTGATTATACCACCGGCAGACCTGTACTTTCTAAAGAATTCCCAACCGGTATTGGTTACTGCGCCCTGGGCGTCTATAACGGCAGTACTGAATTGTATGTACCGCTGAACGACGGCTGGGTGGAGATACTTGATCCTGTTTCCCTGGATTTAAAAGACAGGATTTATGTGGCCGGTTTTGGTATCGGCTCAGTACTTGCCCTGAACGGAAAAGTGTTTGTATCCTCCTCTGACCGCTCCTTCAGTGGCTACTCCAACTGCGTAAAAGTATTTGACCGGGCTTCCAAATCACTGTTGGGACGAACCGGTTATTGGGATCAGACCAGGCTGGTAGCCCTTGAAGGAACAGCTATTGAAATGATCGACCTCACGCTTAATATAATGCCCACCGGCCTTTCCTACTACTCATTTACACCTGATGGGATCCCGCTGACCAAAAAAGAAGACTCCTATCATGGCGACTTTCCCATAAGCGCTTCTATTATACGATCCTTCCCCGATGGCAGCCGGTTCATCACGTCAAGCTCCGGAACAATATTTAATAAGTCCCTTGTATTTGACCGCTATTTAAAACAGTATAACAATTACAACGATTCTTATACAGATTTTGCATTCAATGATGATGGCTCAATTATTTATGCGGCTAATGGTCCAAAAAAGAAAATAGATATCATCAGATATCCTACCACTACCAATACAGGCAATTATCCCACAAAATTCTTTCCTTACAAATTGTTCAGGGATGGAAATTCGCTGATCTCGGTCAGTATGATCAATTTATCTCAGCAAACCTACCTCCAGGTTGAAAACATTAAACTGTAATCCTATGAAATGTAAACTCACGGTTCAACAATTCGTTTGCCTGGCGTTTGTTGCCCTGGCTGTGTCCTGCACTAAAACCAATACCATCAACATACAGCAACCTACGGCCTGTTTTACAACGCTAATTAAAGTCTCCTTAGGCAACTATTTTCAAACAGGTGATGCAACCTTTATTGATTCGGTTTTTTTGTTCCGTAATTGCTCAGACTCATCGGAGCTTATTACCTATTCCTGGGATTTTGGGGATGGCGCCTCTTCTGCCGAAAAAAGCCCTCTACACAGCTATTCCAGGCGCGGAAGCTATAAAGTCACCCTCACTGTCAACGATAATGACCTGGCGTTCGATACTATTCAGCAAATAGTGACAGTGATCTCGGGCCAAAAAGAGATCGGGTTTGGGGAAAACACCAATGCTTATCCTATTGCCATTGACGAAACAGCCTCCGGAGACTTTTTATTACTCGGCTCCAGAGGATGGGATAACAATTATTTTCTTATGCAGACCGACAGCCTGTTCCGGCAGAAGGGACAGCCCAGAAATTTCCCCTCCGGTTATCGCCTCAACAGCATGAAGCCTGCAGGCGATGGCAACTATGTTTTTACAGGCACCACCACCGGTTTCACAAGGAATAATGAATTGATCAAGCTGACACCTGATGGCGCCAATATCTGGAACAGGGTGTCAGCAGCGGCTGATGAAAGCTATATAAGTGTTAGTCCATCGCCTGATGGCGGCTATATAGTAGTGAGCTCATTCCCCGTAAAAGACCAGTATAATAATCCTATTGAATATAGCCGGGTGAAGAAATTTGACGGGAATGGCAGTTTGCAATGGGAGCGGTCGCTGTTTACTGAGGGTATGCAAAAAGCCAGGGATGTGGTAGTTGAGCAGGATGCTGTGATCATTGCAGGCAAAGCAAGATTATTGAACTGCCTTGAATGTGACTCGATCATGATCGCAAAACTGAATAATACAGGGGGACTGGTCTGGAAAACCGTTGTTTACGGCGGATTGAATACCAGCCTTAATAATATGCGGCTTATTAAACAAAGCAACGGGAATTATGTGGTGGCCACTGAAAGCGCCCGGGGTATTTTTATTTTTTCATCTGCCGGCGCTTTTCTTGATCGCAAGCTGGTGAATAATCCAATTACAGCCATTTCAAATACAGGGGACGGCAACCTGGCTGTTTTACAAACCGAGAGCGGAAATGGATTCCGCGCAGCCATCAGCAAAATTAAAATGGATGGAACCAGCCTTTGGTACGTGATACCTAATGGCCAGCAGCAAACGGCAACCGGCTGGTCCTGCTGCAACAACAGCTGGCCTGTTTCCATACAGCCCCTGCGAAATGGCGGTACGCTGGCTTTGATGCAGCGGGTCAATAACACAGCCAACTATAACTACTATTATGTCATGTCGTTTTTGCCGTTGCGTGAAAATGGTTCCCCCAAATAAACCTTCCAATGACCAAGAACAATTTCTACCTGTTTTCCCTTTGCCTGGCTTTAACAGCTGCACTGGTTGTTTCCTGTAATAAAGACGACGACAACCCTGGCGCCGGACAACCCAATCCTGCAGTTATCCAGGGCAGCGTATATGATGAGTACAATAAGGTATTGACCGGTGCACAGTTGATCCTCGAAGGAAATGGCTTAAAAAAGACGGTAATAGCCAGCAACGGCATATATAAATTCGATTCGTTACAGGGTGGAACGTATAATATCTCTGTCAGGAGAAGTGGGTATATTGAATTAACAGAGGCCATTACAGCTGCTTCCGGCGATTCACTAACCAAAAACTTTGCTTTAAAACCCGGGGCCGCTTATTTCAGCCTGGCATCAGACAGTACACTTGTTGTTCCAGCATATGCTAACAGTTTTAAAATTAGGGCATTCAGTAATTCAAGCTGGGTGGTGAATAGTGAGAACGACTGGCTGACACCGGAAAAATCTGGCACCAGCGGCGATGATTCAATTACCATACGGGTTGCAGAATCCTTACTGGATAACATGCGCGGGGGAAAACTGACCATGCGGAGTATAATACTCCCCTGATTTAAGACCACCAGGCTGGATATTTAAGTTATAAATCAAGCAGCTTGCTGCAAAGATCTTTGATATCGTTCATTGGGTGTTTCACAGGTGGTATGATGAATTTTGTCATGATAGTAGCCGATATGGTTTTGAACTCCTTCTAACAGTTCAAAACCATCTTCGGCGGGATTTAAGTAGACATAATCGTATTTCAAGGATTTCCAGAAACGTTCAATCCACACATTATCGAGGGCTCTCCCTTTCCCATCCATAGATGCAAGTATTTGTTCCCCCTCGAGATACTGTGTCCATACGGCACTGGTATATTGACAACCCTGATCAGAATTGATGATCTCTGGCTTGCCATGTTGGAGTATTGCGTCTTGCAGTACTTCTTTACACCAGGTGGCTGCTAAAGAGTTACTGATGCCCCATCCAACAATCCGGCGGCTGTATATATCCATGATCGCCGTCAGATACATAAATCCTGTACGCATTGGGATATAAGTGATGTCGGTCGACCAAACTTGATTGGCACGGGTAATCTTCATCCCTTTGAGCAAATACGGTTTTATAAACTGCTTCAATCCTTGCTTCGTCAGATTCTTTCGGCGGTAAATAGTCTGGCGTCCCATTATTTTCAACAAGCGCCTGATCCGCTTGGGGCCAACCTGGTAGCCTTTGTTGCGAAAATAGTAAACCAGCGATACTACACCTTCCGTTGGATGCATAGTCAGGTGCTTATCCATGATCTCCATCATCTTAATGTTCTCCGGCTTCTCTCCAATAGGTTTATAATACAGTGTACTGCGGTTTACTGTAAGCAATTCACACTGCCGGCGAACAGATATTTGCTTGGTACGTGGATTGACAAGGCTGGCCCGATCGGCTACCCCCCAAGTTTCTTGAAGCTTTTTTTTAAGAACTCATTCTCTACCTTGAGCTGCCCGATTTGGGCATATAACTCCTGGGTATCTACGGAGGGCTCCTCTGTCTTATCAGGCTTTTCAAAGGCCGCACTCATATTAGCCAAGAATTCGGCCTTCCAGCGTGCGATAATAACCTGGTTCACCTCGTATTTTGTGGCCAGCTCTGCGAGCGTAACCTGCCCCTTAATTGCTTCCAGAGCCACTTTGGCTTTGAAGGAAGGACTGAATTTTCTTCGTGTTTGCTTTTTCATTCGAGCTTGTTAAATTACTGAATATTTTTAACTAAGCCCGTGGTCCGATTTTAAGGGAGTATTATAGAGCGGCAGCATTGTAAAAAGCATAACAGTTAACCAGCTTCCCGAAGTAAGATTGAAAGAGGTAATACCCATCCCGGGTAACAATGCAATATCTATAAAAGATTCTGTGGCGTTGCTGTTCAATCAACCTGTAACGGTTACTTCTCTGATCCCCGGTTATACCTATTGCCAGTCAGAGATAAGATACACCTATGCTGGCAATAAGATTTCCTTCAGCTACGCCTGCGCTGCCATTGGAGGCGACTATCCGTTTACCATCACTACCATCAATAGCAGGGGAGACCAGTATACCTTTACTTTCAAGGTGGATTTTTACGCAAAAGCCATCGATATTACCGGAGGGATCAGAAGCTATTTTGTGAACGATGCTGATAATTCCTATTGGGTGGCTACAGATCATCCCAATGCCCTGTATAAGATTGACATGACAAGCATGGAAGTGCTGCACAGGTACTCACTGGATGGAGAAGTTAGCGTTTTCACCATTAATCCCTACAATAACAAGATCTATCTGGCCTACCGCAACGTAGCGAAATTATATGTCATCAACCAGGATGGCGCTACCGACCAGGTCATTGATATGGTTCATGATGCCAGCCGTCAACTATTTGAATATGGATACGGCCATTATGTGAATCCTGTAAAGCTCTGCTTTACCAAAAGCGGCAAAGGCATGATATGGCTGGCCAATAATTATACAAATTATTACTGGTTCATAGACGCCGCCGATAACCACCGGATCTGGTACACAGGCCTTCCTGGTAATTATTCAACCTATGAAATGGCCAGAGCAAATTATGATCAATCAAAATTGATCCTTACCTGTTCGGCCCAAAGCCCAGAGATTGGCATTTTTAACCCGCAGACCATGACTTTCAGCAGTTACCGTCCTACCACTGCCAGTGGCGGCCAGGGAGTAAACGTTATTCCAAGCAGAAAGAATGGATATGTGTATTCACATGAATTATACAGGCAACAGATCGTTGATCCGGAAACCGGTTATGAGTCTGCTGAATACCGAAGGGGCCTGGCATCCTATGCCAGTGTGGATTTCTGCTATAGCCCCGGAAAGGAAAAATTTGTGTATTTTACCATGGATGGAAAAATAGAATTCATCAATTACAGTACGGCCAATGTTTCATCACCTGTGGTGTATGATGCATTGTATTACATGTCAGGGCTTACCTCCACCTTAAATGGCAGGTTTCTGATCATGAGCCGGCACGATGGAAATTATAATTCAAAAGTATTCCAGATACCAGCAGCATGGTTCGACTAATTAACAGCAGCACTTTTACTTCCTCAAGGCCCTGATCCTTTTGTTGGGGTGTTATCGCGGTAAAGCTACCTGCCCAGCGCAGGACTTTGCCGTCTCATAACTCATACAACTCAATCGGCAATCCATCCGGGTCAGCAAAAAAGGTGAACCGTTTCCCGGTGAATTCATCAATCCGGATAGGTTCTACCAGCACCTCATGCGTTTGCAGCCATTGAACGCCGGTTTCAATATTGTCTACCCCAAAAGCAATATGGCGGAGGCCGGTAGCTTCCGGCCTGGAGGGTCTTGCAGGTGGGTCGGGAAAAGAAAAAAGCTCTACCAGGTACTGACCATTCAGGGAAAGGTCAAGTTTATAGGATTGTCTTTCCGCACGATATACTTCAGCATCTACCCGGAACCCAAGGACCTCCGTATAGAACTTTTTAGACTGCTCGTAATCACTGCAAATAATGGCTATATGATGTAAACTGGTGAAAAGGGACATATCGTAAAGCTTCAATGATCCCGTAAAGCTACAGTAAATCAGTGTAAAGACTGGTGTGTCAATGCGGCCACAGATCAGGCACGTAATAACAGCCAGGCAGTCTGACACCGCGGGCTAACTGATGCCTGCTACACGATTGAAAGGATAGAGGTCGGGGGCACCGAACAAGGGCAATTGGTTGTCCGGCAGGCTATCCGTGGTTTGAGCAGTAAAGGATACTGCCCGGCCTGATCGGGGAGGATTGACCGGGGGCCGGCAGACCCGCCTGCCGCACAAAAAATACCCGGACAGCCAGCCCACTATTCCGCAAAATCCGCCCAGGTTCTGCATTGCAGTACTGCCAAAAATCAATAATTTCACCCTTCAGCAACCTTAACAACCAATGCGCCGGATACTACTCCTTTTACTGCTGTCCACGACAGCCTGCTTTTCTGTGTATGCACAGGATGAGGAGGATCCGATACCCGGGATGCTCAGGCAGCTGGCCCAAAGCAAGGCAGATACCAACCGGATCAATCTACTGTATGAAATACAGACCGCCTACCTGGACGTTGACAATGATTCCGCCCTCTATTATAACAAACAGTGCGAAAGCCTGATCAATGAACTAAAAGCAGCGCAGTTCCGGCACCGCTGCTACCATGAGTTTGTCCGCATCTACCACGCCATGTTTAACTACGATCAGGCGATGATCTACTGCGTCAAAGCTTTGGAAGTAGCCCATAAAGACAACAATACTTTCCAGCAGGCCACTTCTTACCGCGCTTTGTTCAACCTGTATTATAACCTCGGCAAAGACGACTCCGCCATCAAGTACGGCCAGTATGCGATAAGGCTCTCAGAACAGATCGGTGATTCCGCCAATGTATCGATAGCCTATGGCAATATCTGCCGCATTTATTCAGACCTGGGCCAGTATGACCAGGCCATTGAATACGGGAAGAAGGGCGTTGCATACGGAGAACGGTACAAGGACTACAAAGGCATGCTCATTTCCATGAACAACCTGGGATCCTGCTACCTGCGCCTTTCCCGGAATGCAGAAGCCATCGAGATCTTCAACAAGCAGTTTGAAATAGGGGAGAAAGTCAAAAGAAGCCGGTCTGTACTGAATGCACTGCTTAACCTAGGCATTATTTACCATGACATAGCCGACAAGGAAAACCTGGCCAAGATCGCTGTCCGTATGAGAGCGCTGGAACCCAGCTTTGACACGGCCGACCATAGCGGCATCAGCCATCGCCACATTATCTATGGGTACGACCACCTCCTGCAAAGCAGGTTCCCCCAGGCCGAGCAGGAACTGCTTACCGGCCTGACCATTGCAGAGAAAGACAGCATTGAGTCCGCTATGCTGAAAGCCTACCTGGGACTGGCATCGCTTAAATATGCGCAGCACGATTTCAAGGCGGGCAGCGAATATGAAACGCTCTGGGACACGCTGACCTACCACCAGCAGGCACAGCAGCTGGCAGAATACAGCCTGGACCTGGAAAAAAAATATGAAACGGAGAAAAAAGATACCCAGCTAAAACTCCAGCAGGCTGCTATCCGGCAGAAGGATATGCTGAACTATTTCCTGATCGCCAGCGCCCTTGCCCTGCTGGTCATTATCCTGCTCTCATACCGCAATTACCGGCATAAACAGAAGCTGCAGCAGCAACGTATCACTGAACTGGAAAAGGAACAGCAGCTGATGGCCACCGAAGCCGTACTGAAAGGGGAGGAGCAGGAACGGACGCGACTGGCTAAGGACCTGCACGACGGGCTGGGTGGCATGCTCAGCAGTATAAAATACTCCCTCAACAGTATGAAGAGCAACCTGGCCATGAGCCCGGCCATTGCCCAGGGCTTTGACCGCAGCATGGATATGCTGGACAGCTCTATCCATGAAATGCGGCGCGTAGCGCATAACATGATGCCGGAGGCCCTCGTTAAGTTCGGGCTGGATGCCGCCCTGCGGGATTTTTGTAATGATATCAACCAGAGTGGCGCCCTGAAAGTAAGCTACCAGTCCTATGGACTGGAGGATCATGCTATAGACCAGAGTACAGCCATTACTATTTACCGCATTGTTCAGGAACTGCTCAACAATACCCTCAAACACGCTGCCGCACAGCAGGCCATTGTCCAGGTATCCCGTTCGGGTGAGGACATTTCCATCACGGTGGAAGATGACGGCCGCGGCTTTTCGCCCATCGTACTCAAAGACGCCCGTGGCATTGGCTGGAGCAATATCCAGAGCCGGGTGGAATATTTAAAGGGCAGGCTGGATGTGCAGTCGGCCCCGGGAAAAGGCACTTCCGTACTGATAGAGCTCAAAGCCTGAACCCTGCGTTAATGGACATTACGTTTACCGCAATGAAGCGGAAGCGGTTGGTTATGTGAAGGCGCACAATAGCTGGCCTTGATCATTTTCACGCCCACGCCGGTACAATGACCAGAAGTAGTGCCATAAATGCCCATCCCGATAGAAGAACTTCTCATCAGGTGGCCATAAAACAGTACTGCCATCAGCCGGCAAACATAGCTCCTCCTTAGGACCGCCTCAGCCGGAACATTTCAAAATATTTTTATGACCCTGGTCCTGGCCCGCAAATGTCCGGACCAGGCGCCTGCAACGGAATCTCAGATTGTCAGGGATCCGCTGAAACGCAATACTGTTACGCAATACATCAGCAGGATGCACCCCGCCAGCAAAAGTAGACCACCCGTTTTCTTTTCCTGATCCCGGCCCGGAAACAAAAACATTTAAAAAAGTTTCTGCGTACAATTTTACGCAAAGGGAATAATTTCCGAAATTTCGATAAAATACCATAAGCATTCGCCTATATCTCGAAGAAAACAAGTGACTACCTGTTTTATCTTTGTTATAGTAGAAAAAACGATTGCCTGACATGAATAACCCTGGCGTATTCCTGAAAGAGATTGACTGGCCCGACTTTGGCCAGGCCCCTCCGGTGACAGCACCAACTGCCGGCGAGTTACAGACCCGCCTGCAACTGTGCCGGGAGATGATGACGGAACGCGGCCTTACCCACCTGGTGGTGTACGCCGACCGGGAACATTCCGGCAACCTGCTTTACCTCACTCATTTTGATCCGCGCTTTGAAGAAGCCTTACTGATACTGAACAGGACCAATACGCCCTTGCTGCTGGTAGGCAATGAATGTGTAGGCCACCTGCCCGTATCCCCGCTGTACAATGCCGGTGGCCTGCGGTACGAACGGTACCAGCCTTTCTCCCTGCTGAGCCAGCCCAGGAACGACAGCAGGTCCCTGGCCGCCATCCTGAAAAGCGAAGGTATCCAGCCTGGTTCCCGCGTAGGTTGTATCGGCTGGAAATATTTCACGGCCGCCGAGTTCCCCGAACCGGAACTGGCCATTGAGCTGCCCGCCATCATTGTGGATGTTTTACGCAGCCTTTGCGGCCGGGAACAGGTGGTGAACGCCAGTGATATCCTGCTGTCGCCAGCCTATGGACTGAAAGCCAGCTGCTCCGTATACGAGATCGCACAATTTGAGCTTTCCAATATCATGGCCTCAGAAGGCATGAAGCGCCTGCTGCAAAATTTCCGGTATGGCATCACGGATTTTGAACTGGTGCAGGAATACCAATACACTGGTTATCCGCTGGGTTGCCATATCGGGATGAAAAGCTCGGGCAACCAGCATATCGGTCTCTCCAGCCCCGTGGGCGCGCTGATCCGCAAAGGCGATCCCTGCTCTACCAACCTCTCGTACTGGGGCAGTAACAGCTGCCGGGCCGGCTGGGTAGCCGCCAGTGCGGACGACCTGCCCGAAGCAGCCCGGGATTATGTGGAGCGTTTTGCCGGTCCTTATTTCTATGCCTGCGCCCAGTGGTTGCAGCAGCTGAAGATCGGTGCCAAAGGCAGGGACCTCTATCAGCTGGTGCAGGACCTGCTGCCCTTTGATCAGTTTGCCGTATTCCTGAATCCCGGTCACCTCATCCATTTTGAAGAATGGACCAGCAGTCCCATCTATGAAGGCTCGGAAGATACTATCCGCTCAGGCATGTACCTGCAGGTAGATATCATTCCCCGGTCCAAAACCTATTTCTCTTCCCGCATGGAAGATGGCGTAGTGATAGCCGATGCGGCGCTGCGCCAGGCTTTACAGCAGCAGTACCCTGCCGTTTATGAGCGTTGCAGAACGCGCCGGCAGTTCATGATAGATACCCTTGGCATCCAGTTACCGGAAGAAGTGCTTCCATTATCCAATATCCCGGGAATAGTACCACCGTTCTTTTTGGATCATCGAACCGTTCTAAGCTTAAAAAACTAACTGCATGGCAAAATTCTTATTATTCCTCCTCCTGTTACCCGCAGGAGTAATGGCCGGTCATCCACCGCTGGCCGGCAAGCGTATCCTGACCCTGGGTATCCGCAATGAATCCAATACATTTTCCACAGCGCCCACCCGCGAGTCCGATTTCACGGTACAGCGCGGACCCGAAGTGCTGGCCGCTGCCAGCTGGGCGGCAGCCTGCAAGGCAGCGGGGGTGGAAGTGATCTCCACGGTACATGCCTATGCCTGGCCCGGTGGCGTGGTAGAAAAAAAGGCTTTTGAAAAATTCAGGGACGAGATCCTGGCAGGCATCCGCAAAGCCGGCCCACTGGACGGCGTATACATGGAAATGCATGGCGCCCTGCATGTGGAAGGATATGATGATGCGCAGGCCTCCCTGGTCAGTGATATCCGCCAGCTGGTAGGAACGCAGACCCTGATTGCCGGCAGTTTTGATCTGCATGGTAATTTGTCGCCCGCCTTTGTACAGCACCTCAACCTCCTGTCCGGTTACCGTACTGCGCCGCACAGGGATGTGGAAGAGACCAGGCAGCGCGCCGTGAATATGCTCCTGACCGCACTGGCAAAAGGCTTGCGCCCGCATATTGAATGCATTACTATTCCCATCCTGGTGCCCGGTGAAAAAAGCATTACCGATGTACTGCCACTCAAAGCCATCTATGAGCAGATCCCCGCTGTGAGCAGCCGTCCCGGACTGATGGACGCTTCCATCTTTGCCGGCTACTGCTGGGCCGATCTGCCACGCTCCGCCATGCGGGTCTTTGTAGTGGCCGAAAGCGATGAATATAAAGAGCAGGCCCGCAAAGCAGCAGAAGAGCTGGCGCAGCAGATCTGGGACAAAAGGCAGGAGCTGCAGCTGAGTGTGCCTTCGGGCAGTTTTGCAGCCATGCTGCAGGAAGCAGCAAAGCACAAGGGTAAGACCGTTTTCATTTCTGATTCAGGTGATAATACCACTGCCGGCGCACCCGGCGATAATACCCATGTACTGGCCACCCTGCTGGAAAAGAAAACAAAGAAAGTACTGGTGGCCGGCCTGGTGGATCCCGAGGCTTTTGCACAATGCAGCCAGCAAAAGGTCAATGAAACTATCCGTCTTTCCCTGGGCGGCAAAACAGACTATACCTTCTCCAGACCTGTTACCATCACCGGTAAGATCCTGTATAAATCCGCACCCGAGACCATTGATAACAAACGCGGCGCCATCCTGCTGGATATAGATGGCGTGAGCACCGTGATCCTGAACAACCGCCGCTCTTTTACGGAAACGCGCGATTTCCGTGAGATAGGCGTGGACCCTTTGCAATATGATATAGTAGTGGTCAAACTGGGCTACCTGTTCCCGCAGCTGCGGGCCATAGCACCGGTGCAACTGATGGCGCTGACCGCCGGGTTCTGTAACCTGGACATACCTACGCTGCCCTATAAACGGGTAGCCAGGCCCAGCTATCCGCTTGACCTGGATATGAGTTGGAGCGCCATCCATTCTACAAACTATTAACTGCAAACTCATGAGACCGATTTACCAGGAACTGCCTTTCAGCCGGTCCAACCATGTGAACGTGTACAAGGAAGAGCTGCCCTGTTTCATTGTTCCCTGGCATTACCACCCGGAGATAGAGATCATCTATATCCTGGAAGGCACCGGCACCCGCTTTGTTGGTGATCATGTGGAGGAATACCAGGAGGGCGACCTCTGCATTGTTGGCCCCAACCTGCCACATGAATGGCGGAACCATAAGGCCTTCAGCGAAAAAGGTTCCAACCTCAAAGCCTCCTGCTTCTGCATCTTTTTCCAGAAAGATATTTTTGGGGAGAACCTGATGAGCTTTCCGGAAATGGAAAATATCAAACAGCTGCTGGCCCGCTCGGTCCGGGGTATCAAGTTCACCGGGGAATCCCGCCTCCGTATCACACAACTGGTGAAAGAATATGTGTTTGAAAGCGGCGCCGCAAGGATCGCCAGGCTGATCACCCTGCTGGAATGCATGGCCACCGCGGAAGAGTACCAACAGCTGGCCAGCCTGGGCTATTGCCGCAGCAGCGTGGACGAGGGTGATGAGGCCAGGTTCACTGTGATCTACCAGTATATCATGAAAAATTTCTCCCGGTCTATCCGCCTGGAGGAAGTGTCCTCACTGGTGGGACTTACCCCCAACGCCTTCTGCCGGTATTTCAGGGAACGAACCAAGAAAACATTCATCCAGTACCTGAATGAAGTGCGGATAGGGCATGCCAAGAAATTACTGATAGAAGGGAAGATGACCATCGCCACCCTGAGCATGCAGGCCGGCTTTAACAACCTGTCCAATTTCATTGATCAGTTCAAAAGGTTCACCCGGATGTCCCCCTCGGAATACCAGCGTAAATACGGAGAGGCACAAACGCGGGACCTGGTTTAAGCACTAACAACGTCAAGTATTACTTGCCATAAATCACCAATTGCACCACTAAAAAAAAATTCCTGTAACAAAACAAACACCTGCAGTGCAGCCCGTTTGACGGCTGCACCCTGGACCTGTCATGCGTTTATAACACCATCAAACTAACAGATATGAAAGCTACACCAGTACTGCATACACCTGGTAAGGGATTGTTTTGCCCCTCACTGAGGAACGGGCTGCTGCTCCTGTTCCTGCTACTTGCCAATTATTTCACCGCTTCCGCCCAGGACCGCACTATCAGCGGCACCGTGGTCAACAGCAAAGGTGAAGGCCTCTCCGGCGTCACCGTTGCCGCCAGCATCAGCAACCGCACCGTCAACACCACCACCGATGAAGCCGGGAAATTCTCCCTGCGCATTCCCACCGGTACCGGTACCCTGACCATTTCCTATGTAGGCATGAAAACCCTGACCCAGGCCATCAACGGCCAGACCCAGTTCTCCATCACCCTGGAAGACGAAGGCGCCCTGCTGAACGAGGTGGTGGCCATTGGTTATGGCACCATGCGCAAGCGGGACCTGTCCGGCTCCGTAGCTAATATCTCGGAGAAGGATTTCAACAAAGGCGTGGTCACTTCGCCCGAGCAGCTGATGCAGGGCAAGGTCTCCGGCCTGGTGATCACCCGCAATGGCGGCGATCCAACCGCACAGCCCACCATGCGCCTGCGCGGCTCTACCTCGCTGCTGGGGGGCAACGGCCCACTGGTGGTGATAGACGGAGTGCCAGGCGCTTCCATGAACACCGTGGCGCCGCAGGATATTGCCAGCATCAGCGTACTGAAAGACGCCTCGGCCACAGCCATCTACGGCGCAAGAAGCGCCAACGGGGTGATCCTGATCACCACCAAAAAAGGCAGGCCCGGCAAAACCCTGGTCACCTACAGCGGGTACTATGCCACGGAAAAATTGCGTAAGAACCTGGATATCCTGACTGCCGATGAATGGCGGCAGTATGTCAAGGACAACAATATCACCAATGCCATGGACTATGGCGCCAATACCAACTGGCACGAGGAGATCTACCGTACCGGTTCTTCCCAGAATCATAACCTCAACCTCACCGGCGGTACGGAGAATTCCACCTATCGTGCGTCCCTGAACGTCCTGGACCAGAAAGGCATTGCCATAAACAATGACCTGCAACGTGTGAACGGCAGTTTCTCCTTTGACCAGCAGGCCCTGGACGGCAAGCTCCGCTTCCTGCTCAATGCCAATACCACCGTGGAGACCTTCAGCAATGTGCCCACTCCCAATGTATTTGCCTATGCGTCCAACCTGAACCCCACCATACCGGTGTATACGCCGGAAGGGAATTTCATGGAAGTGACCGGCTATGAATATTTCAACCCGGTGGCCATGCTGCACCAGATGACCTCGGACAGCAAGCGCAACCAGTTCCTGGGCCGCATGCAGCTGGACTATAATTTCCTGCCCGGCTTCACCGCTTCTGTTAATGGCGCTTTCTCCCGCGATAACCTGATGACCGGTTATTTTGAATCCCGCAACTCCCGCTCGGCCGAGACCATCAATGGCCTGGCGCGCCGCACCGCTTCGGAGTACAATACAAAATTGCTGGAGACTACGCTGACCTATGATAAAAGGGTAGGAGACAAACACCGCATCAATGCCATTGCCGGTTACTCGTACCAGGAGTTCACCCCGGAGAATTTCAGCGCACAGAACCGCAATTTCATCACGGATAATTTTTCCTATAATAACCTGGGGGCCGGCAATAACCTGCAGCCTACCGATGTCAGCAGCTATAAGGAAGCCAATAAGCTGATCTCTTTTTATACCCGCGCCAACTATTCCTTTGACGGCAAATACATTTTCACCGGTACTATCCGTCGTGATGGCAGTACCCGGTTCGGGGATGATAACAAATGGGGTTATTTCCCTTCCGGCTCCGTGGCCTGGGTCATCAGCCGGGAAAATTTCATGCAGGATATCAGCTTCCTCAATGAGCTGAAACTGCGTGTCAGCTATGGTATCACAGGTAACCAGGATATTCCTAACTACAGATCACGCGCACTCTATGGCGCAGCCGGTTACTACTACCAGGGCGGTCAGTTCCTGACCCAGTATGCGCCCAACCAGAATCCCAACCCACACCTGCGCTGGGAAAAAACAGCCCAGCTGGATATCGGTATTGATTATGCCTTCCTGGGCGGCAGACTGCGCGGCAGCCTGGACTATTATAGCAAACAGACCAGCGACCTGCTCTATGATTATCCCGTTCCCTCACCGCCTTACCAGTTCCCCACTATGTTGGCCAATGTGGGTGAAGTGAGCAATAAGGGTATTGAGCTGTCTATCGACGGGACCATCATTGAACAGAAAGATTTCCAGTGGACCGCGGGTATCAACTTCGCCCGGAACAAGAACATGCTGAAATCGCTGTCGGACAACGAATTCTCCCTGGATGTGGTGTATACCGGTGAATGGGCCCTGGGCGGTCTCCAGGAAACACCGCAGATCCTGAAGCCCGGTTATGCCATCGGCACTTTCTATGGCGCTAAATACACCGGCCGGGACAACAACGGCATCTTCCAGTTTGAGGATGTGAGCGGTGATGGCAAGTTTGTATATGCCGACGATCGCACCGTGATCGGCAATGCCCAGCCCAAGTTCACCATGAACTTCTCCAATATGTTCAACTATAAGAATTTCTCGCTGGCCTTCCTGTTCAGGGGCGTCTTCGGCAATGATATCGCCAATTCCACCGCCCTCTACCTGAATGATCAGAACCGCCTGCCCGGCAATAACGTGCTGAAGTCCGCACTGGACATCGCCAAACAGCCGCTGGTATACTCTTCCTACTATATTGAGGATGGCAGTTTCGTCAGGCTGGAATACCTGTCCCTGGCCTATAATGTACCGGTTAAACCGCAGTCGAAGGTCAAGAACCTGCAGGTATCTCTCACGGCCAATAACCTCTTCCTGATCACCAACTATACCGGTATTGATCCGGAAGTCAATGCGGACGGCCTGGTACTGGGCATTGACGCCCGTAACTACTATCCCAAGACAAGGGCTATTTCCCTGGGCGTAAACGTTTCCTTCTAACCACCAAACACTGTCAATTATGACCCGCAAATACATTACTGCACTCTGTCTTTCGGCCAGCCTGCTGACCGGCTCCTGCACCAAGCTGGATGAAGACCTGTACAGCCTTATTTCCCAGGACCAGTTCGGCAGTACGGCCGAAGAGATCAACTCCCTGATAGGTCCTGCCTACGGCACCCTGGTGAATTATGTGAACAATGATTTCTGGATGGGCGAGATCACTTCGGATGAATACATGATCCCGGCGCGTGGCCTCGACTGGTACTCCGGCGGCATCCATCTCCGGTACCATACCCATGAATGGTCCGCCCGCGAAACACCCAATTTCTGGCGCTTTGAGCAGGTAGCCACCGTTAACAAGATCCTGGACCTGCTGGACAATACTACCATTGAGATCGAGAACAAGGACCGCATCTATGCGGAACTGCGGACCCTGCGCGCTTTCTGGTATTTCATCATGCTGGACAATATCGGCAATGTGCCCATTGTCACTAAGTTTGAAGGCGAGCTGCCCACCAATAATTCCCGCAAAGAGGTCTATGATTTTGTAGAGTCCGAACTGCTGGCCGTAGCAGACGATCTCTCCGAAGAAAAAAGCATGGCCACCTATACCAAGGCCACTAAATGGGTTGCCTATACCTTGCTGGCCAAGCTCTACCTGAATGCACAGGTATATACCGGCACTGCCGCCTGGGACAAATGCCTGGACTATTGCAACCGGGTAATAGGTTCTAACCAGTACCAGCTGGAGCCCAATATCTTCAACAACTTCAAAGTGAAGAACGAAAGCTCCGTGGAGAATATCTGGGCCATTCCCTATGACGCCGATTTCTTCCGCGGTTATTTCATTCCTTACCAGATGTCCTGGCATTATTCCCAGTATGTGGCCTTCGACGTACAGTTCAGCTCCTGGAACGGGCCCTGCGCCGTGCCCAGTTTTGTCAAAGGCTTTGACCCGGATGATGCAAGGATTGGTTCTTTCCTGATTGGTCTTCAAACCAAACCCGATGGTACACCCATCTATATCCGGGATGGCATCACGCAACTCAACTACACAGTAGACATGGTCAATTACGCCAATGCCACTGAGAATGAGGGTGCGCGATTGTACAAATGGGAAGTAGAGAAGGGGGGACGAACCCATATGAACAACGACTTTGCCATCTTCCGTTATTCCGATGTGCTGCTCATGAAGGCCGAAGCCCTGCTGCGCACCAGCGCCGCCAATGAGCCGGAAGCACGCACCCTGGTGAATGAAGTGCGGGACCGGAATTTCAGCCCGGCCAAACCACTGGCCAACCTGACGCTGGACCTGCTGCTGAAAGAAAGAGGATATGAATTTGTGTTTGAAGGCTGGCGCAGGAACGACCTGATCCGCTTTGATGCATTCAAAGGTACCTGGAGTTTCAAACCCAATGAGGATCCGGCCGACCGCCACACTTACCTGTTCCCCATTCCGCTGACCGTAATGGACAAGAACCCGCACCTGGATCAAAACGACGGTTATTAAACAGCAATGGCCAGTACCAGGCGCTACACATTTTTAAGCACCCAACCAATGGATAGGATCTCAATCATCGGATTAATAGGCATGCTGCTGTTCTGGCCCTTTTTGACAAGGGGCCAGGACCCGCATACCCTTTATTATGAAGGCAGGGCCGCTACCGCACTGGTGGGCGATGGCAAATTCATTGTGAAGACCGCACCGGAACATTTCAGGGCAGCCAAAGGCATTGCACTGGAAGGCAGGCTGCGGTTTGAACGCAACGGTGAATCACTGCTGCCTGCGCCTACATTCTGGAATACCAGTATGATCCCCGGTGGCGTTACCTATTCTATCCGTATTGGGAGGGACAGCCTGGAAGTAAGCTATGGCGTGCTGCCGGCCACCGGCTTTGCCATCGCCATCCGTACGCCGGCCGGCGTGCAGACAAGGCTGGACCTTGACCAATCTATTCCCCTGCATCGTACCGAAGCAAGGCTGGGCAAACAACAGACCGTTCTCTATACACAACAACCGGTGAGCGAAGGTTTTTCTTACCAGACCTTCCACCAGCAGCTGCAGGCCGCCAGCCGGCAGCCGCTGGTGCTGCGCTCGCCGGACACCACCCTGAATAAGGCGGTGGCGTTCTCCCAATCACTGCTGGACCTCAGCTACAATGGCGAGCTGATGTTCTGTGAGCTGTTCCGCTGGCTGGATATCTGGGCCCGCGACCTGGGCTCGGGCCTGCTTCCCGGCGCATTGGTCTCCGGCCGGCCGGTAATGGCCCGGCAATCCCTGGTCTATGACCTCAACAGGTATGCGCTGATGCGGCCGGAAGACTGCAAGAATTCCAATGATCCCTCGCAGGGCGGCACCGCCTCGGAAGTGGGCTGGACTGTCCGCTCGCTCTGGCTATACTACTACTATTCCGGCAACCTGGACACCCTGCGCAAAGACTATGCTGTCATGCGGCCCTGGGTGGAATTCTGGATCAACCGGGATTATGATGAGGATGGTCTCATTACGGACGTGACCGATTTCATGGACCATATGCTGATGATGTGCAGCACCAATGGGGTGCGCACCCTGGCCTCCAACGCCATGTATGCTTCCCTGCTCCAGTTTGCCGCCAAAGTGGAAGCGCAACTGGGCAATCGTAAAGCGGCCGACAGGCTGCAGCGGCTGTACCGGAAAACAGTGGATGCCGTCAATACCGTGTACTGGAATGCCGACAAAGGTTATTTCAGCAATATGACCTTATGGGACAGTATTGACCACCGCAGTTCCCAGGCCTCACAGGCCATGCTCCTGAAGATAGGCGCCACGGATGAACAGCGCACCCGCCGGACACTGGACTACCTGCAACAGGAGAACTGGACAAAATATGGGTCGGTCACCATTACGCCACGCATGAACCATGTGGACATGCAGAACGACCAGAACGTGAAAGTATGGCCCTGGTGGAACCTCTGGGAAGCAGAAGCTCGGTTTGGGCACCAGGATGCAGCCGGCGGCTACCAGCTACTGCAGCTGGCCGCGGCCACTATTGAGGACGAAAAATATCCCGGTTTCATTGAAGAAACACTGGACACCAATGGTGTCTCCATCGGCGGCAACGTATTTGTCACCGCTGCCGGCAACCTGCTGGATGTAGTGGTCAAGGACCTGCTGGGTATTGAAGTCATGCAGCCTGGCTGGAAAACAGTAAAAATTACACCGGCCGTACCGGCACAATGGACCAACTATTCCTGCACTGTACCTACGCCCAATGGAACTATCAGTCTACAATATCAAAACAATCAACTGATCATTGACGTTACTGACCCATCCATACAAGAACTGCTTGTCCTGGACCCGGCAGCTACCCGCGTCACCGGCGCCACCGCCCGGAAATGGAGCAAGCCTGCACCAACGGCTGAAACAAATTACCAACCGGTACCCAAGAAAACCATCAAACCTTTTACCGCCGGCAAAACTGCCATATTCTATGATCCGGCTTTTCACCAGCAATCCTCGGGTTTACACCTTCCTGCATTGAACCTGGAAGGATTAGGTAAACTGGCTAATAGCGGATACCGCACTGTAGTGATCACCGGCAACCAGCTGCCGCTGTATACCCCATCCGGTAAGCCGGTCAAAACAGCCATAGAGGATTTTGTCCGTAAAGGCGGCACACTTGTATTCTATGGCGCCAGCACCAATGCCAAAAGTGAAGAGGACGGCGCTGGCATCCTGGGCGAACAAGGTGGCCTGGTAGACTGGTACCAATACCTGCCGGCAAGAGAAAAAATATTCCTGACCAACTGGACCTTCACACCTGATCCCCGCAATCTGTCAGCAGCCGAAGCAAACGGCCAATACAAATCTACCGTTGTATTACCTGCTGCTTATGCCGGTCAGGCCATTTACCTGGAACTGGGGCCCCTGGTAGGGCAGGACAGCGTGTTCATAAACGGCCTGCCAGTGGCAGCTTACGCCGATATGGAGCCGCTGATCCAACAGCAATATCCCACCCGCACCAACTATTACGATACCCATCGCTATAAAATGCTCAGCCGGTACTATGTCCTCCAACCAGGCAGCAAGGCCTATGCAGCATTACGCTTCGGCCAGTCCAATTCAATTACTGTCCGCATTGTGCGGGATGGCATGGGTTGGGGCCTGCCGGAAAGCAATCAGCCCAATATCGGTATCATGACCAGCCGGCAGCAATGGCAGGCACTGGATGAAGCCCTGCCGGGCATAGGGCTCAGTCATCCCAAAAGAAAAGGTGTCAACTACTGGGGCAGTGAACAGTTCTTCAATGCCTGGAGTACTAAGAACGGGCTCTTTGGATTCAGCATCCAGGGGCAGGGCATTCAATTTCCGGAAGGGACCGCACTGTCCGGGTTAGCTACCAACAAGACCGCCCCGGAACTGCCCATACAAACAGCCTATACTGATTTTGCCCTGTTCAGGCCTTGGACCTTTGAAGCACTGGCCTATACCACTACCCATGAAAATTTACTCTATCCCGCCACAACAGAAAGGTATCCCTGTATAGCCCGCATTGTGAACACAGATACGCAGGGCGGTTACCTGCTGATAGCGCCGGCCATTGCACAGTCGCCGCTCGGAAAACAAGTTCTTCAACAGTTAAATATTCGCTTATGAGGCCGTATCGCCATCCATTCATATGCACCATCATAGTACTGCTGCTGATAGGTCTTAGCAGTGCCGGCCAGCAACGCCAGGTAGATTACCGATATGCACCAGCCTGGCAGGCCAGCTGCATCAGCTTTCCTGATGATACCTGCAAAACGCTGGTTGGCCCGGAAGGACAGTTGTTATACCATTTCGGTGGCAAACGTTATTTCCCTTATGCCAATGACCGCGGCTTCCGCACCGTCATCCACTTCCTGGCCGATGAAGCCGTACTATTCCAGCAGCAGCAATTACTGGATGCCCGCATCCCCATTGTACAAACTACTGCGCGTTTACAAGGTATGCCCGTGCAGCAGGAAGCCATCGCTATTGCGCAGCCTTTTACACAGCAGGGGACCAGCACGCAACAGGGAAACCGGGAAGACCTGCTGCTGACACGCATCAGCAATCCCGGCAACAGCACAAAAACCATTCAGCCCGTGGTGGTGATCAATACAGAATATGCCGTGCAGGTGCAGCAGCAAACCGTAACCATTACAGACAGCAATAAAGTCTATCGCCTCTATCTCGACAGACCAGTACAACGCGTTCGGCAAAACCTCACGGATTCCAGTTTCAAAACCATTATTGAGCTGGCGCCTGTAATCGTTCCTGCCGGCGACAGCATCGTGCTGGCAGCCCTTTATGACAACGGCAAGCCATCCCTGCTGGCACAGCAGTTCCAGGACCGTCCGTCCAGCTTCCTGCCAGCCCTGGAAACCGCCAGGACAGCCATGATCCAATACTGGCAGCACCAAACACCCATTCCTTATGATCATATTACCGTGCCTGACGTGGAGATCCAGCGGCTGCTGGACGCCTCGCTGCGTGGCATCTGGCAGGCCCGTGAGATCAAGAATGGCAAAGCCGCCTTCCAGGTAGGGCCTACCTGTTACCGCGGGCTCTGGATAGTAGACGGAGCCTTTCTGCTGGAAGCAGTGACCATGCTCAACAGGGGCAAGGAAGCAAGGGATGGGATAGATTATATGCTGTCCTTCCAGGAACCCGGCGGTCGCTTCGGGAAAATGAGCGCCGACTATTACAAAGAGAACGGTATTGTACTCTGGACCTGTGTCCGCCATGCATTGCTCACGCAGGATAAAGAGTGGCTGACCAGCAAATGGCCGCTGCTGCGCAAAACGGTGGACTATATCAAAGAACTGCGCAAACAGACCCTGCAGAACAAGGATCCGCTGGACGACGGCCTGATACCAGCCGGTGAAATTGATGGGGGACTATGGGGCTCGGCAGACAAAGCAGAATACACGAATGTTTACTGGAACCTGGCCGGCCTCAAAGCCATGATCCAGGCGGCAGAATGGCTGGGCATAAAAAAAGATGCGCGCGACTGGCAAAAAGAATACAGTGATTTTTATGATCGCTTCCAGCAGGCTGCCCGTCGTGATCAGGCGCAGGACGTCCTGGGCAATACCTACCTGAACGTAGTGATGGACCCGGCCAAACGATCCCTGCCGCAGCGCGCCCAATGGGCTTTCTGCCAGGCCATTTATCCCGGCCAGGTATTTGATAAAAATGATCCCATTTCCCGCGGCACTATGCAGATGCTGCAGGGCACTTTGCAGGAAGGCATGGTCATTGGCACCGGCTGGCTGATTGACGGTATCTGGAATTATTTTGCCAGCTTCTATGGTCATGCCAGTCTCTGGCTCGGTGAAAAGCAGCAGGCCATTGAATCCCTTTATGCTTTCGCCAACCACGCTTCACCGTTATATGCCTGGCGCGAAGAACATACCCCGCGGGATCTCCAGGCAAAATATGTAGGCGATATGCCGCATAATTGGGGCAGCGCTGAATTTGTCCGGCTGGTGACCCACCTGCTGGCCCTGGACAGGGGCCGCGAGCTGCATCTTTTTGAAGGGCTGCCGGCAGAATGGCTGCAGGCCGGGATGACCACCCGATTCAACAATGTACATACTGTATTCGGGCCCCTGACCTTTACCCTCCAGGTGGACAGCACCGGCAAAACCGCACAGTTGCAGGTAGCGCCGCTGAAAGACAGCTCCTGCACCGGTATCTATGTGCATACCCTTCAATCTGGCAACAGCAACACCGGTGTACCCATTAAACTGGATCCCCGCAAAACCAACACCCTGACCCTCACCATACCGGAATGACAGCACAAACTAACAATATGAAACCATCAACCATCAGTAATCCAACCCTGTTCCTCTCCGGCAACCTGTTGCAGGGCGAGGGCATTGAAAAGACTTACAGACGCCTGAAAGACCTGTCCGGCGTTTTCCAGGATACCAACAGCTATGCCGCCATGGATCCCGATACCCTGGTGTATGAAGTGAGCAGCTTCCTGCCCGTACCGGAAGGCACACCCGGCGGACTGTATTTTGGCCTTACGCATATCCATCCTGGTAAGGTAGGACAGGAGTATTTCATGACCAAAGGACATTTCCATGCATTGATAGACCGTGCCGAATACTACTGGGGCATCCAGGGAGAAGGCGTGCTGATCCTCATGAATGAGAACAGGGAAGTATGGGCCGAAAGGATGTTCCCCGGCAGCCTGCATTTTATTCCCGGCAGGGTAGCGCACCGCGTGGCCAATACCGGTCAGCAGCTGCTGTCCTTTGGAGCGTCCTGGCCGGCTGATGCAGGCCACGATTATGAAGCTATCCGGCAGCATGGCTTTGCCCGCCGCCTGATGGAGAAAAATGGAATACCTGAACTTATTTAAATCTGAAGCATGTATAGGATAGGAATAGACCTGGGAGGAACCATCATCAAAGTAGGCCTGTTACAGGAGGGTGTAGTGGTCAGTACAAGGCTGGTCAATGCTTTTTCCGGCACAGGCATGGCCCGGACCCTGCCTTTTATTGAAGCAGCCATGGAAGAGCTGCTGGCAGGAGCGGGCGTCAGCCGGGAAGCAGTAGCCGGCATCGGCCTGGCCTTTCCCGGCCTCGTGAACCCGGAGACAAAGACCGTGATCTCTACCAACCAGAAATATGACGACGCCCCTGATTTTGATTTTAACCACTGGGCGGCCAGTCGCTGGCAGGCGCCTTTCTGTATGGACAATGATGCGCGACTGGCTACAGTAGGGGAATGGCGCTATGGCGCAGCAAAGGGATACAACAATGTGGTGATGGTCACCATCGGCACCGGCATTGGCACCGGTGTGATCATTGACGGCAAAGTATTACACGGCGCGCATTTCCAGGCAGGCTCACTGGGCGGGCATTTTGTGGTGGACTACCGTTCCCGAAAATGCAGCTGCGGCAATATCGGTTGCGTGGAAGCCCTGGCCTCCTCGTATTTCCTGCCTGCTATCATCCGGGAGCATGAGAGCCTGTCGGCCGAATTCAAAGAGCGCGCCCGCCAGTTCGATTTCCGGCAGCTGTTCACCCTGGCCAACACGGGTGATCCCGAAGCCACGCTGCTGCGCAATGATTGCATGGATGTCTGGTCCGCAGCCCTGATCACTTATATCCACGCCTATGATCCCAGCGTGATTGTGGTGGGCGGCGGCATCATGAACAGTGCCGATGTGATCCTTCCTTACCTGCGGGAGCGCGTTGGCCGGCTGGCCTGGTGTCCCTCAGGTTCCGTGGACATTGTGGCCTCGCAGTTGGGGGATCATGCCGCCCTGCTGGGTATTGATCACCGGTTAAACCAGGTTCCTGCCGTTCTTTCAAAATCTGCCCGCACATGAAACAGTCACTGACATTTGATCCCGGATTCGCTATTCAACCCAGTACCCATCCTATGGGCTTTGTGTATGGCGATACTGTTTTTGGTCCCGAACCGGAATGCCGCAAGCTGGATGATATCCGCAAGAGCCTGCTGGACCCGCAGAGTGAAGGGCCGGATACCGTATACGCCATTGCCATGGATGTGGGTAAGAAAGAACACAAGGCCTTACTGGAAAAACTGCACCTGCTTTATGGCGTAGTGACCTATGCCGCCGGGAAAATAGGCCGGGAGCCGGTCCGCAGCCAGGGACATGTGCATAAGATCTCGCCGTTCAGCGGCTGGTCTACCCCCGAGGTCTACGAGATCTGGTCGGGCGAGGCCATCATCTATATGCAGGAGTATGATGAGGACGATCCGGGGCGTTGCTTTGCCGTATATGCCGGCCCCGGTGAAGTGGTAATAGTCCCGCCCAACTGGGCGCATGCCACTATCAGCGCCAATGCTGCAGCACCGCTGACCTTTGGCGCCTGGTGCGACCGCGACTATGGCTTTGTCTACGATGGTATCCGCCGTCATAAAGGCATTGCCTGGTTCCCCGTATACAATGCTGCGGGGGAACTGGACTGGGAAGCCAATCCCCATTACAAACCCTCCAGGCTGATCAGAAAAAGACCGGGAGATTACAGCCAGCTGGGTATAGTGCCGGGCACCCCTATCTACCGTAGCTTTGAAGCAAACCGGGAAACCTTTTTATATGTTCCCCAGCCGCAATTGAAAGCGGCCGCCTGGAAACAGTTTGTACCTTGATGTAAAGACTACCGTGGCCCGCCTCCTGTGCGCAACCACAATGCCGTGTCCCTGCAGCCACCAGCAGGCAGCAGCTCAGGGGTATTGGCCGGAGGCTAACCAATAAACGTCACTCGCCGGAGGCGAGCGACTGGAGTAAACGCAAAGCATTTCAGCTATTTTTAAATTCTGATGATGTATAGACTCAACATAATTTTTCTATTGACAGCCCTTTTATTCCAGGCCTGCCATTCCAAACCACCCACCGGCGCCGTGTATTCCGAATGGAGCTTCCAGTGCCGTTCCACCGGCGAGTATTTTTATGAGGAGCAGGGACAGCTCAAAACCGGTAAGCAGCCGGCCAATGATCAATTTCTCTGGGTCACTGAAGCCAATGCCGGCAGAACGGTGAAGATCCGTAACAAAGCCAGCGGTCATTACCTGGCTATGGACGCCTCGGGCAAAGTTATCAGCGTAGCAGCCGACAACCTGCCGGACAGTAACCTGGTCTGGGACCTGCAGGGTTTTAATTTCAGGGCCATGGCCAATTGCAGCTGGTATAGCCTCAATAATAAAGCAGGTGGTACAGATCGTTTCCTGACGCAGGAAGGGCAGGGGATCAGCCTGTCAGCAACCGATAGAAATAAAAACTTTGCCGCCCACTGGACCATGGTACGGGAAAAAGGTTCCGGATTGCCTTTTCATATTTATCCCGACAGTGTGGTGGATGCTTCTTATACAGGCTGGCGCGTAGCCACGGCTACCTCACCCACCAGCATCACTTCCAACTATCATGGTCCCAAAACCTGGACCCTGCAAAAGGATATCAGCCAGTTCCCGCAGTTCAGCGCGCCCAACAATACCATGCTGGTAGCGCTCTACAACATGGCCCTGGAAGAAATGCAGCTCAACCTGCGTTCCGATTCCACATTCGCCACCGGCGCCCTCTGGCCGGATACCTGGACCCGCGACGTGGTGTACAGCATCTATTTCGCTTTCTCCTGGATCCATAAAGACATTTCCAAAAAGACCTTGCAGAAGCAGACTTTGCAAAAGATCAAAGAAGCCCTGCAGGATACCGGCACCGGCGGTTCCTGGCCTATTTCCACTGATCGGGTGGTCTGGGCGCTGGCGGCCTGGGAATATTACCTCAGCACCGGTGACAGCAACTGGCTGGCGGAAGCCTACGAGAACCTGTCCAACACGGCAAGGAAAGACCTGCACATGGCTTTTGACAGCACTATCGGCCTGTTCAGGGGCGAAGCCTGCTCCATGGACTGGCGGACACATACCTATCCCAACTGGTTCTCCAATGAAAATATTGGTGAATCTTTTTCCAGCGGCACTAATGCCCTGCACCTGTTCTGTTATGATTTCCTGCAAAAGGCCGGCGCTATGCTGGGCAAGCCCACCACTGAGCTGGAACTTTGGGCTGACACACATGGTAAGATCAAAAAAGGATTGAACACCTATTTATGGGATCAGCAGAAAGGATTGTACGCCGCTTACCTGTATCCTGCTTTCCTGGGCTACCCTGCTTCCGACAGGGTGGATATTATGTCCAACGGGCTATGCGCCCTGCTGGGCGCTGCGGACCCGGAGCAGGTAAAAAGCATCGTCAATAAATACCCGCTCTATCCTTATGGCGGCGCCGTGCTCTATCCTTCCATCCCGGACGATTTTGCCTACCATAACAAAAGCGTGTGGGTGGTCTGGCAAACGCCGCTGCTCTATGCGGCAAGGCAGACCGGCAATCTCTCTGTGGTCAGCCACCTGCTGCAATCACAGATCCGGCAGGGTGCGCTCTTTCTCACCCATAAAGAGAACATGACCTATGATACCGGGTCTGATGAAAATACCGCCCTCAATTCCGACCGGCAGCTCTGGTCCGTAGCGGCTTATATCGGCATGGTGTACCGGATCCTGTTTGGGATGGAGCTGACAGCCACCGGCCTTTCTTTCGCGCCAGCAATACCAAAAGAACTGGTAGACGGGCCGCTGCACCTGAAAAATTTCCGCTACCGGAATGCCAGCCTGGATATAACGGTATCGGGCAGTGGCAGCAGCATTGCTGAACTGACCCTGAACGGAAAGGCGCAACAACTGCCTTACCAGCTGCCGGCTGATGCCAGAGGACATTATGAGATCAACATTACAATGTCCGATAAGCAGGCGGCCGCCGGGGCTATGAACCTGGTGCAGGCAGGGCCGGGCAAGGACTGGTCGCCGGTGGAACCCACTACCACAAGGGAACAGGATGGTATAAGCTGGCAGCCGGCAGCAGGCTTACAATACCGGGTGATTGGCCCTGGCATCACGGAGAAAGCGGATGCCGGTTTCTCTTTACAGAACCGGCCCAATGGATTTTACAGCGTAGTGGCCATTGATGACAAAGGATTTCAATCTGATCTGTCGCGCCCCATACCCGTTTCTTCCTATACCAGCAGTATAGAAGCAGAGGAAGGCAGTCCTGCCACTTACCTGGCTGATACCGCCCGCGGATTTTCGGGCAAGGGGTATATCCGGGATTTTGCAGCCCGGCCGGCCACTGTGCGTTTCAGCATCAACCTGCCCGAAGCCGGGAAGTATGCCTTCTCGCTGAAAGGAGCCAATGGCCGTGGCCCACATGATGTATATTGTTATATCCGTTCTGCCTTCATGGATGGAAAAGATATTGGCAGTTTTATCCTGGAAGCTTCGGGCAGCTGGAACACCTGGACCAGGTCCAACCTGTTGATCATCCAGGACCTGCCAGCGGGCGCACATACCCTGGAACTGCGGCTGAACCCGGAACAGAAAGGGTTCGACAACAATATGTCTTTCACCCGTAACTATAATAATGATGCTTATATAGACCGACTGGAAGTGATCCGCCTGTAATCACCGGTGGTCGATAATTCCCGGTCACTGGCAGATTATAACAGAATTTGTCCGTGGTACTCCTTTTATTTTGATCCTGTATTGGTGAAAACAAAAGGAGGAGATCATGAAGCAATTCTATCCGCTGCTGCTGCTGTTGTGCTGCTCAATTAGTGCTGTGGCCAAAGACATGGAAGGTTACCTGGTAACAAAAGACAATGATACGGTGCGTATACATATCAGTCGCGCACAGCTGCGGCAGTTCATGCTGTCCGGCGTCAGTATACAGGTCAGGGACCAGCCGGACAGGATAGCGGTCTATACCGTGAAAGACATCAATGGCTGCGGTTACCTGGAACAGGGCCGCTGGGTCCATTACCGCGTTAAGCCGGTGGCCAAAGGCGGCCAGTATTTCCTGGAGCTGCTGGCAGAAGGGCCCAATGTCAGCGTATACCAATACATGCAGAACATAGCCATGTATGGTGGCAGCAGCGTCCTGCAGGAATTTTACACCATTGAAAAATCCAACGGAAAAATATTATACCTGACCAATTACAATCCACTCCCGGATTTTGATAAAGGACTGAAAGAATTCTTTAAAGAGTATGCTGGCATAGATGAGCTGATAGCCCCGCTGTTTGTGCGGCGTGGCAAAGTGCAGGAGGACATGCAGCAGGTGATGGATTTTGTCAATGGCAAAGCGGCTACTGCACCTGTAGCGGTCAAGCCTTAGGTACCTGCTCTATAGTTTTTGGGGACGAACCAATGGCATCGTATTTCGAGGTCGGACTACGCAATATCTTCAGTGACACATAGACCTGTGGAGACTACGGAAAGCTTCCAGGGACCATTCAAGACCTACAGGGCACTACACAAAAGTCCCAGGGACGCGCAAGGCTTCCCTGAAAAAAGCAACTACAATTATTTCCCCGCTTATTTAACTGGTCTCGGTTTCGCGCGCTCATATTGCAGCGGCCAGTCCAGCTCATCGCCCAGCGCAGCTGCGGCATGCAGCGGGAAATAGGCGTCCCTCAGGCTTTCCCGGGCAATAAAGATCATATCGGCTTCGCCTTTCTGCAATATCTCTTCGGATTGTGCGGGGGTAGTGATCAGGCCTACAGCACCGGTCAGGATACCGGTCTGCTGGCGGATAGCCGCCGCAAATTCCACCTGGTAGCCGGGGTTATTGGGAATAACTGCCCTTGGTACATTACCGCCGGTGGAAGTATCTATCAGGTGAACGCCTTTTTCTTTAAGCAGGGCGGCCAGCTTCACAGAATCTTCAATGGTCCAGCCGCCGGGGGTCCAGTCTGTGGCAGAAATGCGCACAAACAGCGGCTTATCTTCCCCCCATTCCTTCTTCACGGCCACTACAACGTCCATCACTAACCGAATTCTGTTCTCAAAGCTGCCACCGTATTCATCGGTACGCTGGTTGCTGAGCGGCGAGTAAAACTGGTGAAGGAGGTAACCATGGGCCGCATGGATCTCCACCACATCATATCCCACTTCTTTAGCCCTGCGGGTGGCCTGTACAAAATCACTGATGACGGTTTGAATGCCTGCGGCATCCAGCGCCTGGGGCGCCTCCTGGCCATCCCGGAAGGGGAGGGCGCTGGCGCTGACGGTAGTCCAGCCATTGGGTTCAGTGGAAGGTATCTGGGCATTGCCTTTCCAGGGAGCGTCTGTGCTGGCCTTTCTGCCGGCATGCGCCAGCTGGATGCCAGCTTTGGCGCCCTGCGCCTGGATAAAAGCAACAATAGGTTTGAGCTGTTCCACCTGTGCCTCATTGTAGAGGCCCAGGTCCTGGTAACTGATACGGCCCTCAGGACTTACGGCCGTAGCTTCCTGGATAATGAGCCCTGCCCCGCCAACAGCACGGCTGCCCAGGTGTACCAGGTGCCAGTTATTGGCCAGTCCATCCACAGCGGAATACTGGCACATAGGAGAGATAACGATGCGGTTCCTGAACCGGGTATCGCCAATGGAGAGCGGGGAAAGAAGGGTACTCATGAAAAAATGCTTTATATGTTTTAAGTCTTTGTTGTGGCAGGCAATGCGCTGCCTGGACAAATCCGCCAGGCCGAGGGGCCTATCAATTACAAGAGAAGCAGCAGATTGTTCACTCCGGTATTTCCGCAGCGTTTTGCAGCGGCACAGGGAATTGTCAGGTTCAGGTTGGGTGCTATGCTGTAATCCTCTTGTAGAGGCGGCATACCATAAGGGCCTTTATTCAGCAAAGCTGCGGTGGTCAGGCCAGGTCTTCAGCAGTTTACGGATGAACATGATCTGGCCGGTATGATAGGCATCATGAACGGTGAGGGTAAAATACTGTGCATCCAGCGGCACATCGGAGTCCGGGCCTGCGGGCGGATTATCCAGTTCCGGTGCGGTAGCATTTTTCAGCAGCTGCGCCAGCTCGCGGTGGACCCGGAACAGACGGGTAACGGTCTGCTGCCAGTCGTCCTCCGTAGATCCGCGTACCACAAAGGTCTCATCATTGGAATGGATCCGGGTATCCGGCTTGCCTTTGATGCGTTGCAGCAACCGCTCCTTATACCAGAGCAGGTGTACCACGGATTCCCAGATGGAATTCACCGAGGACTGCTCCGGTTTCCAGCGGGCCTGTTCGGCGGTAATATCTGCCAGGGCATCAGCAAAAGGCGGGTACCAGCTTTCATTTTCCAGGGCTTCATTCCAGTGCTTGAGCAATAAGGCTTGTTTTTTCATGATTGTACATTTACAGGTAATTCGATACGGCAGCTGACAGCAATGGCCTTTCAAGATACGCAAATCAACGGGCAGCTGTTGGGAATACTGCGCAAGTCCCCCTTTACAATGTCGCATAAGCCCCCCTGTTCCCAGGATCATAGTTTGTAAATTTACCATACAAATTCAACAATTTTATGGCAAGCAACATTCAACCATTCACCTATTGCATCTGGCAGGACCGTCAGGGCTCAGCTATGGCGGACCTATATATTTCCCTGTTCGGCGGCAAAAAAGGGGCCACCACCTATTATACCAAAGCAGGAATTGAAGAGCATGGGCAGGCAGAAGGCAGTGAGATGGCCGTCAGTTTCGAGATCGGCGGCTTACAACTGATGGCGCTGAGTGCCGGTCCCATGTTCCGGCCCAATCCCAGTATCTCCTTCTCCGTAATATGCGAAACGGAAGCAGAAGTGGACAGGCTCTGGACCGAACTGGTTAAGGACGGTAAAGTGATGATGCCCCTGGATAAATACGACTGGAGCGCACGCTATGGCTTTCTGGAAGATCGCTTTGGTGTCAGCTGGCAGCTTATGCTGGGTAAGCTCAGTGATGTAGGCCAGCCCATCACACCCACCTTCCTGTTTGTGAAGGATCGTTTTGGCCAGGCGGAAGCGGCTGTCAGACAGTATACGGACCTTTTTCCCCAATCCACTATCGTAGGAATGCTGAAGCACCAGGAAGGGCCTTATAAGGACACCGTGCTGCATACGCAGTTCAAGCTGAATAACCAGGTATTCATGGCCATGGACGGACCGGGTGAACATCAATTCGGCTTCACGGAAGGGTTCTCCATCATGGTCAACTGCCCCGACCAGGAAACCATAGACTACTACTGGGAAAAACTGGGCGCCGGCGGCGATCCCAATGCACAGGTCTGCGGCTGGCTTAAAGACCGCTTTGGGGTGAGCTGGCAGATAGTGCCCACAGAACTGGAGCAAATGATGCTGGACCCGGACAAATCAAAAGTAGAGCGGGTCACCAATGCCTTCATGAGCATGAAAAAACTGGACCTGGCCGCCATCCGCAAAGCTTATGCCGGTCAGTAAACAGCAGCATACGGGATAACAGATTGTTATTTTCAGCTTCGACAAACGCCATTCATACCAGCTATGCCACCATTGGTGGCATATTTTTTTAATAGTCATAAAAAGGACTAATTTTAGTTATCCTTCATTACTATTAAACAAACTCATCATGCACAAGCCTCTTTTCAGAATTTGCATCGGTATGGCTATTATGATAGCAGCATGCAATAACAGTAAACCGGAAAACAACCTGGAAACAGAAGAGCCGGGAACTGAAGTGGGGGGCAGCACAGATTCCCTGCCGCCGGTGGAGACGGGCAAGGCCAACTCAGATTACAAACCAGCTTTTAAAGGGCAAACGAGGATCGGGGGTGTGAAGACCAGAACACCTTATGAAGGAAAAGTGATCAGCTCGGGCCTGAAAAATCCCTGGGGCATCACCCAATTACCGGATGGCCGCCTCCTGATCACCGAAAAGCGGGGCGCCATGCGGATAGCCACCACGGCCGGCGCACTGAGCGAGCCCATCACGGGCATACCGGCAGTGAACCATCGCGGGCAGGGCGGCTTACTGGGCCTGACCATTGACCCCAAATTCGCCAGCAACCGGATGGTATACTGGGTATTTTCCGAAAATGTTACCGGCGGCACCCTGACCTCCGTTGCCAAAGGCAAATTATCAGCAGACGATAAACGCATGGAAAACGCCACCGTCATTTACAGGGCCACGCCTTCACATGACGGCGACCTGCATTATGGCGGCCGCATCCTTTTTGATAAGACCGGACACCTGATCGTCAGCACCGGTGAGCGGTCCGACCTGGTAACCCGGCCCAAATCCCAGGACCTGCAGGCCGCCCTCGGCAAGCTGGTCCGCATCACTACGGATGGCCAAGCAGCCCCCGGCAATCCTTTTGCCGGCAACAGCAGCGCCCGGCCAGAGATCTATTCCTATGGCCACCGCAATGTACAGGGACTGGCCTGGCATCCCGAGACGGGCGATCTCTGGGAAGGTGAATTTGGTCCCCGCGGCGGCGACGAGATCAACCTCATCAAACCCGGTAAGAACTATGGCTGGCCCACCATTACCTACGGCATTGAATATTCAGGCCCCAAGGTCGGTGAGGGCATCCAGCAGAAATCCGGGCTGGAACAACCCGTATACTACTGGGATCCTGTACTCTCGCCCAGTGGCATGACCTTCTACAGCAGCAACCAGATCCCTGAATGGAAGAACAACCTCTTTATTGGCGGACTGAGCAGCCAGCATATTGCCCGGCTGGTCATCAAAAACAATAAGGTAGTAGGAGAGGAACGACTGCTGGCCAATGAGAACCAGCGCTTCCGCGATGTATATGCCGGCAAGGACGGCGCCCTCTATGCCATTACAGATGGTGGAAGGCTCTACCGCATCGCCAAAAAATAACCAAACGAACAGAACAGGATAAGTACAGCGCAAAGCATCCCCTTTGCGCTGTTTTATTTTACCATGAGAGCAAAAAATGGTTTAGATTTACGAAAACATTCGTGCATGAAAACGATAATATTGGGTCTTGCTTTAGTATGCAGCAGCCCGCTGCTGGCACAGGAACCATCCAATACGCCAGCCCTCGCCAACCAGCTGCTCATTTTCCCGGATGCAAAGAAACCCATACTTGATACCACTGCCCCTGCCAAAAGCAGTGGTTATAAGACCATGGAGCAGCGTCGTGCAGATGCGGCCCAGCATGAGATCCGCTGGAAGCAATACCAGGAGCTACTGCGGAGTCGCAAACAGATCCTGCCCAACAAAAGCGGCATCACCGCATTGCCACCGGACAATATGCCCTGTGTAGTGCCTGCTATGTCGGCCTATACCATGCCCGTTCAGCAACCAACTATGGAAGGCTATCGGATGCCAGTGGCCGGAAAGCAATACCGTCCCCAGACAGACTCGCTGAGCCTGCAACCTTACAGCGAGCCCCGCAAATAAATACATCATTATCATAGAACATCGGCCTGCAGCATTTGCAGGCCGATGTTTTTTTATCCCCCACCCAACAGCGAAACTTAATAATTAAATAATTTAACAACCGGCATCCTTAATATTCACATAACGCTGGTCCTTCAATTTTGTGCCTCGGAAAAGAAGGCATGCTGAATATCGTTAGCCAAATACAACAGGACAACCAACGGGCATTTGAAAATGCCTACACCACCCACAAGGATAAACTCTATGGGTGGCTGCTGAAGAAAACACAATCCACCTACCTTGCGCAGGAGCTGCTGCAACAATCCTTCCTGAAGCTCTGGACCTCCCGGGCACAGCTTAATCCCGGACTATCGCTGGACATACAGCTGTTCCGCATTGCACGTTCCCTGATGATTGATGAGGTACGCAGACAGGTTCGTCTCAAAAAACATTTATCGCTCATGCCCCCCGCAGACACTGCCGCCGATGAGATAGGGGCGGAGCAGGACCGCCGCGCCCTCCAGGCCCGCATTGATGAAACCCTTTGCCAGCTGCCGGATACCGGCCAGAAAGTATTTCTCCTGAGCCGGGAGTATGGCCTTTCCTATCAGCAGATCGCCAGCCAGCTGTCGCTCTCCCCCAAAACAGTGGAATACCATATGAGCAAAGCATTGCTCCTGCTCCGCAAGGCGCTGCTGCTGGTTTCCGCCGCTATTTCCGCGATGCTGTATTAAGGAATTGTTACTCACCAGGGTATTTTGTTTTTCCATCGAATCTATTACTGAACAGACCATTTCAATGACTATTTCACCAACATTAGTGGACGCATTTCTCAAAGGAAACTGCACGGACGAAGAAGCCGGGTTCCTGCTTACTTATTTCAGGGAGCATCCCGAAGCCCTGGAACAATATATTGGCGAGCAGGACTGGCAATCCTTTCATCCGGAACAGCCTATGGGTGAAAAATTATCCGGCGAGGTCTGGGCGCTCCTCCAGCAGCAGCTGGGACACACAGCAGCACCGGCGCCTGTCAGGCGTTTGTCCATCCGCCGCTATGCTGTTGCCGCCACTATCCTGGCCGCAGCCTGTACCCTGGTTGCCTGGCTGTTCCGCAGCCATGAACCTGCCCCTGCAATGGGCAGCAGCCTGCAACAGCTGGCCGCCGATACGCGCCGGCAGGTGGAGAACAACAGTGATACCACTATGCAGGTCCAATTACCGGATGGCTCTACCGCCATGCTGGAAAAACAGAGCCGGCTCTGGTATGAACCAGCCTTCACGGCTACTGCCAGGCAGCTGACCCTGGAAGGTAAGGCCAGCTTTGCTGTGGCCAAAGAAAAAGGCCGGCCCTTTACCGTACTGGCCGATGGCATTGCCACCACGGCGCTGGGTACCCGCTTTCATATCAGCAATGACGCCAGCAGCAGAACAGTGACGGTAAAACTATTAGAAGGCAAAGTAGTGCTGCGTACTGCAGACAGCAGCCTGCGCTTTAAAGAAGTATTCCTGCAGCCGGGACAGCTCTACAAGGTAGACCGGATCAAAGGAACAGCCAGCCTGCAATCCTTCCCCCAGCCGGCCGCCACAGAAAAACACAAAGGCATCGACAACAAAAAAAATTCCGTACAACCGGCCTCCGATACCGCTACCTGGAAATATTACAAAGAGCCCGTGGCAAGCCTGTTCAACAGGCTCAGCAAGGTCCACCAGGTAACTATTGAGTATCGTCCGGAAGACGTACAGCATATATTTTTTACCGGCCAGCTGATGCCGGACGACCCCGTGACCATATCCCTGAAAGCTATCTGTCTTGCCAACGACCTGGTCTTTGAGCAAACAGCAGACGGAACTGTTATCATTTCGAAAATGCAGCGCTAAGACCATCTTATTTAACTATACCATCATACATGCCCGGCATGTATAAGGAAAATATTGCCCCAAAAAAAGCAATCTGTATGAAGCATTTATTCAACCTGAGATCATTGGTTTGTTTGCTGACAGTGGTATTCACCACCCTGTCTGCTGTAGCACAGACACCCCTGCAGGTGCGTGGCACAGTGCTGGCGGAAAACGGTGAAGCGCTGGAAGGCGTAACCGTTAACTACGCAGAGCGCGGCTCCAGAAGGAACCAGCTGTCCACTACCAACAGCAAAGGTGTATTCACCACCGGCACGCTGAAAGCCGGCGCCACCTACGATTTTATATTCAGCTATGTAGGTTTCGGCGCTGAGACCATTAAAGGTTTTGTAGTGAAGGAAGGAGAGGATAATACCCTCCTGGTAAGAATGAAAAGCAGTGATAAAAATATTGATGAGGTGGTAGTGACCGCCCTGGGTATCAAACGCGATCAGAAAGCCCTGGGTTTTGCCACCACTACGCTGGGCGGTGAGGATGTCACCGACGCCATCTCCAATAACTGGTCCGATGCCCTCAAAGGCAAAGTGGCCGGTCTTAACCTGCTCCAGACAGGGTCAGGCCCATTGAACTCCACCCGCATCAACCTGCGCGGCGACCGCGCCATGAGCCTGGACGACAATGACGCCCTGATAATAGTAGATGGCGTACCCATGATCAACTCCAGGGGCAGAGGCGGATCAGGCACAGCAGAAGCCTATGGCGCCGGCGTTTCCGGAGACAAGGATATTCCCATTGACTTTGGCAATGGCCTGAGCGATATCAACCCGGACGATATTGAATCCATCACCGTCCTCAAAGGCGCTGCCGCCACTGCCCTCTACGGCAGCCGGGCCGGTAACGGCGCCCTGATCATCACCACTAAATCCGGTAAAAGGAAAGGCGGCGGCATTGGTGTTACCGTTAACTCCAATTCCAGTATCAGTGATGTACTGCGCTGGCCCGACTGGCAATATGAATATGGCCAGGGCAATAACAACAGGAATGCCAATGGCGACCTGTACTATTCCTACAACCTCTCTGCTGACGGCGCCAATACCGGCAGCACCTCCAGCGCCTTTGGTCCCAAATTCAACGGCCAGGAATATTTCCAGTATGATCCCGTAACAGAAACACAGGGCGCTACCAGGACCCCCTGGGTGCCTTACAAAAATAACATCAAGGATTTCTGGCGCACAGGCTCCAACTTCACCAACAGTGTGGCGCTGGATGGCGGCAATGAAAACTTCTCCGCCCGCGCCAGCATCACCCATACCAAGAATGAGTGGATCATGCCCAATACCGGCTTCGAGCGCCTGGTAGCAGCATTCAATTCCAGCATGAAGCTGTCCGAAAAACTGAAGGTGAACGCTAAGATCACCTATACCAATAAAACCAGCGACAACCTGCCCGGCACCGGTTACAACAACCAGTCCATTGCGTATTTCATGATCTTCCAGAATCCTAATGTGGACCTGGGCTGGTACGAACCCCGCTGGAAGAAAGGGCAGGAGCAGATTGCACAGATCCACCCTTTCAGCTCCTATATTGAGAATCCCTACCTGATTGCATATGAGATGACCAATAGCCTCAACAACAACAATATTGATGGAAGCCTGCAGGCTACTTATACTTTCAACGATAAGTTTGACCTGATGCTGCGCTCCGGTATTGCTACCCGCCAGGACCAGCGCGCACAGCGCCGCCCCTGGAACACGGCCAATTTCCCACAGGGATATTATAAAGAACAGGATGTATTCTTTATGGAGTACAACAACGACTTCCTGTTCAGCTACCACGATAAGCTCAGCAAGGACTTCCAGATCCGCGCTTCTGTTGGCGGCAACCAGCGCTATAACCGCTACAAGGCAAGCAATGCTGTAGTACGCGGCCTCCTCCTGCCAGGCGTTTACAAGCTCTCCAATGCTATGGACAGGGCGCTGGCTGAAGGCAACAGGCTGGAAGAAAGTAAGATCAACAGTCTGTATGCACTGGCTAACCTTTCCTGGAAAGAGAAGGTCTTTGTGGATATCACCGGTCGTCATGACTATGCATCCACACTGCCCCAGCTGAACAACAATTATTTCTTCCCCTCTGTAAGCACCAGTACAATCCTGAGTGACCTGTTCAGACTACCTTCAGTGATCTCCTTTGCCAAGCTCCGGCTTTCATGGGCTAAAGTAGGTATGGATACAGATCCTTACCGGACCAGCAAAGCCTATGGTATTTCCAACTTCCCCGGTTCAGCAGACGCCCCCACCACACTGCATAACAATGACCTGAAACCCCGGATGGTGGAATCCTGGGAAACCGGGCTGAATGTATTCCTGTTCAGGAAACGCATCAACCTGGACATCAGCCTGTATACCAACAATACCGTGAATGAGGTGATCCAGGTGCCCCTGGATATCACCACCGGTTTCAGCTCCAAGTTCATCAATGCCGGTAAAGTGCGTAACCGCGGTATTGAGCTGATGCTGAGCGGCAACCCCGTTGAAACAAAGAACTTCACCTGGACAGCCACCGCCACCTGGACCAAAAATGAGAACAGGATCCTGCGCCTGAGTGATGACCTGGAAGGTTCAGAGCAGCCCATCGCCAGCAGCGGTAACGCCTCCATCATTGCCACCGTAGGCGGTTCCACTGGTGATATCTGGGGATTTGGACTGGTAAGAAATGAAGAAGGAAAAGTGGTATTTGACGCTGCTACCGGTATGGCGCTTCGCCCCGCCGATATCACCAAGATCGGCAATGCCTATGCCGACTGGCGCGCCGGCCTGGTCAATGAATTCCGTTATAAACAATTCCGTTTTGTAGCCACCCTCGATGGCCAGTATGGCGGTATGATCTATTCTCAGTCGTTCCACAAAATGACCGAGCAGGGCAAGCTGAAACATACGCTCTATGGCCGTGAGACCGGCACCGTTATTGGTGATGGCGTGGTAAAGACAGCCGATGGTAAATACGAGACCAATACCAAAGCGGTAGCCGTCAATTCCTGGTATGGCGATTACTACCGCCGCGCCAACGTAGAGACCAATAGCTTTGACGCCTCCTATATCAAACTGCGCGAGCTGCGCCTGGAATACAGCCTGCCCGCCAGCTTTGTAAAGAAAATAAAAATGACCGGTGTCAGCGTGGCCCTCTATGGCCGTGACCTGGCCATGATCTCTGACTTCCCCATCTTCGACCCGGAAACAGCATCGCTCAATGGTTCTTCCATTGTGCCCGGCGTGGAAATGGGCCAGATGCCTACCCCCCGCACAATGGGCGTAAACATCACCCTGAAGCTCTAATGGACCCCATCACCACCAAACAGGTAAAAAAATGAAAACAACAATGAAACGTTTTATATACACAGGGCTGGTATCCGCCATGGCGCTTGGTTTCAGCTCCTGCGACAAAGATTTTGAAGAACTGAATACTGATCCCAACAGGATTGATAAAGTAACACCCGGCAGCCTGCTGACCCCGGTGATCTACAATATGAGTACCTATTTCACGGTGAGAAGTTATGATTTCACCTGGGAGATCATGCAGGTAGGTCTCGGCTTTGGCGCCTACCAGGGCAGCACCGGCGGCGTACACCGCTACGAGGTAACAGAATCCGCCGGCAACGGGACCTGGAATACCTGTTACAAATGGCTCCGTAACGTCCGTGAAATGGAAGCAGCCGCAGAGATCTATAATGCGCCGGTCTATAAAGCTGTGGCCGCCACGCTGAAAGCGTATATCGGCGGTATCCTTACGGATGCCTTCGGCGATGTGCCATTTTCCGAAGCCCTGATGGCCGAAGATGGCATTACCCAACCCAAATTTGATACGCAGGAAGAGATCTACCGTTCCCTGATCAGCCAGCTGCAGGAAGCCAATACCATCTATGCTGCCGGCGGCACCATGACCGGTAATGATCTCCTGTACGGCAACTCGGTGGCTAAATGGCGCAAGTTCAACAACTCGCTCCTGATGCGTATGCTGCTGCGTTTGTCCAAACGCACTGAGCTGAATACCCTGGCCACCCTCAAACAGCTGATTGCTGATCCCACCACTTACCCGGTGTTCACCAGCAATGCCGAGGCCGCCCTGGTGAAGATCACCGGAACCTCTCCCTATGACTATGCCTGGGCCCGCCGCCAGGACTATGTGAACTTCAACGCCATGAGCGAATACTTCGTCAACCTGCTCAACAACCAGGAAGACCCGCGCCGCCCGCTCTTCATGACCAAGGCCACAAAGCTGGAGAATAATGTCCTGGTGGATATTGGTTATGTAGGTATCCCCAGCGCCCACTCCGGTGATGAATCCCAGTTCAAATTCAACCCCAGTACGCCCAATGGCGACCTGATGATCTACACCACCCTGGGCACCGAGATCATTGAAGTGATCATGGGTTATGCCGAAGTGGAATTCATCAAAGCGGAACTGGCCTTCCGGGATGGAGATATGACCGCCGCCAAAGCAGCCTACGATAAAGGCGTTGCAGCCGGCATCACCCAGTGGAAGAACGGCGCCGTGCCAGCCGGTTACCTGGAAAAACCCGCCATAGCTTTCAACAGCAGCCTGGAGCAGATCCTCACCCAGAAATACATTGCACTTACTTTTAATGACTACCAGCAATGGTTTGAATACCGCCGGACAGGTTATCCCGCACTGCCTAAGACCGAATACATGCTGCACAACGGTGTTATGCCCACGCGCTTCATGTACCACAATGATGTTCGCCGGTTCAACGCCGATAACCACCGCATTGCCGCCGAACGCATTGGCGGGGATGATGTGATGACCAAAGTATGGTGGGAGAAATAATTTGGTAACATAGCCGTTCTATATTTGAAGCTAAATACGTATTCATGAAATTGTTCCTATCTATGGTGGCCGGCACCTGCTTTTCGCTGGCCGCTTTTTCCCAGGAAACTGCCAAAGGGTATGTATACCTGGATCAGAATAACAACAGTAAAAAAGACAAAAAGGAAAAAGGCATCGCCGGCATAGCCGTCAGCAATGGCGTACTGGTGACCCAGACCAACGACAAAGGATATTATGAGCTGCCCGTAGGCAAGGACAATATCATTTTCGTGATCAAACCGGAAGGATATAAAGTAGCCGTCAACGAGCGTAACCAGCCCGCATACTACTATATCCATAAACCCGAAGGCACACCGGCCAGCTTTAAATACAAGGGCTCTGCACCCACCGGCGCCTTACCGGCTTCCATTGATTTCCCGCTGACCAGCACGCCCGTGGAAGATAATTTCACGGCCCTGATCTTCGGTGATCCCCAGCCCTATACCCGGGAAGAGATCGATTTCTTCTCCAGGGGCGTGGTGAGTGAAGTGGAAGGGATCAAGGACATACAGTTTGGCCTCAGCCTGGGCGACCTGGTAGGGGACAACCTGGACCTGCACAGCCCCTATATTGACGCCGTACAGAAAGTAGGCATTCCCTGGTACAATGTAATGGGTAACCATGATATGAACTATGATGCACAGACCGATAGCCTGTCGGACGAGACCTTTGAGCAGAACTTTGGTCCCGCCAACTATTCCTTCAACTACGGCAAAGTGCATTTCATTGTCCTGGATGATATCCTGTATCCCGATCCCCGTGACGGAAAAGGCTACTGGGGCGGTTTCCGCAAAGACCAGCTGGATTTTGTGGAGAACGACCTGAAGCTGGTGGACAAAAATAAGCTGATCGTTATCTCTATGCATATTCCCCTGCAGCAGTACAATGACGCCTACCGCAAGGAAGACCGCCTGCGCCTGTTCAGCATCCTGAAAGGATTTGAGAACAGCCTGGTGATGTCCGCCCATACCCACCTGCAGCGGAACGACCTGTACACCGAAAAAGATGGCTGGCCCAACAGCAAGCCCCTGCATGAGTACAATGCGGGCACTACTTCGGGCGACTGGTATTCCGGTGAGCTGAACGAGCAGGGCGTACCCATCTCCACCATGCGTGACGGCACACCCAAAGGCTATGCCTTCCTGCGTTTCAAGGGCAATGAATATGTGATCGATTATAAAGTGGCCGGCAAACCCGCCAGCTACCAGATAGACATATTCTCACCCAAAGTGATCCCTTTCCAGAAAAGGACTTCGGCCCGGATCTTTGCCAACTTCTTCATGGGACAGGAGAGATCCAAAGTGGAATTCCGCATCGACGATAAGGAATGGAAGGACATGGACCTGGCAGAAAGCCATGATCCCCTGTTCCTGGACCTGCTGCACCGCTGGGATTTCACGGACAAGCTGATGCCCGGTCGCCGGCCCAGCAACCCCGAAGAATCCACGCACCTGTGGTCAGGCGCCTTCCCCGCCAACCTGACTGAAGGCCAGCATACCATTGAGGTAAGGGCCACTGATATGTTTGGCAGGGCCTTTACACAGCAAAAGACCTTTAAGGTAGAGCGCCAGTAAAACATTTTTGGGGACGAACCAATGCTGGTGGCTGTAAGATCAGAGACGATGGTGGTATAACAGTCGCCCGCCCAGCCGCGATGCAATAGTGGTCACTCACCAGCGGCGGGAGATTGAGTCATGAGAAGACTTTAAAAGCGCGGTGAACTTGTCAAACAGATAGACTACTATAAAGAAACCCGCTCGTTGAGCGGGTTTCTGCTTTTTAAAAGTTGGTGGCCATTACCTGCAAACCGTTACGGCTGGCCGCCTGTGGCAGGCTCTGCCTGTTTCGCTTTCAGCTTATCGGCGGCAACGCCCCATTTCTTTAACTGGGTTTCATCTTTTGTGATCTTCTTTTTCAGCTTTTTGATGTCCTTCTCCAGGCCTTTGGCGTTATTGGCCATCTTCCTGGATTTCTTAGCATCTTTCTCTGCCTGGCGCGCAGACTTGCGGGCTTGTCGCGACAGCTTCTTGTCTTCCGGATCCCGCCGCAGCTTATACGCATTATCCAGGTTGGCGCTGGCACTTTGCTGGGAGGTCTTGAGGGCCGCATTCAACTCATCCGTTTTTGCCTGGAGTGATCTTTCCAGCTGCTCCAGCTTGAGCTTGTTCTGCTCCAGTCGCGTCTGTACGGTCTGTGTCTCCAGCTGGCGCTTCAGGAGCTGGGTGGAATCCGGCGTTTTTACCTGCGCTACCGTTCCTGCTGCAAACAATAAACCAACAAACATCAAGGGCAAATTCCACTTCATAGGCTAGTTTTTTGATTAATGATATAACACCCGGGCATACCAGATGTTGGAAAACGGCCCTAAAATACCCATTTTCTGGTATTTTTCAGCCTGAAAGCAGCGTTTTTTACTATATGTAAACTTATGCCGGACTGGTGTTTAAAGGGGCTCACTGGAAGGAGGGGCGAACTGTTTTGCGTAAGCGAAGGCATAACGCTGATGAATAGTTGCAATAAGTATTTTTGTACCAGGGCCTACCCAACGGTGGTCAGACCGGCAGAGGCGCCACGCATGCACAGCCTTCACCGGTTACGCTTCGCGTAGCTTCGTCACCATCCAGAGGATCAATCCGCCCAGCAGGGAGATCAGCACAAAGGACCAGCGCAGGTGAAAGGCTTCGGCCACAAAACCCACTACAGGCGGCACTATGAGGAAGCCCATATACCCTACGGTGGATACGGCCGCAATAGCAGGGCCGCCTGTCATGCCTTTTACCCTGCCCGCCATGCTGAAGGTCATGGGCACCACACAGGAAACACCCAGGCCTACCAGGATAAAACCAATGATACTGATGACGGTGTAGGGGAGCAGGGCCGACAGCAGCAGGCCGATAGTGATCAGGATGCCGCTGTAGCGCAGCATAGCTTTGATGCCAATGGCATTAACGAGCTTATCACCCGCAAAACGACCGGCAGTCATGGCAATCATGTACAGCGCATACCCAACGGTAGCCAGCCCGGCAGAGGCGCCGGTGGCTTTTTTGAGGTAGATGGCGCTCCAATCGTACATGGTGCCTTCACAGGCCATGCAGGCAAAACAGATCAGGCCGTATTTCAGCATGGTACGGTTGGGCAGCACAAAGCTGGCTTTTCTTTCAGCTGCCGAAGGCATCTGTGGTACGGTATAGGGAAAGAAATACAATCCGGCGCCGGTCAGGAGAATACTCACTGCCAGGAAATGCCAGACGGGCAGCACATGCAAAGAAACCATCAGCGCGCCGATGGCGGCAGCGGCAAATCCGGCAATGCTCCAGATCCCATGCAGGCTGGCAATGACGGATTGTTTGAACATAGCCTGCAACCCGATGGACTGGGCATTGGCGGAAATATTGAACAGGTTCCGGGAAGCGCCAAAAAGCAGCAGGACCAGGATCAGCTGCCAGTACTGGTCTACAAAGCCAATAAGGCACATCATGGCGTTGAAGCAGAGTGCGCCGATCAACATGATATAGCGGCTGCTGAAGCGGCTCAGGAGAAAACCGGTAATTGGAATGGTGATCATCAGGCCCGCCGGCAAAGCAAAAAGGGCAGCGCCCAGCTCAGCCTCATTCAATCCCAGCTGCTGCTGGATGGTGGGAATGCGGCTTGCCCAGGTGGCAAATCCAAATCCGGAAAGGAAAAAGAAAACGGAAATAGCGATACGGGCTTTCCTGGGGTCGGGTTGAACAATTCCATTCACTGCATGCTGCATTTAATGATTGGGCAAAGGTACAACGCCACAAACAAAATTATCTATCTGAAACATGACCATCCGGCAGTACAATCACTTTTAACCGGGGCAGCTATGCATGTACCCGAAACAGCCATTCATCACAGCGACCGACTATACATAGCAAACAGGCAACTGGTCTCAACACGCAGCACAGCTTTCATGCAACCGGCCGCCTGCTCACAGTCACAGCTGTGCTTCCATTTTATTCAGCCTGATCTTGCGCCTGTATCACTGTCTTCCCCGCCAAATGCTTCCTTACTGCCGGCGCTACTTTAGTGCCCAGCAGCTCAATAGCACGCATCACCTGTTTGTGCGGCATGGTGCCTACACTGATATGCAGGAGGAAGCGGGTGAGGCCAAACAGCTCCTGTTCGTACAGGATCTTCTCCGTCACCTCTTCCGGGCTGCCCACCAGCAGGGAGCCGCCGGGACCACGCATAGCATCATACTGCTGCCGGCCCATGGGCGGCCAGCCGCGTTCACGGCCCAGCTGTGACATTACATAATGATAGGAGGGATAGAATTCATCCGCCGCCTGCTGCGTGTTATCGGCTATATATCCATGTGAGTGTACGCTCAGCTGCATCTTGCTCAGCTCATGACCGTTCTTCAGGTAAGTACGTTTGTACAGATCAGCCAGGGGTACAAAATGTTCGGGGCTGCCGCCAATAATGGCCATGGCCAGCGGCAGGCCATAGGAAGCCGCACGCACTACTGACTGCGGCGTGCCGCCCACTGCTATCCAGACAGGCAATTCCTGACCGTAGGGGCGGGGATAGATACCAAGGTCTTCAATGGCAGGGCGGTGTTTACCTTTCCAATTGACCACTTCAGTCTTATTGAGCTGCAGGAGCAGGTCCAGCTTCTCTACAAATAATTCATCATAATCTTTCAGGTTATACCCGAAGAGCGGAAAGGACTCAATGAAGGAACCTCTGCCGGCCATGATCTCGGCCCGGCCTTTGGAGAGCAGGTCTACCGTGGCAAAATCCTGGAACACACGTACCGGATCATCCGAGCTAAGTACGGTGACCGCACTGGATAATTTGATGTTTTTGGTAATAGCGGCGGCAGCGGCCAGGATAACGGCGGGGGAGGAGGCCACAAAATCAGGGCGATGGTGTTCTCCTACCGCAAATACATCCAGTCCCAGCTGGTCCATGAGGGCTACTTCTTCCATCAGGTCCTGCAAACGCTGCTGTTCTGAAACGGTTTGCCCGGTCACGGGATCGGGCGTTCTTTCTACGAAGGTGCTGATTCCTATTTCCATAGTGACAATTTAACAATAATAGGGCGGGATTGTTTACTTTTGCCGCCGGTTACCGGTTCCGGGGGGCATGGCCTCACCGGATTAAAAGGGAATCCGGTTCAATTCCGGAGCTGTCCCGCAGCTGTAAGAAGTACTCCAACCACTTATCAACCTATTCTTTTCAAGCCACTGTTCCTACGGGAACGGGAAGGCGATAAGTTGGGCTTCAAGCCAGAAGACCTGCCGTTAACGATCTGATTTCATCAGCCTTCGGGAAAAAGCGCTGGGAAACAATTTGCCTCCGGGCAGGTAGCAATACCATTGTTCCACTTCATTTTCCTGCCGGCTATTACCAACAAAGCATGAGTTGAACGGCATGACCCTGCGCCCATTTTTTAACGCATTACTTGGCTTCGGCCTGCTCTGGTTACCTGCTTCCGGCAGCAGCCAGGTGGCTGATACCGGAACGGTATTGAAGAAAGTGACCGTGTCCGCCCTGCGCAAGCTGAATCCTTTTCAGCAATCCATGCCGGCGCAGGTGCTGGACCGCAATACCCTGCAGCAGCTCAATGCCCTTTCGGTAGGGGAAGCCACCCGTTATTTTTCCGGTGTGCTGGTCAAAGACTATGGCGGTATCGGCGGCCTCAAGACCATCTCGGTACGCAGTCTGGGCGCCAACCATACCGGCGTTGCCTATGACGGCCTGCTGCTCTCTGAAGCACAGTCGGGCCAGATAGACCTCGGTAAACTTTCCATCGACAATATCGAAAGCGCCGCCCTGTTTGTAGGCCAGCCGGCCGACCTGCTGATGCCGGCGCGGTTGTATACCTATGCCTCCGTGCTGCAGCTGCGCACCGGCGCACAGACCGTGGATACCAGCCACCGGCTGGCAGGACGTATCGGGCTGCGGGCAGGTTCATTTGGCATGATCAATGGCTCCGGCCTGATCAATTATGCCTTCAGCTCCCGTGTGACCAGCTCCCTCAACCTGGAATGGCAGCAGGCCGATGGCAATTATCCTTTTACCGCCTATGAAGGCAATGCCGGGAAAACAGACCGCGCCAATTCCGATATACAGTCCTTCCGCGCCGAGTACGACCTGGGCATCCGCCTGAGCGACAGCAACCGGATCCGCATCAAGACCTATTTCTATGATTCGGACCGCGGACTGCCGGGCATGGTAGTACTGTATGCCAGCCCCAGCCGGCAACGACTGGCAGACCGCAATTTCTTTACACAGGCCAGCTGGCAGCGGTCCTTCTCCCCAAAACACCGGCTTTTGCTCAGCAGCAAGTACAGTTATAATTACAACCGCTATACCGATCCCGACTATGCCAATACACAGCGGTACCTGAAAAATACTTTCCACCTGCAGGAAACTTATTTATCTATCGCCTATGCCTATACGCCTATCAGTAATCTGTCCCTGGCTTACAGCAGTGATTATTTTATCACCAGCCTTCGCCGGACCGATACTTTTGTGGTCAATTTCCCGGGCCCCACCCGCAACAGCCTGCTCAATAATGTCTCAGCCAGGTGGAGCCAGGGGCCATTGGAAATACAGGGCAACCTGCTGCATACCTATCAGCAGGACCGCGTAAAGCAAGGCAAGGCCGGGGAGGTTATCAGTCGCCTCAGCCCCGCCATATCCCTGGGTTATGAACTGCTGCCCATGTTGCGACTGCGTTTACTGTACAAGGATATTTTCCGTACCCCCAGCTTTAACGATCTCTACTATACCAATTTCGGGAATACTGATCTGCGGCCGGAGCATGCCCGCCAATACAATGCCGGCGCCAGTTTACGGTGGGCCGGGCATCCTGTTTTCCTGACCGGGCAACTGTCGGTGGATGCCTATGTGAACCAGGTGACTGATAAGATCATCGCTATCCCCCGGCAGAACCTGTTCCAATGGAGCATGCTGAACCTGGGCAAAGTGACCAGCAAGGGACTGGATGTAAGCCTGCTGTTGGAAAAAGAATGGACCAGGGGACTGCTGCTGTCTGCCCGCCTGGCCTATACCTACCAGCAGGCGCTGGACAAGACCAGTAAAAGTTCTGTGCTGTACAACACTCAGGTGCCCTATATCCCGGAACATTCTGGCAGCGTGGTGCTGAACGCCCGTTACCGGCAATGGGGCCTTGGCTACAATGTGCTGCTGTCCGGCTACCGGTACCGGCTGGGCGAGGCCATCCCGGAAAACCTGGTCAAAGAATGGGCCACGCAGGACCTGCAGGTCAGCTACCAGCTGGCGCCTGAAAAAGCCATCCAATACCGGATAAGCCTGGAACTGAATAATCTTTTCAATAAACAATACGAGGTCATCCGTTATTACCCCATGCCAGGATCTAACTACAGGCTTGGCCTGACCCTGACATTCCGGTAATGATTATGACCTGGTCACCAAAAACAAAAACAATGAAAAAACTGCGTTGGTTGTTTCCATGTATTCTTCTGGCAAGTGCCTGTAGCAAAGACGACAAAAAACCTTCCGACCCGGTAGTGGGTGTGGCCACTGGCGTGTACGTGCTGAGTGAAGGCACCAATAATGATTCAAAGCTGGCTTTCTACGACCTGAACAGCAAACAGGTTACCGGGGATTTCTTTCTCCAGCAGAATCCCACTATCACTGCCGGCCTGGGCCAATATGCCAATGATATGCTGATCTACGGCAGCAAGCTGTATATAGTGGTCAATGCCTCCGGCACCCTGGTGGTAGCCGATGCCGCCAATGCCAAAGTGATCAAGACCCTGGAACTGTCCAAGGACCATCCCGGCAAGCTGCCCCGCTTTGTGATCCCCTATAAGAACAAGGTCTATGTTTCCGCCTGGGACAATACCGTGAATGCTATTGATACCAGTTCCCTGACACTGACCAAATCCATCCCGGTAGGCCCTACACCTGAAGGCATGGCCATTGTGGGCAGCACGCTCTATGTAGCCAATTCCGGCGGCTTCAATACAGAACCTGATTCCACCGTCTCCGTAGTGAACCTGAACACGGAAACAGAGACCATGAAGATCACTATAGGCACTATCAACCCGCAGAAGATCGCCGTTAATTCCCTCGGCGATGTATATGTAAGCGGTTATGGCGTATACGGTGGCGTACCGCCCAGCGTTTCCGTGATCCAGAGCAGCACCAACACGGTGAAAAAAGAGCTGGGAGCAGCTTTTCCCTTCTCGCATGTCCGCATCTATAAGGATGTAGCATTCTTCTATAACAACTATGGTGGTACTGAAGTACTGCTGTACAATACCACCAACAACACCGTTATCCGGGAAAGCTTTGTTACGGACGGCACTGCTGTGGAAGCGGTGTATGGTGTGAATATTGACGAGGAGAATGATAATGTGTACATCACCGATTCAAAGAATTTCGCTTCCTCCGGCGCCGTATTCTGTTTCGGCAGTGACGGTAAAAAGAAATTTGATTTTTCCACCAGTCCTGGCGTTGGCCCTAACACCGTGGTATTCAAACGATAATTTATTATAATTGATCGTATCCCGGCCGGAGGGCATCCCCCTTCCGGCCTTTCTTTTTAGAATTTATTATCTTACCCGAAATTCTAACCCCACCAAATGTCCAGTTTACAGCCTGTACCGGGTCTTACCGGCAAGCCTATCCGCAGATCGCGTATGGAAGCCCTGCTGGCTTTTATCCATAATTACCAGCCCATCAGCCCGGAAGCCCGCGCCTATGTGGTGTCCCATATGCAGGAATGCCAGCTGAAAAAAGGCGAGCTGTTACAGGAGGCGGGCAACTACTGCCAGTACATTTATTTTGTTTCCAAAGGAATCCTTCGCGGTTATATCCTGGACAGCGACAAAGAGGTCACTACCTGGATCACGGGAGAAAACCAGCTGATCTCTTCTATCCGCAGTTTTCTGCTGAAGCAGCCCACCCAGGAAAATATAGAGGCGCTGGAAGACTGCCGGCTGCTGGCCCTGCATGCAGAAGACCTGCAATACCTCTATGATCATTTCCCGGAGTTCAATATTGTGGGCCGCAAGATCGCGGAACATTATTATACGTTTGCGGAGGACCGCGCCTTTATTGGCCGGCTCAGCAGCGCGTCTGCACGTTATGACTATTTTTTCCGGTACAACGCCCACCTCATCAACCGTATCCCGCTGATGTTTATTGCTTCTTACCTGGGCATGTCCAACGAGACCCTGAGCCGCATCCGGAGCGGGTTGACGAAGAAAAAGAAAGGCGTGGAGCCGGGAGCAGGTTCCGGGCTTGCATAGTGCGGCACGCTGGCAACTGTTTCAAAATACTGATCGCTACAATAAAAAGCCCCGCCATTGCGGGGCTTTTTGACTCTCTCATGTTTCGAACCTGGTCTATCTTAGATCTATGTTACAATGAACCTTAGTAACTAATTCTTTTTAGCCCACCAGAGTGGTGTAAACACATTATCAGTACCACCGAGGGCAGTCACCGCCTGCGTATAGCCTTTTGCATTGGTGTTCTTCAGAGAAGTAGGGTAAATAAGACGCTGGGGGAAGAAATCAACCCTGCTGGTCATGTAATTGCCGGCGGTGAGCTGTTTCATATTCTGCAACTCGCCTTCGCGTGCGGGATTTTCCAGGAAAGGCAGGCCCAGCCGGCGCTTATCGCTCCAGGCTTCCAGGGGCAGCCAGGGCACCTGCGCAATATATTTCTGTGTGATGATCTTGCTGAGCTGATCGTTCTTCACATTGCCATTCTGGTAAAGGTTATTCACCGGGTACAGGATATTCACTGAACCGGGGGTATTGGTATAGCCGTCCACATAGTTCATGGAATAGCTGGCAGGCGGTTCAGTGGTATGATCCCATTTCACGGAAGTGCCCAGCCTATTGTAACTGGTGGAAGCCAGGTAAGTGCTGGCAAACTGGCTCACATTCCAATAGGCGAGGCTTGAACGGATGCCTTCTTCATACGCTTCCTGTCCGGTCATAGGCACCGTCCAGCCTCGCACCGCCGCTTCCGCAATCAGAAAATAGGTCTCCCAGGGGGCAAAGAATATACGTTTGTTGGTACTCTTTCTGAATTCAAGGGCCAGTCGCGGGTTGGAGCCGCTCCAGGTGCGGACCTGGTTGAGGGAACCCTTAGTGCCCCAGTCGCCCGCATGGCTGCCATTGAAAGTATAGGCGCCATCCAGTGTTTTGACCACGGTCTCATTAGGTCCCATCAGGTTGCGCTGGGTGGTGCCCCAGGTGGCCACATCACCTGTAGGCCAGGCGGGGAACGAGGGGTTGCTGATATCACCGGGCAGCGGGAAAGCTTTATAGGCCCGGGGATCAATGGTATTGGGCAGTCCATCCATCCAGAAACCGGCATAGGGTTCATTGGTGATGGTGGAGAGGTGATTGGTGATCCGCAGGCCGGCGTAGTTGGCCGGTTTGATATGCGACTGCACATCAGCGGAAACCAGGTCGGCCGAAGGCACGCCACCCAGTCCAACATAGATATTCTCCAGGCTGGTAGGCATCAGCTGCGGGTTCCACTCCCGGCTCATGACGCCGGAGAGCGGGCTCCAGCCATCTTTTTCCTGCACCTGGAAGGTATAATCGGTGCTGCTGATCATTTCCCCTTTAACGGCATCTTCAAATTCAGCCCGGGCTTTCTCTGCATCCACTTCCGACAGCCGCATGGCCAGGCGCATACGCATGGAGTTGGCATACCTCCTCCATTTGGCAGCGTTGTAGCCATAGGCCGGGTCCAGGTTGGACACGGTAGCAGGAATATTGGTGACATTGACATCCAGTTTGGCGGCAGCATCTTTCAGCTCAGCCAGCAGGAAATAATAGACCTGTTTTACATCCACATATTCCGGGTTCTGCCCCTGGAAGGCATTGATAGGGACGGGACCAAAATTATCTGTCCACTCGCTCATCAGGTAGGCGCGCCAGATACGGGCAATCTCTTTCAGGTTGGCCGTATATTCTTTCCTGATGGGCGCCGCCGCAGCCAGGTGTTCATCTGCTACGCTGATAGCGGAGTTGGCATGGTTGAGCCATTCAGACATATACCGGAAATAATCGGTGCTCCAGCCATCGTCCGTGGTGCCACCGGCAATACCGGTGCCTACATGCTGGTGGGCGGCCGTTTTCCAGTACAGTACAAATACCCGTTCAGCAATATGCGGGTCCATCTGGGCCTTAATGATGGAGTTATTGAGGAAATACTCAACCTGTACCTGGTCTGCCGTGGCATCCTTCGGGTTGGTATTGATCTCCTCAAATTTACTGCAGGATCCCAGCAGCAGCGAGGCCGACAAAAAGATCCCTGATGATATGATAGCTTTTTTCATTGTTAAGCAGTTTGAGATTAGAAACTGAGGCTGAGGTTGATCAGGAAAGAACGTGTGGTGGGCGGGTTGCCGTTCTCAAAGCCCTGTGCATTGATGCCGGTGGCAAAGACTGATTCCGGATCAATACCGCCCAGGTCATGTTTGATCATCCATACGTTGTTGCAGGATATGCCTACGCGGGCACGCTGCAACGGAGTTTTCTGCAACAGTTTGCGGGGCAGATCATAGCTCAGCTGCACGTTGCGCAGGCGGATATTGGTGGCGTCATACAGGTTGGCTTCCACAATACCAAGATTACCGGCATTGGTGATAGCTTCCCAGTAACGTTGCGGATCCACAGCCACAGTATTGGCGGCATATCCACCACTGCCATCAGCTACCACACCATCCACTACAAGATCAGCCCTTTCGCCATTCACCACTGTTTCTGCAGCTACACCACTGCGTTGGAGCGCAGCCCGGGTAGCGGAGAAGATCTTACCACCAAAGCGGGCGTCCACCAGGAAACCGAGGTTCCAGCCTTTATAGCCGAAAGTATTGGTGATACCCAGCATGGCGGTGGGGCTCTGGTTACCCAGGCGGACAATACGGGTATCTTCCTGGGGCAGACCGGCAGCAGAAAGGATCAGCTTACCAAAGTCTTTGCTGGCGGGGTCTTCCACGCGCAGGAAGCGGGTACCGTACATATCGCCGTAGAGTTCGTTTTTATAAGAAACAATGGACAGGTCGTCAAATACGCGGACAGGGTAGGAGGTCACGCTGTCGGCGTCAGAGATATTGATGATCTTGTTCCGGTTGCTGGAGAAATTCACATTGATGCTCCAGTTCAGGCCGGCGGGGTTGGTCAGGATGCGTGCATCGGCCATCAGCTCAAAGCCCTGGTTCTGGATATCGCCGGCATTGATCTTCCGGAAATTATAACCGCTGGCAGGGTCCATGGGCAGATCAATCAGCTGGTAAGTAGCATTCGTTTTATAGTAGCTGAAGTCCAGGCCGATCCTGTTGTCCATGAAACGCAGCTCAGTGCCCAGCTCAATGGATTTGATCAGCTCACTGCGCACATCGGGATCATAGAGGGTTTCCTTTCTACCGGCAATGGGATTGTTATTGGGATCCTTGTCGATATTATAGGTATTGTACAGCTCATAAGGTTGCAGGCTGTTACCCACGGCAGCGTAAGTAGCGCGCAGCTTGGCGTAGCTCAGCCAGCCGGGCAGTCCGCTGATGGATTCAGTCAGCAGGTAGCTGAGGCTGAAAGAGGGATAAAAGAAAGAGCGGTTGTCTACGCTGAGGGTGGAGGACCAGTCGTTCCTGGCTGTTACATCCAGGAAGAGGTAACCGCCCCAGTTCAGGCCTACGGAGCCGTATACAGAGTTGATCTTTTGTTTTACCACTTCATCGGAGATGGTGGGATTATCCTTGCCGTTGGTGGCTTTGAACAGGTTGGGGATGAAAAGCTCTCCGGCATCCACTTTCAGGTTGGAGCCCTGGCGGTCCATGATATTGCCGCCTACGGTGATCACACCACCCAGCTTTCCGAACACATTGTCCTTTTTAGCGGTGATCAGTGTGCTGTAGTTGGTTTCAGTGAAAGTCTGTTTACCGGTGGAGTAGCGGCCGTTCTGTCCAAGGGGGCTGCCGGCATACAGTTTGGATTCGTAATTGGTATTGTATTTATCGGTTCCCACTTTCACTTCGGCATCCAGCCAGCTGGTGAAATTGTATTTCAGTGAACCGCTCATGATGAAGCGGTCGCGGATATCCTGGTTGGTATTGTATCGGGTAGCCCAGTAGGGGTTGATCTGGTTAGAGGTAACATACCAGAGCATATTGTTGGCGTCATTGACGGCCGGCTCAAACTGGCGAACGTCCATGCTGACCGGCATGGTCATCATCTGGGTAGCATAGTTGCTGTAGTTGATCCCGGCGATGGGCCTGTTGCGGGCGTCGGAGTTGATGTACTGGATCTTTGTATCAGTGGTCCAGCGATCATCCTTGCCGAATTTACTGACAGCCCTGGCCGTCAGGTTGAGGCGGGAAAGTTTTACGCCGGGGATCAGGCTTTTATCGTTGAAATAGCCCAATGAGGTATAGACCGATGTTTTGTTGATCTGTTGCTGGAAAGAAATATTCTGCGCATGGTTGATGCCGTTCTTGTCAAAAAAGTTCGACAGGTTATCATAGGCAGCCAGCTGTTCCTGTTCGCCTTTCCAGTTGGTGACGGTCTGGCCGGTGATCTTTGGACCCCAGCTCAGGCCGCCGGTGGGTTCATAAGCCCCGAGGGAGCCCTGGGCAAAAGAAGACTGGCGGTCCGGCTTGAGGAACATGGTCTCAATACCCAGGGTGGAGGACACGCTGATACCGAGGCCGGGCGTTTTGCCACCGGATCTGGTGGTGATCAGGATGGCGCCATTACCGGCCCGGCTGCCGTAAAGGGCCGCTGCGGAGGGGCCTTTCAGCACTGAGATACTTTCAATGTCATTAGCATTTATATCAGACAGACCATTACCCATATCCAGTGAGGGGTTGAAGGCGTCACTGTTAGGTTTTCCGGTCACGTTATTGGTTTCACCTACAAAATTATCCACGGGGATACCATCCACTACAATGAGGGGCTGGGTGCGGGGAGAGAAGGAGTTAAGGCCACGCAGGTTGATGCGGGAAGAACCGGCGGGACCATTGTTGGAGCGTACGATCTGCATACCGGCCACTACGCCTGCGAGGGCATTGGTGACGTTAGGCTCACGCGCTTCAATAAGGGTCTGGCTTTTTACTTCCTGTACTGCATAACCGAGTGATTTTTTCTGGCGTTTGATACCGAGGGCGGTGACCACTACCTCGTCCAGGCCCTGTGAACCCAGTTCCATGATCAGGTTAAGGGTAGAAGATTCGCCTACACCGGTTTCAAAACCTGCATAGCCAACGGAACTGATCACCAGGGTAGCGCTGGGGGCTACCTGCAGGCGGAAGGCGCCTGTTGCATCGGAAACCACCTGGTTGCTGGTACCTTTTTCTGTAATGGTGGCAGCTATTACCGGGTTGCCATTACGATCTTTGAGGGTACCCGAGACCCATTTTTTCTCCTGTGCGCTAAGTCCCTGGAAATATGGGGCTGTGCAGACAAAGAGCAGCAGGCAAAGCAATTTTTTCATTGCAGTTTACATTTGATTGGTTAATAAATAGACCTCTCCTTTCTCAAGGGCACAGGTTCAATAAGGACGGGGATACGGACTAAGACACGTAATTGATCTTGTGTAATTTTCTTTGTGGCAGGAGCTTGTCCAGGTTATCCATCACCAGTGCGGCGGCGCCCAGCCTTTCCGCTTCATAGCCCAGTGAGGAAATCAGTAACTGGATGTTCTCCGCCATCTTGGGAATGCAGTGTTCATTCAGGGCCTGTTGAATAGGGGCCAGCCAGATCCTGCCGGCCATGGCGCCGCGGCCGCTTAATACAATCAGTTCGGGGTTGAGTACGTGTATCAGGATGGCAACACCTCTGCCGATATGGTAGGCAGCCTGGGACAATAGCTCAACAGCGTATTTGTCGCCCCGCACTGCGGCTTCCATAATGGCTTTGAAGTTTTCTTCCACCTGTTCGGGGGTAAGGTTACGGAGAGAGGAGAGCCTTCCTTCTTTGAGTCCGGCGATGGCTTTTTCTGCAATCACCAGCAAGGAAGTTTCGGTTTCCAGGCAGCCCATCTTACCGCAGTTACAGATCTTGTTATTGGTGAACAGCGGGATATGGCTGAACTCACCGGCAAAACCGTTCTGTCCGCGGAACAGGGTACCATTCAGGATCAGCCCGAGGCCAATACCCCAGCCAATATTAATGACCATGGCATTGCGCTTGTTGCGGGCAGCGCCCAGTTTCCATTCGGCCAGCGCTATGAGGCTGGAATCGTTATCGATCAGCACGGGCAGACCGGTCACGGATTCAACCTGGCTCACAATGGTGCCGGTAGTTGTTTTCAGGAAGGTATGGTTGAGCCCCTGGTTGGTGTCAACAAAGCCGGGCATACCGATCCCGATCCCGGCGATCTTTTCTTTAGGAATACCGGAGCGGCCTATAAAGGCGTCCAGGTATTGGGCCAGGTCAGTCAGGGCACTGGGGTTGTTGGTCAGGTCAAGCTCTATTTTTTCTACGGGGCCTACATATTGGTTGCGCATATCGAGGATACCGACATGCGTGATAAACTGGTCCATGGCCACGGCTACTACATATAGTATATCGTGGCGGATAGAATACATCTGGGCACGGCGGCCGCCGGTGGAACTGGCATGACCGGATTCAAACACGGCTCCTTCCTCCATCAGCTCCTGCAGCGCCCTTGCGGTATAAGGCAGGCTCTTGTCGGTCAGGTCGCTCAGATCAGCACATGACAACTCCTTATTGAAGTATAAGTGCTTGATCAACCGTTGCTTATAGATCGATTGTTTATCGGCCACCAAATGATGATTAAAGTATGATTTGTGATTGTACTGTTAAAGTAGAACACTTATTAAACTTTTCCAAGAAGTTTTGTAAATATTTATAAAGTTTGATATTGATGCAGCGTTTTTGATTTTCAGGATACCCATTTTACAAGAAGTGGCGGCAAAATCTGCGGTTTTATTTTACCATAATCAGGCTGGGAGAGGGTTTCAGGGGACAGGAGAACTTTTTGAGGGTATATGTTACCGTAAGGCAAATGGCTTGCCCGGCAGCATTTTTTTAGGGGGGACAGAAAGTTATGGTAATGCCGGTATAGGAAAACAAGGACTTGGGAAGATGGGTAACAGGCGCAACTAACTATAAGATTGCTATCGCGGCATCAGCTACCGCAGGCGCCGCCACTGACAACAGAAGGGACTGAACGCATCGCAGGGGTTTGTTTGCAGAAAAACAGCCATCGTTGTTTACAGCATTCCCTGGGGTTCGTCCCAAAAATCTTTCTGCAAAAAGCACCGTCGTACCATAAGAGAACTGTCAAGCTGGGCCGGCTATTTTTTTAAAACTATTGGGGACGAACCAAAGAACTGTTGTTTGGTCCGTTCCCCAAAAACTATCTTCAAAACAACCTTCGCATCTGACAACGCTGTTTTGGTTCGTCCCGAACCGCCTTCAAAAAAGCAGCAGGTTTGCGTTTACGGCAATTCAATTGATCCGTCTCTAAAATCCTATCTCCCGAAAGCCACCATCTTACCTGACAACACACCTTTGGTTCGTCCCCAAAGGTTTTAAAAAAATTCCTACCCCAGTTGAACAGCTCTTTTTAGGTTCGTCCCAAATTGTATTATATAAAGATCCTTTTACCGGAGAACCGTTCCCGGAAAGCTTTCGGTGTGCAGTTTTTCTTCTTCTTAAAGATCCGGTTGAAATTGGAAATATTATTAAAGCCACAGAGATAGGCCACTTCCGCCACCGACTGACCGGTATCTATCAGCATCCGGGAAGCATGGCCCAGCCGGATCTCGGTCAGGCTTTCAATAAAAGTATTCCCGGTGCGCTGTTTGAAGAACCGGCTGAACGCCACTTCCGTCATATTGGCCTGACTGGCCACTTCACCCAGCGTGATCAGCTTATCGAAATTCCTGTTCATATACTCAAAGGTCCGTTCAATACGCCGGCTGTTGTAGGAGTGCGGTTCGGTATGGTTAAAACTGGCATCGGAAAGAATGCGCAGGTTGCGCGAGGTAGACAGGTCGTGCAGGATAGACAGCAGCTCCAGTACAGAATCAAAGCCATGCTTCTGGTTCAGCGCCAGGATCCTGCCCGCCAGCTGTGTGGTGGTCTCCTGCGAGAATAAAATACCCCGCACTGATTTTTCCAGCAGCGACCGGATAAAGCTCAGCTGGTTCCTGCGCAGGAACTTTTCATCAAACAGGTCTTTATGGAACTGGATAGTGACTTCCCGGATCTCCCGGCTGATACAACGATGCGTGAACCAGGCATGCTGCAGGTTGGGACCTACCAGCACCAGTTCCATTTCGCCGATCTCTTCCATATGATCACCAATGACGCGCTGCGCACCAGGAGCATGCTGGATAAAATTGAGTTCGTATTCTTCATGGGTATGCAGGGGAAAATCAAAGGCCGACTTCACACGGGAGAACAACGTGAAGCAATCACTCTGGGTAAGGGGCGTGATCTCACGGAGGATATCCCTTTTCCGCGTCTTTTCCATATGCAGGCTTTTCGTTGATAAGGCAGGGCTTCCGGGCTTATTGATTACCATCAGGACCCTGATCAAATTTAACCAATTGCCGGTAAACAAAGTACAGGTCCGTAATAAAGCGCCAGCCAGCCCATTCCGCCATTGGTCCTTACATTTTTACATACCATTTTTAGCTTGAATAAGAGCTGTCGGACATAAAATGCAGGGGAATCGGTTAAAAAAATACTGCTATTCGTTCCGAAACCGACCCAGCCGCTTTTTTTTCACAGTTACTCACCAAAACAACACACTTACCCGATAAACTGCACAGTTACCAAATATTATGTTCTTGTTTAATAATTTTCCCTAACATTGACCCTGGTAGTGTTCAACCTTATGAGAATGAGGCGCAAACCTACAGCTAACCACTTAACCTAAAGCAACAGATCGTGACTATCCTACACCAGCAGCACTTTCCCTCCCGGGAAAGGCGAAAAAAATCCGCGGGTAAATCCGGCCAGCTTTTCAGCCGTAAACTCCTTTCTCACCCAATATTATTACTACCACATCGATCATGATCGATACCAGGTTTATATGCTAAGGATTGACCAGGCTGCAAATCCTGTTGGCATCCGTAAACATTGACATTTCTCAAACATACACCTCAATCCATCCATTCAATTGCGTGGCAAGGCACCCATATGCTTTTCACCCCGTAGGCGACTGCTTTTGACCAGGCTGTCGCCCTGCCTGTTATGCCTGCTGCTGGCGGTCGGCTCCTTCAAAGCCATGGCCCAGCGCACGACAGATACCCATGCGGACAACGACTCTATTAATTATATCAGTATCATTCAAAGGGGTAACTGCAAAGCCATCATTTCTTCGCCGGTAAAATTCCTGTTGCCCGTAGTCAGGATCCCCACACCCAGGGTAGTATTGCCTGCCGCCCCTGCCCGTAATCCCTGGATAAAGGTTCATGGCAATATCCTGTACAATGTGAACTACTATTCCAATATTGATACGCCTTATGCAGAGAAAGATGTTTACCAGCATACCGTACAAACCTACCTGGATATTGTAGTAAAGGACAAATACCCGATGCGTATTTACCTGACCAACCGCTTCAGCAATTCAACCATGTTCAGGAACCTGAACGATCTGAACTTCTCCTATACCAATACCGCCTTCACAAAGCTGCTGAGAGAAAAGATCCAGCAGCAGTTCATGGCGTCACTGCCTACACCCAAATTCGCCGACAGCCTCCAGCAGCTGCTGAACAAAAAAATAGTACAGCTCAACCAGCTGGAAACCTGGCTGAAGAACCCGGCCCTGCTGCAACGCATGGTGGAAGCCAAAGAAAAAGCACTCAGGCAGGCCCGCAACAGGGTTGATTCATTAGCGCCCGCGCTCAATATAGACTCCCTGGAACTGATGCAGGAGTTCCATGCCAAAAGACAGCAGGCAGACTCCCTGAAAAGATCAGCCCTCAAATTGCAGCAGCGCGTGGAAGAGACCTATCAAAAAACAAGGATCGACGCCCAGCAGCTCCGCCAGCAGATTGCCGGCATCACCAATGCTGATAGCCTGGAAGCATTGCTGTACCAGTTGCGTATCCCGGATACCCTTCTGCCCAAAGGCTACCGCACCCTGATGGCCATCCGCTCCCTCTCACTGGGCAGGTCAGTGGTCAATTATTCCGAACTATCCGCCAAAAATATTTCAGTGAACGGGATCCAGGCGGAATACAATCCCGGTTCCTATTTCGCGTTAGCAGCCGGCAAGGTTGATTACCGGTTCCGTGATTTTATTGTCCGGAGTCCCCGCCAGCAGGACCAGTATCTTACTGTATTGCGATATGGCAAAGGACTCAAAGAAGGCAACAATATTATCTTCACCTGGTTTGCCGGCAAGCGGCAGCTCTACAATGCGGGCACAACAGATACCGCCACCGGCATCAGGCCGTCACAGGGACTGATGGGCTTCACCATTGAAGGCAATTACAGGATCACGCCCAATGTCCTGCTGACGGGAGAACTGGCCAAATCCACCATACCCAGCTATTCTCCGGCGGGCGATAAAGGCTTCACCAGCTCATTGCTGCAAATGAACGACCGGACCAACGAAGCCTATGCCCTTAAACTCTTCAGTTATTTTCCCCGCACCAGCACCCGGATCAATGGCAGCTTCAAGCAGCTGGGCGCCAATTTCCAGTCGTTCAGCACCTTTACAGACGGCACCCGGCAAACAGCCTGGAGCGCCCAGCTGAGCCAGGCTTTCTTCAAACGGCAACTGGAAATTTCACTGGGCGCCAATACCAATGATTTCAGCAATCCTTTTTTAGGCAGTCATTATAAAAGCACTACTGTTTTCAAAAGCCTGCAGGCCACCTTACGCAAAAGGAAATGGCCTGTAGTGTCTGTAGGTTATTACCCCAGCAGCCAGGCCATCAAGCTGGGAGAGGGGCAGTACCAGGAGAACCTGTTCTATACCCTTGCCGGGAATATCACGCACAGTTACCAGCTGCAAAGGGTCATGATGAGCAGCGCGCTGATCTATACACAGTTTTATAACCATAGCAATGATTCCGGCTTCGTGTATTTCAATGCCAGGAACCTGATGCTGAACCATTCTGTATTCCTGGGGCCGCTGACGCTGCAGGCCAATGCCAATGCAGCGGCCAACACGGACTATACCCTGTACATGCTGGAAAGTAAAGCGCTGTACGCCCTCAACCGGTTCATCACTGTTGGCGGAGGGGTCAAATACAATTACCAGACGGAATATGCTGTGCGACAGTGGGGATACTCGGCCGATCTGCTGCTGCAGCTGCCGAAACTGGGACAGATACAATGCTCGGCCGACAAAGGATATATGCCGGGCATGAACAAGCAATTGATAGCCAACAATACGGGGCGATTAACTTATTTCAAAACGTTCTGAATACTGCCATTATGTTTAAACAATGGATCATTTTCAGTTTACTGTTCATAGGGTTGGCCACCGGTACCCGGGCGCAGGTCAGTTTAACCCTCCAGGTTCCGCCCATGGGCGTCTTTGTCAAGAACCAGCTCTGGAATATGCTGCTGGCCAATGGCGGCAGCACACGCATCATCCGCGTTAGTCTTGTATTGCTGGACGTAAAGACCAACCAGCCGTTATTATCCGCCATCTCCGGGCCTATCACCCTGAACAACGGCTCAAGGCTATTGCAGGGCAAGGACTTTGAACCGGTTCACTATGAGTACAGCTCCCAGGCTACCCTGACCAGCCTGGACCAGCAGGGGCTGCTGCCGGTGGGCAGTTATCAGGCCTGTTATACCATACTGGATGCGCAGAAGACCAATATGCCGCTGGCAGAGAACTGTATCCTCCTGAATGTGGATCCCCTGAGTCCTCCGTTGCTGAATACACCTGAAGATGGCAGTTCGCTGCTGACCGCCTATCCGCAATTCACCTGGCTGCCACCGGCGCCACTGGCCCTGTTCTCCGATCCGGCCTATGAACTGCTGGTAGTGGAAGTACTTCCCGGACAGGCGCCTGCGGAAGCCATCCAGCAGAATGTGCCCGTGTATAGCAGCGGCCGTATCCGCTACCTGTATAGCCAGTATCCTGCTTCCAGGATGGCGCTGGATACGGCCAGGACCTATGCCTGGCGCATTGTTGCGCTGAATGGGTTCCAGGCTGTAAGCCTCAGTGAGACCTGGACCTTCCGGGTAGCAGGCAACCACCCTGCAAAGAGCAATCAGTCGTCCGACAGCTATATAGAATTAAAAAGAAATGAAGATGCCTTTATTGCCAGTGCGGGTGATCAGTTGAAGCTGTCCTGGGACAATGCCGCCGGCAACAAGATCATCCGCTATACCATCAGCAGCCTGGAAGATGCCGGCAACCCCGTAGTACAGGAAGGTGAACTGACGGTGAAGCAGGGACACAACAGGATACCACTGACCCTGCAGCGAAAAAAATTCAGTCGCAATAAAGTATACCTATTCCGATTCAGGGATGAGCGCAATGAATGGTGGAGCGTAAAATTCACCTGGACACCCACACCCATTGACATCCTGCCCGCCAGGCCTTAATCCCCCAAAACCAGATCCAGCATGTTATTCTCTTTAGCATTCAAATACAGGAAACAGACTGCCTCCCTGATGACCGGCTTACTCAGCTTTCAGCTGCTCATTGCTGAAAGGGTAGGCGCCAACCCGCGTCCGCTGCCCCTGAAATGGCCGGCGCCACTGGCTTTCGGCATTTTGCCCCCGGCGCCTGTGGTAGCCCCGCCCAATCCCGGCCCCCGGATACTGTCAGCGGATGAACCCGTAGCAGCCACTACTGCCAGCCCGGACAAAACCGATATTGGCGGACCGGGCCAGCCGGAATCCTCCTCCTTTCAATCGGTGAATGCCAACAATATGGTGGATCTCTTCAGCGGGGATTTTTCTTACAATATCCCATTGCTGGACGTTGGCGGCTATCCTGTCAACATCGCCTATCACAGCGGCATTTCCATGGATGAGGAAGCCAGCTGGGTAGGCCTCGGCTGGAATATCAATCCGGGCAGCATTACGCGGAATATGCGTGGGGTGCCCGATGATTTTAATGGTGGGGCGGACACTATCCGGAAGGTGAGCCACCTGAAACCGAATAACAGCTGGGGTGTAACGGTTGGCGGGAATGCCGAAGTGCAGGGGTTGCCGATAATAGAAGCGGGCGCCAGCCTGGGCGTATTCCATAGTACCTATACAGGCTGGGGACTGGAAACAGCGCTGAATGCATCCATTAACGGCGGCGATAAATCCAAAGGTCCGTTATCCGGCGGACTGTCCTTTACCAATAACTCCCAGAATGGGTTTACCATAGCACCCAACCTCTCTTTGAAATACAAGGTCATGGATGAATCCAATACCGGCGGCGCCGCCTTCGGTATGCAACTGGCAGCTCCCTACAACACCCGCAGCGGCCTGAAAGAGATCAGCCTGGGAATGAATGCCAGTGTGCTGGCCCGCAATTCAGAAAAGAACAAGTCTGGTAGCGGCAATTTCTTTTCAGGCGGTCAGTCATTTGCCTGGCCTTCCTATACGCCGTCCATCTCCATGCCCATGACCAATTTCAATTTCAGTTTTACGGCAAAGACCGGCGCCGCTTTATTTGGCTTCCACCCCAATATTTATATCAGCGGCTATTACGGCTCGGAATATATTGCCGGCGCCGATACCAGTCTGCTCATGCCTGTTTTTGGTTACCTCAACCTCCAGCAGATGGGCAGTAACTGGGCAGCCCTGACCGACTACAACCGGGAAAAAGAGATCGCCTACCGGGAAAAACCCGAAGTACCGCATATAGCAGTGCCCGGTTACACCTACGATGTTTTTTCTGTATCCGGCGAAGGGACCGGTGGCAGCTTCAGGGCTTACCGGGGAGATATCGGTTTTGTGGCCGACCATTACAACCGCAGCAAGACCATCACCGGTGGCGCCAGCGTTGACCTCGGCGGCGGTAACCTGGCGCATGCCGGGGGCGATATGAACGCCAACTATTCCATCACACAGGCTGGTCCCTGGCTATCGGAAAACCCGTTGGCCAAAACCCTGGCCTTCCGGCAACAGCAGGGACTGTTTGAAGCGGCCTATTTCCGCAATCCCGGTGAAAAGACAATCAACTCCACCGCATTCTATGATGCTATCGGCGGGGACGATGTGGTAGCGCCGGCACTCTACCAGGCCAATGCCAGCAGCCCCGGCATCCGCACCACCAACCAGCTGGTGCGCTACAAAAACAAAAAGGAAGTGGGCAGGGTCAACCTCACCAATGACAACGTGGTGAGGAACACGCGGGACAAGCGCGCACAGGTGATATCCTACCTCACCGCCGGTGAAGCCGCTATAGTAGGCCATACCAAACAGATTGAACGTTATGAAGTGAACCAGTTCTGGCTGCGGGACTGTATTGACAATACACCCGAAGATGCCGTTGGTAAAGGCACCGGCCTCATGGCACACTATTATACCAATAAGGAATGCAGCGGAACCCCTGTCAGGACCAGACAGGTAGACGAGCTTTATTTCAACGCCGGGAAATCGAATTCTCCGTTATGGTATGATAATAACTGGATAGATGAAAGTTTTCCGAGGGACAATTTCTCCGTCCGCTGGACAGGCAGGCTGCGGACGCCGGAAACAGGGACCTATACACTGGCATCCCGGTTTGACGACGGCATGCGCATGTGGGTCAATGATTCACTGGTCATGGACTCCTGGAATAAACGCCCCGGCTGGGATAGCTGCAAGCTCAACTTCGTTGAAGGAAAACTGTACGATATCAAAGTAGACTATTATGAGAATGCAGGTAATATCCGCATGAGCCTGGCCTGGCGGAAACCCAGTGATGTGAACATGAAATTTGAAGAGCATTTCCGGATCCCGGGAGAATTCCTCTATCTCCATGACTTCAATGATACTGACCGCGTCAATGACGTGCTCACCCGGGAAGACAGGGTCAACAACTTCCGTAAATCCAACCATATTTCCGAGATCACGGTACTGAACCCTGACGGCAGGAAATACCTATATGGCATCCCTGTATATAATATACGCCAGAAAGAGGTTAGCTTCAGCGTGGACGGCGGCAAAGGCAATGCAGAAAAGGGACTGGTGGCCTATAACAAAGGGAAAGACAATACCACCAGGAACAGTGAAGGTAAAGAAGGCTATTTCAGTAAAGAAGAGATCCCGGCCTATGCCCATACTTTCCTGTTGACCGGCCTTTTCTCCAACGACTATGTAGACCTTACCAATGACGGCATCACGGATGACGACCTCGGCGACGCCGTTAAATTCAATTATTCCAAAACCAGCGGCATAGCCAATCCCTTCCAGTGGCGGGCGCCTTATATCAAGGATAGCGCCAATTTCAATGAAGGACTGAAGACCTATGACCGGGACGACAGGGCCCATTATATCTCCGGCACCAAGGAAATGTGGTACCTCCATTCCATTGAATCCAAGACCATGATAGCCACTTTCACCCTGCAACCCCGGGCGGACATGATGGAGATTGATGAGAACGGGAATAAATTCACCAATAACAAAGCACTCTGCCTGAAAAAAATTGATCTCTATTCCAAAGCAGCGTTTTTGCAGCATGGAACAGCTTCCCGGCCTATCAAGACCGTCAACTTTGAATACAGCTATGAATTGTGCCGCGGCATCAACCGCCCGGTGAACGACTCCGGCAAACTGACCCTGAAAAAGGTCTGGTTCACCTACAACGGGAACGATAAAGGCCAGCAAAATCCCTACGTTTTTCATTACCACCAGAATAATCCCCGGTATGGCACCAATGCCTCCGACAAATGGGGTACCTATAAATCGCCCGCGCAGAATCCCGGCTATACCAGCACAAACAGGATCAGCAATGCAGACTATCCCTATGGTCTCCAGGACAGCAGCCTGGCGGCCACCAATGCAGGCGCCTGGATGCTGGACTCCATCAAGCTGCCATCCGGTGGACGCATCAAAGTAAAATACGAAAGTGACGATTACGGCTTTGTCCAGAACCGCAGAGCTGCCCAGCTGTTCAAGCTGGCAGGCTTTGGAACAGATACCTTAGGCGGCAATAACAACCGACTCTATAATTCCTCGCACGACAACCTGTACATCTATGTAAAAGTGCCCATATCCGTCAGCAGCAAGCAGGAGTTGTATGCCCGCTACCTGGAAGATATTGGCAAGCTATATTTCAAATTATATGTAAAGATGCCTTCGGATATGTTCGGCAGTGGTTCGGAATACGTGCCCTGCTATGCAGATCCTGATACAGACGCCCGTAACTGGTACGGTCAGCTGGACGGACAGACCATCTGGATAAAGGTCAAAGGAGTGAGCAAGGACGGGACCGGGGCCGGCTCATTCAGTCCCCTGGCCACTACCGCCCTGAACTACCTGCGCCTCAACCTGCCTTCCAAAGCCTATCCCGGCTCCGAGGTCAGTGATGATATGGGCTGGATAGATGGTGTGAAAGTGGTCCTCTCCATGTTCAGCAACATAGCCGTGCTGCTGAATGGTTTCAACAATTCAGCCAGGATGGTGGGATGGGCGTCCTCAGTGGATACCAGCCGCTCCTTTGTCAGGCTCAATGCGCCGGGCCTGAAAAAGCTCGGTGGCGGCCTACGGGTAAAGAGCATTTATATTTATGATTCCTGGAATGCCATGACCGGCAAAAAGGAATCTGTTTATGGCCAGCATTACCAGTACACCACTACCAGGAATATTAATGGGAAGCCCACTACCATCAGCAGTGGTGTAGCGGCCTGGGAGCCCTCTATCGGGGGCGATGAAAACCCTTTCCACCTACCCATTGAATACCTGAACCAGGCTTCCATGCTGGCGCCTGCCGCCGGTATGTATTCCGAGGAACCGCTGGCAGAATCTTTCTTTCCCGGTGCTTCAGTAGGCTATAGCAAAGTGCGGATGCGCACCGTGAATGCTACCAAAACAAGATCAGCCAACGGCTATACCGAATCTACTTTTTATACCAGCTATGATTTCCCCACTTTCTGGGATTGGTCCATGCTGGACAACAACAGCAAAAAAAGGTATAAACCTGCTATCAGCAACTTCCTCCGCATTGATGCCAAAAACTATCTCACCGTTTCACAGGGCTTCAAAGTGGAGCTGAACGATATGAACGGCAAACCCAGGACACAGGCTACCTACAGCGAAACCGACCCGGTCCATCCTATTTCCTACACGGAATATTTCTACAGGGTAGAGAACCAGTTTGCTACTGTAAAAACGCTCAAAAACACGGTGACAACCATTGATCCGCAGGGCAGGATAGATACAGCCGCCACTATCGGTAAGAATGTGGAGCTGATGACTGATATGCGGGATCAGACCTCCACCTCTATAGGTGGTAATATGAACGTGAACGTAGACCTTTTTACAGCCGGTGTATGGCCGGTGATCATCCCTTCGCTGATAAGCCTTTACCAGCAATCCACCAACCAGTTCCGGTCGGCCGCCATGACCAAGGTGATCTACCGCTTCGGTATCCTGGACAGTGTGGTCAGCATTGATAAGGGAAGCAGGATATCCACCGCCAACCTGTTATATGACAGTGAGACCGGCGAACCGCTGCTGACCCGCACCCAGAACGAATTTGACGATCCCGTTTACCAGTTCACCATCCCTTCTCACTGGGCTTATGAGGGCATTGGGCCTGCCTATAAAAATATTGGCGCCCAGCTCAAAAATGTGAATATCTCGGCTGGAAAGATCACCTCTACGTTACCATATCCGGACAGCACTTATTTCACTGCCGGTGATGAACTGCTGGTATACAGCAAACAAACCATCAGCACTGTTAATTGTCAGAACCAGTTTGCCAGTTTCCCCGAAGCGTACAAGCTCTGGGTCATTGATACCAATATTGTCCGGGGCGGCGCACAGAAGCTGTTCCTGGTAGACCGCTTTGGAACACCCTTTACCGGGAACGATGTAGCCCTAAAGGTCATCCGCTCCGGCCGCAGGAACCAGGCAGGTGCGGTAGGCGGCCTGACAAGCCTGAAAAGTCCGCTGGTAAAAGACGCCTCGGGACAGTACAAACTGGTACTGGACTCCAGCATCCATGTACTGGAAGCATCGGCCAGTGAGCTGGCACAATACTGGAAAGTGGCCGATAAAAAACGATCGGACCTGACCACCAACTGTGTGGTCACCCCATTGGATAGCATCAGGGCTGCACAGGAGGCCTGCAACTGCCTCAGGCCTTTCTTCCAGTACCTGATCCAAAGTAATAAGCTCTATACTGAAAAATATGCCCATATCACAGTTGGCTCCCTGGTACAGCAGGCTATCAATGCAGGATACAATATCAACCTGTCGGACTGCCGCCTGTTGTCCAATAACGCCGACAAACCCTTTTATGCACTCAACCTGAACCGTACCAGCTCCACTTACATGGCTTATATCGGAGACGCCATAGTGACCATGCAGAGCCGGTCCGGCCTGCCGCTCACTTTCACAGAGCTGACCAGTGCGGCCTGCGGTGCTACGGGCGAAGTGATCTTTAAAAGGCCGGGCGTAGTGATCAGCCCGCCGGATACAATCACCATCCGCATCAAACCACAGGCTTCCGTAAGCCTGTTATCCAATACGCCGGGCTGCGCCCCCTACCAGGATACCACCGCCATAGTCCAGCAGAACATGGACAGGCTGCTGGTGGAAAACAACCTGGAAGTTGACGGAGCGCCCAGGAATGCAGCAGCGCTCCTGCAATTCGGCAGCCTGCAATACCTGCCTGCCAATGCACATATCCTTTCTGCACAGCTGCTGCTGAAGGCAGATCAGCGGGGTCATCTGCCGCCAGCCTATCCCAATGCTAACTCCACGCACCCGATAGATACCCTGAGCATAGCATTGACAGGGCCTTCAGGCTGGTTCCCGAATCAGCGGCTGGATACCTTATATAACCAGAGCTTCTTCAGCAGCTGGTACCGGACGGTAGGCCTCAGCACACCGTTCCAGGACCAGGCCATTGATATCAAAGATTACCTGACCGGTTACCTGGAAGGCGTTTATGCTTCTTCCAGCTTCATGCTCACACAGGGCTCCCGCAACCTGCAGGGCAGCTGGTCCACGGATTCCGCCGGCAGTAACGGCCAGCCAGGCTACCTGCAGGAAGGTTATGGTAACTATTATTCCACTTTCTATTCCCAGCGCTATACCGACTCCACCAAATGGCCGGTCATAGAAGTGACCTATGTAGCACCGGCCATACCGGTAGATACATTTGGCGCCCGGCTCGTTTACCATGGTACCGCGCAGTGTAAGCTGGTGGACGGTAAAAGCTGTTACAGCGCTATTACCGACACCACGGTCAATCCATACCTCTACGGTATCCTCGGTAATTTCAGACCGGTGAAAAATTATGTGTATTACGGCAACCGGAAAGAGACAGACCCATTACAACCCACCAATATCCGCACACAGGGCAGGATAGATGATTTTGAATCCTTCTGGAAACTGCAGCAGAACCGCTGGAAGCCCACCTATGACAGCAGTCGCTGGGTTTGGAACAGCGAGGTATTGCTGTTCAATCGCAAAGGATTTGAACTGGAAAACAAAGATCCGCTGGGCCGTTACAATGCAGGACTGTATGGATATGGACAGGTGATGCCTGTAGCAGTGGTCCAGAACAGCCGGGTACGGGAAGCCATGTATGAAGGATTTGAAGATTATGGTTTCAATATCAACTCCTGCGATACCGGCTGTACCGAAGAGCGCTCAGCAGATTTCTCTGCATTCCAGAATCAGTTCACCAGTGCGCAGGCGCATACAGGCCTGTACAGTCTCCGGGTGAACCAGGGTACAACCGCCAGCATCACGGTGAATATAACAGCAGCAACAGCAGAAACACCCATGTTATTAGCCAGTGCTACCACACCTGATCCATGCCAGGGCACCGCGCTTAAAGGCATCAATGCCTCAAAGAACACCCTCTTACCCTTATTCTCACCTGTGGCCGGCAAACGCATACTGGTGAGCGGCTGGGTGAAAGAAGACGGTAATTGCGCCTGCGAAACCTATACCCGGAATTTCCTGATCCTGACCTTTAACGGAGGCGCTACCACCAGTATCAGCATGAGACCCTCGGGTAATATAGTAGAAGGCTGGCAGCGGTACGAGGCACTGATAGATGTACCGGCCAACGCCACACAGCTGACCCTGACCATGACCGCTTCGGATATTGCCACTACTTATTTCGATGATATCCGGATCCATCCCTATCATGCACAGATGAAGTCTTACGTGTACAATTCCGTTAACCTGCGGCTCATGGCGGAACTGGATGAGAACAACTATGCCACCTATTATGAATATGATGACGACGGCACCCTGGTGCGGATGAAAAAAGAGACGGAACGGGGCATCCTCACCATACGGGAAACACGCAGCGCACTGACCAAACCCTTAAACCCATAATCCTGCACCATGCCACTATTTGCAATACATCGTTTTTGTAAGTTGTTGTTCCTGGCAGCCGCATTGCTGACAGGCTATCGTAGTACGGCCAATGAAGGGGGAGGTATAGTAGCGCGGGCAGTCCTGGATGGAAGTCTGAACCAGGTGAAAACGGATTCTTCCAGGACCGTGGAAGATTCTGCCTTTTTCAATTATGGCAGCTCAGGTTACCTGGATACCGCCTATAAGGTCAATAACCTGGTTACCCTGAAGATCAATGAAGCCACAGACTGGTGGCTCAAAACGGATTTTACCGTAACCGTCAAGCTGCGGATCATTTATTCCAATGGTACCAGCACGGATTCTATCACCCGCGACTTCACCATCAATTATGACTCGGTGAATGCCTATAACAGCCGCAGCAGCTTTGTCTTCAGCGGCGGGCGCAGGGTGACCGTAAAGATCATTTCCATCAGCAGCAATGTCAGCAGCTGGGATGTCAGCAGGGTGCTGCTGGTAGAAAACCAGCTGACCGCCAAACCGGCCTTCATCTTCTCCTGCACCAATACAGTGACCAGCATCACGGTTCATCCTCCCACCGTTCCCAATCCTGATGAGTTACTGGTCAGCTGGACCAATGTGCGGGGAGCGGATGCCTACGACCTGGAATGGACCTATATTGATTCCACAGCCCTCGGAAGGTATAACCCGAACAGCAATAGATCCGGCCTGTTCCTCCACAACGCCAGCCGGATCACCACTACAGGCAATTCCTACAGCATTCCCTTATTGTATGATAATGGCGGGGCATTGTATGTCCGGGTCCGCCCTATAAAGCAGGGCGCCCGTAATTCCGTGATACCCGCTATCTGGAGTACCGATGCCGGCACTGCCGTGATGGGTAGCTTTGGTTTTTATGGTCATGAACGGCCGTTAAACTGGCAATCCACTATTTCCTTTGCTGAAGAAGGAAAGCGCAAAGTGGTGGTCCAGTATTTTGACGGCGGTCTGAAAGGACGGCAAACCGTCACCAAGGACAATACAACCCAACGTACGGTGGTGGCGGAGAATTATTATGATTACCAGGGCAGGCCCACTATCCAGGTGATGCCGGCCCCCAGCCTGAGCAATATTGTTCAATACACGGCCAGCTTTAATGTTGGCATCAATGGCACGGAATACAGCGCCTCCAGTTTTGACACGCTCTATTCAGCAGATCAGTTCTGCAATGCGCATGCGGACAGCCTCAGCAATATTTCCGGTGCGGCCAATTATTATTCTCCCAATAATCCATTGAAAGGGGAGGGGATGAACCAGTTCATTCCTGATGCAGAAAATTACCCCTTCACTGAAACCGAGTATCTGCCGGACAATACCGGCCGGATCAGCCGCCAGGGCGGGGTAGGGAAGAACTACCAGCTGGGCAGCGGCCATGAAACAAAATATTATTATGGCACTCCCGACCAGGCGGAACTGGACGCCCTGTTTGGAACGGAAGTTGGCAACCGCTCGCATTATTTCAAGAATATGATCCGGGACGCCAATGGCCAGTACAGTGTCAGCTATATAGATATGCGGGGCCGTACCATCGCCACAGCGCTGGCCGGGAATACACCCGCAGGTATGGATGCGCTGCCATCCAATATTGGCAGTATGATTACAGAGACCCTGTCGGATTCCGGCAGCGTTATCCTTGACGACCTGTCCATGATCAGCCAGAAATCCATGCTGGTGCCCATGGCGGATACTTTCCATTTCAATTATTTGCTGGACCCTGCGGCATTGGGAGATACCAATTGCCAGTCGCTCCCTGTGTGTTATTCCTGCCGGTACGATCTGCAGATCACCATTACCGACAACTGCAATAACCAGACGCTGCCCGGTGGCAAAGCATTTGACACCCTTGTCCGGAATTTCCAGTTCTCCAGTCTCTCCGCCGATTGCGGGCAACCCAACCTGCCCATGCAGCTGTCTTTCCCCCTGTACCTTTCCGAAGGCAGCTACCTGATCACCAAGAAGCTGAGCATTAATAAGGATGCGTATTTCTATTACCGGGATAGCGTATACCTGCCGGGCAATACCTGCGTGTCCATGCAGCAATACCTGGAGGAACAACGCACACTGGTGGCATTGTCCAACCCAACCTGCGTCACCACCTGCACCGAATGCAAGGAAAGCGTAGGCACGCTGACTGCATTCAGGAACTCGTTCATGGAGCAAAGCGGTTTGTCGCCCGCGGACACGGCGGCTTTCCGGAACGATATCAATACCGCCTATAAGAACGCCATGAGCGCCTGCAATAAACTTTGCGGCGACTCCCTGTCTGTCGGCGCCGATCTCCGCAGCATGATGCTGCAGGATATGACACCGCCCTATGGACAGTATGCAGACACCAACAGGGTCAAAGGCGATAAATACTCTATCTTTTTTGAAAGGCCCACTGGTGTGGAGGATAACAACCATCCACCCGTTTATAAGTTAGATGAGGTAATATACCAGGATGCAAGCGGATACCAGGACAGTGTATACAACCTGGAAAGCGACAGGATGATATTGCCCAATCAGCTTACCATGAGCCAGTTCACCCAGAACTTCCGTGGCTCCTGGGCAGAAGCGCTGTTGCCTTACCACCCGGAGTACTGCAAATTGCAGGCGCTGGAAGCCAACAGACCCGCTATCTGGTGGAACCAGGAGATGGAAGCTGTGCAAACCTTCCGGGAAGCCAGGGACAAAGGTTACCTGAACCCATCCGCCAACAGTAATTATCCTTTCCCGGCCAATGCGGCGTTTGCAGATCCGCAGGCCGCAGTGGGCGCTGCCTGGAGAGGATACATAGAAGACAGGATACTCAACTACCTGCCGGCGGCCGGCGGCAACCCCACCCTGAACATGTGGGCCATGGCCTGCATTATGACCAAATGTGAAGCCGCCGATCCCAGCTGCATCAGCTTTTATACATCGGCCACCAACTGGTTTGATACTAATACCCTTTGTGAGGGCGACCTGGACATGGCCTGGAAGAATTTCCGGCAGCTGTACCTGAACGTGAAACAGGATATCCTCAACAAGATCACGACCACAACAACCGGCTGTACGCCCCGTAATCCTGCTTATACAACAGTACCTACGGCAGCAGCCTTGTATGCAGTAGAGCACACACCCGTGTTCAATGAAGAGACCAGGAAGGTTATCCAGCAGAATAGTATGGATTATATGCTGCAGGCAGCCAATAATACCGCTGCCGCCAGCCAGGCCTATAACAAAACCCAGGCTGAGCTGAGCAAATATTATGACGAGAACAGCAGTGACATTGTTCATCAGTGGACCCTGCAGCTGGCGCCCTGTCAATATAATGCGGCGCATCTCCGGGACACCATCATTCCACGCCTCCAGGCTTTGTGCCGCATGGCCTGCGATGAGGATCATCCTTATGGCGCCAGCAGCCTGCCCGCGGGCAAGACCTACACGCCGCCAGGAACAGCCTATGTGTTCCGGAGTTTCCGGGATATCATTGAAGCGTACAATGAAGCGCATGGCATTGATGAAACACTGACCTGTAATGCAGAGCTGCTAAATACGCCAAAGGCTTATGGTAATCAGTCGGCCTGGATCAACAAACCCGTTTACAGCAAGCCATCGGACTGTGAATGCCAGCTCATCAACGACCTGTACAATACCTATATGTTATCCGGGCAGGGGGATTATTCCTTTGCAGCCTACCTCAAACGGACCCAGCAGATAGAGATCAGCAATGAGGACCTGAACCTGCTTCGCTCCCTGTGTAATACACCGGCAGGCAGCAATTGCACCTGGCTGCCCAAAGCTATCCTGCTGCCGCCTTCCATGCAGTGCAATACCGGAACGGTATGCACCACCTGTACTATTGTGGATTCCCTCTACCAAAAGTTCACAGTGGCCTATGAAGGAAAAGTGCCGCAGCAGATCACTGATCCGGAAGACAGCACCCAGCTGCAGATCAACCAGCTGTTCCAGAATTTCATGAACAACAGGCTGGGCTTTTCGCTGCAGGCCTGGGAATATATACAGTTCCGGGAAACCTGCGCCAATCATACAAGCGTCATTTACGATAGCCTCCATTGCCAGGACAAGCCTATTGGCAATTTGTACCTGAGCGACCAGTCGGCCAGTCTTTCCGATATCCGGCCACTAAGCAGTGGCGGTTATATCCTGGCCGGCAGCATCCAGCAGCCGGGGGGTACCACAGACGCCAATATTACCAGGACTGACCAGAATGGCAATATCCTGTGGAGCAAAAGGGCCGGTGGCCTTGGCAACGACCGCCTGCACCGCATAAAACCTGCAGCAGACGGGGGCTTCATAGGCATCGGCACCACGCACTCCAGCCACCATACACAAGGCGAGATGATGGTTATCAAGCTGGATGCCAGTGGCAATACCAGCTGGACAAAGACCATCGGCTTCAATACCACCTATGGTGAACGCGGTTATGATATTGTGACCACCAGTGACGGCGGCTATGCCGCACTCGGTATCTACAATGAACACAGCGGCGCCGGTGAATTTGTACTGAGTAAACTGGATACCGGTGGCAACATCAGCTGGACGCATAAATTCGGTACGGCAAGGTTGTATTATAGTGCTTGTGGCGACAATGACCCGGATACCATCAGCTATGACGGTTCAGCTTCCTTCAGCTTGCTGGAGCAGGATGATACGTTATTTGTGGCTGGTACGGCCTATGATCTCAATATGGGCAACCGCTACTATGGCGTAGTACATCGTGTTGGCAGCGAGACCGGCGAACTATACAGTTCCTGGCATTACGCGCCGGACAATGCACCTTCCACCAGCATTCGCTTTAATGATATCCAGGCTGTACCTGGCGGATTTCTGGTGGGCGCCACCACTGCCGACAGGCTGGGCACCACGGATCAGCAGGTAGCCGTTGTAAAGCTCAATGGCGGCGGGCAGGTATTGTCCTACAAACAGTTCACCAGGCCGGCGGGCAGCACACGTGTCAGCTCCTCCGGCATCCTGGCTTCTGCTGACGGCACCTACCTGGTGGGACAGACCGGCAACAGCAGCCCGCATATTTACTGGCAGCGTGTTGATGCCAGCGGCAACCAGCTCTGGGCCAGCGAGACCAGTGTACCCGGTTCCAAACTGATTGGCAGGCTGGCTTCCAATGGCAGCTCGGGTTTTGCCGTAGCCGGCACCAATAACAGCCAGGCGATGTTGCTCACCTTGCAGCAAAATTCACCGACCAACTGTTACGACAATACCGTCAACCTTGGTTTGAGCAGTCCGGCGTTCAGTCGGGTCAACTGGGTATTGGAAGGCAGCCAGCAATTAATGCCGCTCTTTACAGATACCTTGTTTGCCATGGCAGCAGTGACAGTGCGGGATTCCAGCCTGCTATGCCGTAATAATGGCAGCTGTTATATGGTGTACGAGGGGCCGCGGCTCTGTGGCAAAGCAGCGCCATTATTCCCGGGAGTGAAAGTAGATTCCTCCGGCCGCTGTGCGGACAGCACTTTCTTTGCGGTGAGCAAATCGACCGAGCTTTTCAGGCATTATAAGGATTCGCTGACCGGCGCTTTTGAGCAGAAGTATAACGAGAAATGTCTACAGGCGTACAGGTATGAAAGCTTTACAGTAACCCATGCAAGAAGAGAATACCACTATACCCTGTATTATTATGACCAAGCAGGCAACCTGGTAAAAACCATTCCGCCGGCAGGGGTGAAGCCTAATGACGATCCCAGCTGGCTGGCACAGGTGAAGGCCGCCCGGAAGAATAAGCAGGTGTTAATGCCGGCGCATGAGCAGGCGACTACTTACAGGTATAATACCATTAACAAGATGGTAGCGCAGAAAAGTCCCGATGGAGGATTAAGCCGGTTCTGGTATGACCGGCTGGGCAGGTTAGCGATTTCTCAGAATGCAATGCAAGAAGAAGAAGATCACTACAGCTACACTTTATATGATTCCATCGGCAGGATTGTGCAGGCAGGGCAATTAAGCAGTGCAACTGCTATTAGCAATCTGATCAGCCGTAACCCATCCTCTTTACAAAGCTGGCTCAATGCTGCTGCTAATACAGCTGAGCAGATCACGAAAACCAACTATGATTATCCTTATGAGCCCCTGGAACCGGTACTGGCAGCTACCAATTTGCGTTCTCGCGTGTCCTGGACAGCCATATATAGTACAGCAGCCGATCTGGACACCAACGGAATGGCCACTGCTACTTATTACAGTTATGACAATCTTGGAAATATAGACACTCTGATACAGGATTATCGATTAGGTGTTATGGCTAATAATGGCAATCGCTTTAAGAAGCTGGTATATCAATATGACCTGGTTAGCGGCAAAGTGAACCAAGTGGCTTACCAGCCTGGCCAGCCGGATGCCTTCTATCACCGTTATCACTATGATGCAGAGAACAGGATTACGCATGTATTGACCAGCAGGGATAGCATTAACTGGGACAATGATGCTTTCTACAGTTATTATTTGCATGGGCCTTTAGCCAGGGCAGTACTGGGTGAACAGCAAGTACAGGGCATTAACTATACCTACTCTCTGCAAGGATGGTTGAAATCTGTCAATCCGGACGTACACCAGGGCTCAGGATATTTACTGGAAGCAGATGGCAGTAGCGGCAGCAATATCGCTGCACCTGCGTTGCAGTTCACACTCAACTATTACAATAATGATTATCTTCCCATCAGTGGCGCCAATGGCCCAGCCTTCGGCAGTCAACTGGCGCTGGGGACAGACAATATGCCATTGTATAATGGCAATATTAGCAGTATGGCTGTTAATATTGGAAAGTTAGAGCAACCATTATTGTACAACTACAAGTATGATCAGCTTAATAGGCTGAAGGCAATGGATGCCTGGCATAAAAAAGGGAATAGCTGGAGTGATATTGTTAAAGTCCCTGACTTTCAGGAAAGGGTCAGCTATGATCCTAACGGCAATATCATGGGGTATAAGCGTCAGGGCAATAACACTTTTGCAGGAAACCCCTTAGGTATGGACAGCCTCAGGTATCATTATATTCCCGGCACAAACAAACTTGACCATATTACTGATACGGTTCCGGCAGGTAATTACGTTACGGACATTGACTCACAGCCTGCGGGCAATTACCGGTATGATGCCATCGGCAACCTAATTGCTGATAGTGCAGAGAACATCAGCCGAATCTCTTGGACCGTCTATGGAAAAATCAATAGCATTCATAAAAAGGACGGAAGTGTTATCTGGTATACTTACGATGCATCCGGTAATAGGATCAGCAAACAATTAATATCAGATACTGGATCAGTTAACACTTGGTATACACGAGATGCACAAGGCAACATAATTAGTGTATATATTTCAGGCCAAACTGCAACCTTTGGAGGAGATCTAACACAGACAGAATTGAGCCTATATGGCAGTACCCAAATGGGAATAATAAGCTGCAGCACTAACGTTCAGCAACTGGCTCCAATAGCAGACACAACAATGCCTTTGCTGGGAAATGGGTTTGGGATTATCTTTGAAAGAGCCAATAAATATTTTGAATTAAACAATCATTTAGGCAACATATTGGCAACCGTAAGTGATAAAAAATTAGGCAGATCACTTAATGACAGTACAGTTGATCATTTCGTAGCACAGGTGATGAGCGCACAGGATTATTACCCATTTGGAATGCTAATGGCAGGCAGACATTTTAGAGGTATAGGATACAGGTATGGGTTCAATGGACAGGAGATGAGTAATGAGATCAAAGGATTCGGAAATAGTTATACAGCCGAGTTCTGGGAGTATGATCCGAGAGTAGCAAGAAGGTGGAATCTGGATCCGAAACCAACAACAGGTATAAGTCAGTATAGCGCATTTAACAATAGCCCTATATTATTAAGCGATCCGTTAGGGGATACATCTGGTGTAGGCACAAGGGTTGTCGGAGGATTAAAGGTTGTGGGAGGATTACTTGAGATGGGAGTTGGCGCTGCAGGTGGTGTTGCAAGTTCTTGGACTGGTGTAGGTGCTGTTGTTGGGGGAGGAGCAGTATTGCATGGAGCCGATGTTACTTCAGCCGGATGGATGGAGTTGTGGACAGGTAAAGAAACTAAAACTTTTACACAACGGGCCATTAATAGTGGCTTAAAGGCCTTGGGTGTTCCAAGTCAAAAATCTGAACTTATAGCAGACTATACAGATGCTGGTATAAGTATTATGTTATCTTCAGGAGCAGGAATAGCAAAGGATGCGACCATTGTATCTAAACCAATTATTCAAGTAGCTAAAACTGAGGAAGTTGTAGTGCAAGCAGAATCAAAAGTTGCCAGTATGGCAGCAGCAAAATATCCGGGATTAGCAAGAGAGTACGCCAAACAAACAGTATCACAGCTTCGAAGTACTATTCGTAAGACAATTAAAACGATTCAAGAACATGAAGAATTGATAAAAAATCCTTTTTTGAAGGTATCTCAGGAACGTTGGGATGCGATGACCGAAGCAGGTCGAAATGGCCTAATTAATAAATGGAAAGGGGATATTGAGCGCAACAAACAATATCTCGAAATTGCTCAAGATTTATTGGTCCAAAAAATAGAACAGTGGTTTCTACTACCGTAAGAGCTATCGAAATCAAGACGAACTCATTAATCATAAATTGCATATATGGATAATCGACTTTCAACAGAACAAGAATTCTTTCGGCATTTTATTAAATTGATAGAGGAAGGAATTCGCAAGCAAACCCCCATGTCTAAAGCACCTTCAGATTTTGAATCGGGAAAAGCCTTAGCCTACCATGAAATTGCAGATATGATTGTCGAATGCAGTAGAATATTTAATATACCATTAAATACCTTAGGTATAGAAGACATAAATCCAGATATACTTCTATGAAAACAAGATGGTCATTTTTCTTGTCAAGCCGATGGCTTGTACAAGCTGTACAAACTTGATTTAATATAAGTATGAGTAAGCCATACGTATCTACTTGCACATCCAGCATATTAGACAGCACAAGAAAATATTACTAAGTATATTATCGGCCAAACCCAGTAAGCAATGAGCAAATCTTTTCCCTTAGTCCTGTCCTTGATGTCATTTCTAATTTCCCAAACCCTGCACGCCCAGTCCGTCTACAAACTGCGTGCGGACAGCGTCCTGCTCACCAATCCCCCCGGCAACGCGGAGCTGATCATTGAGAACAGCACCAAACAGGTGCCGGGCGTACTCTACAACAAAGGCAATGGGAGGACTGAGTTCAGGCGGTTTGTTCAGCTGAGTGATAGCTCCTTCGCCCTGGGCACGGACACCATCCGGGTTAATATCAGCGGCTCCGCCAGATCAGTCTATGACTCTATGGTCTTTTACCAGAACAAGTATTTCCAGCAGGGAGGCAATAGCTTCGGCACCACGGCCACCATCGGGATCAATGAAGGACGGGCATTGAACTTAAGGACCAATGGTATAGATCGCATACGAATTCATACCAATGGCCTTGTCTCCATCGGTGATACCAATGTTACCAGTTCCTTATTATACGTAGCAGGTAATATGAGCATCCGCGACCAGTTTACAGCCCCTACCATTACAGCCAGCAATAAATTATATGCTGCTGTTGCTTCCGGCTTCCCACGCTTCTATGTACAACCCAGCATTGACGACATGAAAGGCATGATCGGCACCAGTGTAGGTGGCGGCGTGATCATCAAGTGGAATAACCCGGAAGGAAGCTACAATACTGACCTGGGCTGGGCTTCCAGCTCAAACAGTGAAAAATTAAGGATTGGGCGGTATACCAATAATGTCAGCCCCGTATTCACTCCCTCCATGGTCCTTTGGCGAACAGGAGGTATTACCGTCAACAGTGAAACCAAAACACCAAGGATCCTTTATATCCGTGGATCGGTAGGCATTAACAAGGACTCCCTGCCATTGATCAATGAAATAGGAACAAACCAGTTCCTGGTACAGGATACTACCACCGGACAATTAGGCCGCACCAACCTCAGCCCCACTGATAACAGCCTGTTTGACCTGGCTGGCAAAAACAGCCTTCAGACCAGCAATGCTTCAGCCACCACTATCAGCAGCTTTGCCCCTGTTAACGGACAGGCAGGGTTACTGGAATGCCGGATCATTGCACAGGGAGCGGATGGCGCTACCATCGCTGTTTTCAACAAGTCTATCAGTTTCAGGAAAAAGGCAGGCGCCATTTACCTGGGCAGCCTGACCAGTTTGCAACCGGATGAAATTGATGCAGGACTGGCCGGCTGTTCTGTTGACCTGCTGCAGAGTGGCAATAATATCCTGGTGCAGGTTTCCGGACTTGCAGCTTCCTCTATTTACTGGAAGGCAAATTACAATGTAGTCATTAACACCCTGTAACCCTTCCAACCTAACTATGCGCCTACCAACCCAACCACATCCGCTTCTCCGGCCACTGGCAGCACTGGCAACCGTGCTGGCTTTGGGAGTCCTGCCGGCCGCTGCGCAACAAACCTACCCGATAACCGCAGATAGTGTCCTGCTGACAAACGGCGACTGCCCGGCTGAACTGATCCTGGGAAACGGGACAAGAGCTATAAATGGTCCGCTGTTCAACGTAAGCAATGGCCGGACAGTCTTTAAAGCATTTAAAAAATTGAACAACCAGGCATTTATCCTGGGAGCCGATACCATTAATTTCAATGTGGATGCAGCCACCAATGCCCTGCTGGATTCCCTGAAGCTATACAATACCCGCTATTATTATTGGAACGCCAACCCGGGATTTGACCAACCGGCTATATTGGGGACCAATGACAACCAGGACCTCATTCTGAAAAGTTTTGTGGACCGGATCAGGATCTTCAAGAATGGGAATGTGGCAATTGGCTATAATTTAGCAGATAATGGCAACATGCTGAACGTAGGCGGCAATGCACGGGGCAGGGATACCCTGTTCTCCGGTATCACCAATGTCAGCACCCAATTAATGGTCAATGCAGGAGGCATCACAAAGTTCATTGTAAATCCTGATAATACTATTCTGACGTCCATGCTTGGCGCCACCAATAAAGGCGGCCTCACTATCCGGTGGAATTTCCCCAGTTCCTCCCAGCATACAGATATCGGCTGGGCAGCAGGGGACACGGAAAAAATGAGCTTCGGCAACTGGTCCAACCAGGAAGCCCCGGTATTCACCCCCATGCTGATCTACTGGCCTTCAGGCAGCATTACTATCAATGATACAGCAGGCAGCAACAGGATCTTCTATATCAACGGCTCGGTAGGCATCCTAAAAGACTCACTGCCTTTCACCAGTACGTTGGCCAGCCATCATTTTGTAGTACAGGATGCCGGTACAAACCAATTGGAACGGATGCCTTACACAGCCGCCGCCAATGCATTTATGGATCAGGTACGTAAAGACACCCTATCTACCGGTGCCAGCATTTCAAGAACCATCAGTACCATTACACCCGCCAATGACCAGTCAGGCTTTCTCGACTGCCGGTTTGTAGGGCAGTCGGCCGATGGTGAAGCGATGGCTGTTTTCCGCAAGACCATCAGCTTCCGCAAAAAAGCAGGCGTGGTCATACTGGGCAGCATGACGGCCAGACAAACTGACTATATTGAAACCAGCCTGGAGGGCTGCTCCGTCAATTTTGATACGCTGAATGGGGCCATCCTGGTACAGGTTAATGGAGCGGCCGCTACCACTATTCAATGGAAAGCAGCCATCGCCATCACCATTCATTCAACACTATAGAGATACCAACTTATCATTCCATTCATCAGTACAACCAACAGCAATGAAAAAATTATCTCCTTTAACCCTGACCCTTGCCCTGCTAATGGTATCTGCCCTGCTACAGGCACAATCCATTTACAAGCTTAAAGGGGACAGTATCCTGCTTACCAACAGCCCCGGCAATGCAGAGCTGATCATCGAGAACAGTACCCGTCATGTGCCGGGCGTGTTATACAACAAAGGAAATGGCAGGACAGAATTCAGGCGCTTTCAGCAGCTGAGCGACAGCTCCTTTGTACTGGGTAATGATACCATTTCCATTAATATCAGTGGCGCCGCACAATCCATTTATGATTCGGTACAGTTCTATGACGCCAAATACTTTCACCAGGGGGGCAATACCTTTGGCACATCTGCTGTCATTGGTATTAACAACCCCGTTGCAAGCGTGCCGCTGATCTTTAAGACCAATAATATTGAAAGGATGCGGATCTTAGGTAGTGGCGCTATTATGATCGGTACAACTACCACCGATGGATCCCTGCTCACTGTTAACGGCGACTTCTACAGTACCCAAAGGATAACAACCGACTCGCTCATTGTCAGGTCCGGGCTAAGGGCTTATTATTATAATTCTACACCGAAATTTGCCGTACAACCGGGTTTGCAGGACCTGCGCAATATGATTGGCACAACGGTGGGTGGCGGGCTTATCAGTCAATGGAATGAAAACCCCGCCGGCAGCTTTAATACTGATCTGGGCTGGGGCGCCGGCCCCACTGCCAGCAAATTCCGGATCGGCAACTGGTCCAACAATACCACGCCCGTATTCAAACCGATGATGATATTCTGGCGCACCGGAGCTGTTACTATCAATTCAGAAGACCTCTCTCCAAGAACGCTATACATCAACGGCTCTGTGGGTATTGCCAAAGATTCCGTTCCACTCATCACCTCGCTGGGCGCTAACCAATACCTGGTGCAGGACACCAGCACCGGTCGGTTTGGAAGAGCTGTTGTTCAACCAAGCGATAACCAGGTCTATGACCTGTCAGGCAAAAACGCGTTGCCTACTTCCAATGCCAGCCCGGCCAATATCGTTGCCTATTCACCCGCTAACGGACAGGCTGGGATCTTTGAATGCCGTATTGTAGCCATGAAAACCGATGGCAGCGGCATCGCCACCTTCAACAAATCCATCCGGTTCAGGAAAACTGGTGGCGCTATAACAGCAGGGACCACCGTGAGCATAACACCGGACGAGACCGATGCAGGTCTTACCGGCTGCACGGTCAGCATCACCGGTTCTGGCGGAGATATCATTGTGCAGGTGACCGGCATCAGCGCCACCAGTATTCAATGGAAGGCCAATTATAATGTTGTTGTTAATTCACTCTAAACCGGTAAGCCCTCAAACCCATTGATATGAAAAAAGCTTATTACCTGCTGCTGGCTGTGACGGCCATGACTACTCAATCCCTCAGGGCCCAGGTTGTATACCCTATCAAAGCCGATAGTATAATGGTCACCAATGGAGACTGCGATGCCGAACTGATCCTTGAAAATGGCACCAGGGGTATTCCGGGCGTATTGTACAATAAAGGAAATGGCAGGACAGAATTCCGCAAATTCCAAAAGCTGAGCAATAGCTCCTTTGTTCTTGGCGGCGATACCATCACCATTGACCCTAAAGGACCCACCAATGCCCTCTACGATACTTTACTATTATACAATACCAGGTATATTAAACATACCGGTAATGATTTTGGTGATACTATGGTGATCGGCACCCTCGATAACCATTCCCTGCAATTCAAGAATTATGTACCGCGCATGTATATCTGGGAAGATGGGAATGTAACCGTAGGCTATAATTTCGGCAATAACGGCAGCAAACTATTTAATGACAGGACCTCCGTTATCAATGGCAAGCTGAACGGCGACACCATAACAGGCCGCCAGTCCGTAATGGTAGGAGGGAACATGACACCCAGGTTTGCCACCAGCGCTAACAACGCAGCCATTGGCAGAACAATTGGCGCTGACTCCCCGGGAGGTTTCATATACCGCTGGAATAACCCCAGCGGCAGCCAGAATACAGATATTGGCTGGGCCAACGGCGGTAATGGCAACCGGTTCAGGATAGGTCGCTATGCTGATAGCAGTAATCCAACTTTCCATCCAACCATTACCTACTGGCCTGCCGATGCCATTTCCATTAATGAGGACAATCCGGCAGCACTTAACAGCAGGCTGTTTTATATTAACGGCTCTCTTGGCGCCAATAAAGATTCCCTGCCTGCTATGACCAGTCTCCCTACCTGGCAGTTCCTGATCCAGGATTCCGGCACCAATCGCATTAACCGGACCAGCACACTGCCGGCAGATCATTCCATGGCCGATTATGCAGGAAAGCGCTCGCTCACCACAGCCAACGCCACCACTTCCACACTGGTCAGCTACACGCCATCAGACAGCCAGGCCGGGCTTTTTGAATGCCGCATCATCGGGCAGACAAGCACCGGCAGTGCAGTAGCTGTATTCCGGAAACTCGTTCGTTTCAACAAACAGGGTGGGGTAGTCAGCTTAGGCAGCATTCATTCCCCGCACCCGGATGACATTGAAAGCGCGCTCAGCGGCTGTTCCGTGAACATCACCAGCAGCGGCGGTAATATCCTTGCCCAGGTAATAGGGATCTCCGGAAGCGTCCAATGGAAAGCCACCTATAATGCAGTGGTGAATTAATTCTACAGCCAGACGCTTTGCACAAAACGGTCACTGGCAGCAAGCTGTTGTATGTTTCATAGAAACGGACTACATTTACCCAACGCACCAAATCAAGTCCCGCTATGAAACGTCGCGAACTGATCAAGACTCTGGGTATTAGCATCGGCGCCACCATTGTTGGCAAGGAAACGCTGGCAGCCATGGGCAACAATACCTACGCTTATGATCTCCCGGAAAATCCGCTCTACAAGCCAATGGCAAAACCTGTTACCGCCATTACGCTCGGAGCAGGCAGCCGGGGCAATGTATACGGCAACTATGCCGCCAGGTATACTGATCAGCTCGATATTGTTGGTGTGGCCGAACCCATTCCGCTCCGCAATGAGCGCTATGCCGCCAAACATAAAATAGACCCTGCCAACCGCTTCGATACCTGGGAACGCGTTTTCGAGCGGCCGAAGTTCGCGGATGCCATCATCATTACCACGCCTGATAATCTGCACTATGGCCCCTGCATGAAAGCACTGGCCATGGGTTACGATATTTTACTGGAAAAGCCTATTGCACCCACCGAAAAAGAATGCCGCGATATCCTGGCCATGGCCAAAAGATCCGGTAGGATAGTGGCGGTATGCCATGTGCTGCGCTATGCGCCCTATTTTGTGAAGATGAAAGAACTGATTGCGGAAGGCGCCATTGGCGAGGTGATCAGCATTCAGCACCTGGAGCCTGTTGAGCATACTCATATGGCCCATTCCTATGTGCGGGGCAACTGGCATAATTCCAAAGCCACCACGCCGATCCTGCTGGCCAAGTCCTGCCACGACCTGGACATTATCAAATGGGTCATCAACAAGCCCTCCAGAAAAATCTCGGCCATGGGCGATCTGAAATGGTTCCGCAAAGAGAACGCTCCCCAGGGCAGCACCGAACGTTGTACCGATGGCTGCACCGTGGAAAAGACCTGTCCCTATTCCGCTATCCGCCAGTACCACGAGAACCGCCAGCGGCTCTATGTGTTTGACCTGCCGGAGAAAAAAGAAGAACAGGGAGAGTATATCCTGCAACAACTGAAGACCACCAATTATGGCCGTTGTGTTTACCGGATGGACAACGACCAGCCCGATCACTATATCACCAATATCCAGTTTGGAGATAATGTCACTGCCAGCTTCTCTATGGAAGCCTTCACCTCCTACCACGGCCGCCGCACCCGCATCATGGGCTCTATGGGCGATTTGACCGGGGATATGGAAGAACTGCTGGTGAATGATTTCCGGACAGGCAAGCAGGTAAAGCTGGTGCCCAAAGCAGAAGATGTAGACGATTATAAGAACAGCGGCCACGGCGGCGGCGACTGGGGCCTGGCCCGCGATTTTGTGCAGGCCGTAGCCCAGCAGAATGCCGGCATCCTGACCTCCACCATCGACGAAAGCATCGAAAGCCATATCATGGCCTTCATGGCGGAAACCAGCCGCAAAAAGTTCAAAGTAATGGATATTAAGATGTAAGGCCTGTTCCCACAAATTCCTTCATTGCCTCAGATCATACAGGTATTGACGAACAATCCTAACGGCTGAACCGCAGCGCGTAAACTCCATAGTCGCCGCCCTTTACCGCATGCAGCCGCAATACATGCCGGCCTGCTTTCAGCGACAACTTATTTACTACCACTACAGGCTGCCATTGCTGCGCGGTAATAGCCGGTATACTTACGGCAGTACCCACAGGCTTGCCATCCAGCGATAACTGTACCTCCCCGGTTTTTGATCCTGCACCCGCCAGCAGCTCCAGCCGGTAATTACCGGCCCGCTGCACATCAATGGTATATTGGAGCCACTCGCCGGTCTCTATATCGTCTACAAAAAAATCCTTGCCGGTCTGCCCGGTAAAACCTGTATTATCACGCAAGCCAGCGGCTACCAATGCAGCTTCCGCAGCAGCGGTATCTCCGTTGATCACCTCAGCGCCCCGGACTTTAGACCCTACCGCCACAAAAATATCTACGCCGTCATTCCGGTACATATGGCCCCGGTTGCCTTCCGATCTTTTACCGCCGTTGGCAATATGATAGTTGGCTGTATCCATATCAAAATAGGCAATGCCATTAGGCCCGAGATCATAGTCCACAGCAGGCAGCAGGTAATTGCCTGTTAGTTGATGCGGCCGGAACGGTTTTGCCGTTGGTTCATGCGGCTGTCTGATCATGGCGTCTATCACATCATAATGAATGATGTTCTCCGATATATTAGTGGCTTTCGCCAATGCCATCAATACTTCTTCCGCTTTAGCAGCAGCCGGCTTAACGGTGTCCGGCTTTTCCCAGTATTCCAGCAGCTGCTTGTATTCTTCTCTGGCCGGGATCTGTAAGGGATTATTGGCGCCCAGCTTTTTCAATGGCCACCAGGCCCAGCCGATATTGTGCTGCTCCAGCAGGCGGATACATTCTGTAAACCAGACATTGGAATTCTCACCCGTTTCCCCCAGCCAGACAGGCACATTGTACTGCTCACGGAACTGCAGGATATGCCGGATGCTGGCCACATCATTATAGTTCCAGTATTTGTGAAAGCTCAGTACCATATTGCTGTCCCAGGGCGGCAGCATGCCATTGTAATTATTGCCCCAGCCATTGCCTTCAATGATGATGATATGCCGGGGATCCACTTCACGGATGGCCTTCGTGATGTCCACCAGCAATTGCTTTAAGGGGCCGTTGTTCTTTTCCTGGAGGCCGTTCCTGTCGCCTGAAGGATCAGCAAAGCCCCAGTTAGGTTCGTTCAGAATATCATAAGCGCCAATGGCCGGCTCGCTGGCATACCTTGCTGCCAGCTTTCGCCAGAGGGCAATTGTTTTCTGTTTGTTGGCCTCACTGTCCCACAGTGATGGCTTGTCCGGGTCCCGATCGGAGATATTGAGGTCGTTGCCCTGGCCGCCGGGTGCGGCATGCAGGTCCAGGATCAGGTAGAGACCGTTGGCCTTGCACCAGGCCAGTAAGCTGTCTGTCAGTGCAAAGCCTTTATCCAGCCAGGTTTGCTGGCCCGCTACCGGTTCCTGTTCTACCGGGAGCGTATAGAGGTTATAATGCATGGGCAGACGCACGGAATTGAAACCCCAGGCTTTCAGGGAATCAATATCGGCGCGGGTAGTATGGTTGGCCAGCCAGCTTTCATAAAAGGCGGCTGTGGCAGGTTCACCGATCAGGTTGCGGATACGCTCACGAATTTTGTATTGCTGGCCCTGGTTGTAGATGCGCAGCATATATCCTTCCTGCAACATCCAGCCGCCCAGGCCCACGCCACGCAACAATACATTGCGGCCCTGCTGGTCTATGATCTGCTGGCCGCTGGTACGCAGAAAGGATTGGGCATTGGCAAAGGTGGCCATACCTGTCAGCAGCACGCAGCCAACCAGCCGGGAGTAAAGCATTTGGGACGAACCAAGGGCCGCGGACTTTCTGAAAGGGTTTACAAAAAAGCGATTCCCCCAATAGTGCAAAGCACGAATCAGTTTCAAAGCTCCCTGGTTCGTCCAAAATTGTTTTAAAAAAAGCATACTCAACATAGCGGAACAATTGAATCAATGAACAATAGGCCAACAAAGGGCAGAAGAGGGTTGCCCGGCCTTCCGCCAGGATTGCCTGCTGAACGGAAAGGCCGGGTTTCCCCAAAGATCAGGAAAAGGTTCAATGGAAATGCTGTGTTCACAAAACAGCCGGGCCAAAAAACTAACTACAGAAAAATGTGGAAGCATTCAACCTGGAAAGGTAAATGCGATCCACATTGATGATTGCTTGTTATAAATGATGCCATTAGAAAACCAACTTGCTCAAGCTATTTATCGCCGCCCCATTCCGAGATCTGCTGGATCCTGGTGTTCTCCATTTCCAGGAGGGGGATAGGCAGGTATTCATTTCTATGCGCTTCAAAGCCTTTATCCTTCAGCACTACGGGTGCATCGCCCCAGCGGATCAGGTCAAAGTAACGATGACCTTCCGCTGCCAGCTCCAGCCGGCGCTCTTTTTTGAGGTTGTCCAGCGTCAGCGGCAGGCGGTGCTGGTCGTTGCCCCAGGCACGGTCCCGCACTGCATTGAAGAGGGCAGTGGCCCGGTTCTGATCGCCGCCACCTACCAGCAGGGCTTCTGCTTCCAGCAGGTAGAGATCAGCCAGTCGAAGTTCATACATATTGAGTGGGAAGTTCAGCTCCATATTACCGGCGCCGGTCCATTTGTATGACTCGCGACCGGCCAGTTTTTCAATGAAGTAACCGGTATTGTTATGGCCTTTGTTGTAGGTGACCCTGCCGGCATCTTCCAGCGCCTGGATATCCGCTACCGTAGCGGCTTTGCGCGGATCATTGCCAAAAGCGTCTACCAGGGATTGCGTAATGGGCATGAAGCTCCAGCCGGAAACATAATCGGGCGCAGTCTGGTCCAGCCGGTTGTAACCACGCGGTCCTACCAGGATCTGCAGCAGGTTGCCTTCCGTACAGCCCGTACAATCCCATATGCCTACTGATGTATTGGTGAAATTGATCTCGAAAACAGATTCTGCATTGAACTTATTGTTGACTTTGAACAGATCGCCAAAATTGCTGAGCAGCCGATGTCCAAATGGTCCGGTGGCGCCGGGTGTGCCGCTCACTTCGGCAAAGGCCGCAGCGGCAGGAGCATATTTTTTCTGCCAGAGCAATACCTTGCCCAGGATACCATAGGCCATGGCTTTTGTGGCGCGACCGCCTTCCGTACTTGCCGGCACAGTAGCAGGCAGGTCCGGCAGGGATTCATTGATATCTTTTTCTATCTGCGCATAAACGGTCGCCGCATCCGTTTGCTCCACATTGTACATCTCAGAAGCAGATACCGGTTCCAGCAGGAGCGGCACTGATTTGAAGAAACGCACCAGGTCGAAATAAAAATAAGCACGCAGAAATCTGGCTTCCGCTGCAAATCTTTTTTTCAGGTTGTCATCCATTGGCACTTCCGGCAGTTTGGCCAGCAGGATATTGGCGCGGAACACGCCGGCAAAGCCTTTCTTCCACATCTCGCCCTGGGGGCCTACTTCAGGCGATAAGGAATAATCAGAGATCACCTGGTAGGGCATGATATCCGAAGGACCACCGCCACCGGCCAGGTGATCGTCCGAGCCGCAGTTGGCCGTGCCTATCTTGGTCAGGTAACCACCGGCCTGCCAGCCTATGACATCATATACCGCCACCAGGCCGTTGAAAGCTTCCTCCTGGTTCTTATAATAATTGGATTCCAGGAACTGCCCTTTGGGATCTACTTCCAGGAAGTCCTTGCCGCAGGCCGCCATCAGGACAACCAGCAGCACTGCCATATATTTTATACCTGTAGATTTCATTGTTGTCAATTTTAAATGGAACATTAGAAGCCAAGATTTACACCTACCATATAGGAACGGGCCTGGGGATATACACCCCGGTCAACACTCAGGATATTGCCGCCGATCTCAGGATCAAAGCCGGAATAATCCGTAATGGTGAACAGGTTCTGCGCCATCAGGTAAATACGCAGCCTGCTGACACCGGCTTTCTGGGTCAGTGTCCCGGGCAGGGTATAGCCCAGTTGAACAGTGCGCATCCGGAAATAACCGCCGTCTTCCAGGAAGAAGGAAGAGGGTTTGGTGAAGTTCTCGTTGGGATCCGCATCAGTCAGGCGGGGGAAATGCGTGGAAGTGCCTTCCCCTGTCCAGCGACCCAGCGCATTGGTCTGCCAGTTGGCCGTAATGATGTCCAGCCTGCGCAGCGCCTGGTACACTTTGTTGCCGGCTGCGCCCTGTCCAAATACGGTCAGGTCAAATCCTTTATAGGCCAGGTTGAGTGTAAAGCCATAGGTCCATTTGGGGGTGGGATTGCCGATATATTCCCGGTCGTCCGCATCAATCACGCCATTGCCATCCACATCTTTCCAGATAAAATCACCGGGTTTGGCATCGGGCTGGATCACCACACCATCCTTGTTCACGTGGTTGTCGATCTCCTGCTGGTTCTGGAATACACCCAGCACTTTAAAGCCGTAGAAGGCTTGCACGGGCAGTCCCACCTGCGAGCGGGTGAGCGGGAAAGTACTGGTATGGAAACCAGCCGAACCATCGCTCACAAATTTGATCCCGTTACCCAGGAAGGTCACCTCGTTCTCCATGAAGGCAGCATTACCGGATACGGACAGCTGCAGATCGCCCAGCTGTTTACGATAGCCCAGTTCTATTTCCACGCCTTTGTTGCGCACGGTGCCTACGTTGGCGGCAGGATTGGAGATAGCGCCGATATAATCAGGGATACGCGGCTTCTGCAGGATATCCTTGGTTTCCTTGATGAAGAAGTCCATGGTCAGGTTGAAATCGTTGAACAGCACGGCGTCAAAACCAATATTGCTCTGACTGGTCTGCTCCCATTTCAGATCAGGGTTGGAAGGGGAGTTGGGGCTGTACCCGATGAAGTAGCTGCCGGAATTACCGATAGCATAGTTACGGCCGCTGCCGATGGTGCTGAGGAAAGCGAAGTCGTCAATATTATCATTACCCACTACGCCGTAACCACCGCGGATCTTCAGGAAGTTAACGGCCTTGCCCACGGGGAAGAAGGTTTCCTTGGTGGCTACCCAGCCTACGTTGAAAGAGGGGAACACACCATAGCGGTTATTACTGCCAAAGCGCGAAGAGCCATCTCTTCTGACCAGGGCCTGGACCAGGTATTTCTCTGCAAACTCATAGTTAAGGCGTGCAAAGAGGGAGCTGACAGTATGCAGGTTGCCCTCGGAACCATCCGTACTGCGCAGGGCAGTAGGTACTTTGAAATTGAGTGAAGCCTCTTCGAAACTGGTGGCCGGGATATCCTGGAAAGTGGTGCTGGTCATGGTGGTATTGTTATCCTTGTAGGCGCCCTGTCCCAGCAGGATAGTGGCATTGTGTTCACCAATTGCGCGGGTATACGAGAGGGTATTCTCCAGGTTCCAGTCGAACCGGCGGTTATTGGTCCGGTTGAACCCGGTGATATTGCTGATATTGGTGGCATTGAGCCAGAAGATGGGGGTGAAGGTCTCATTGCCCCAGAAACCCACCTTGGTACCCAGGTTGGAACGCAGCTTCAATCCCTTGATGGGCGTGGCTTCCAGGTACACGTTGCCTACAATATTATCGCCCCAGCTGTAGTTGCCCAGGCGGGTCTGGATATAGGCGAGGGGGTTGGTCATTTCCTGTACTACAATGGTAGAGATGCCATAGGGACGACCCAGGGCATCCCGCCGGATGCCTTTGTTGGCATATACGCCACTATAATACTGGGCAGGATCTGTGATCACGGCCTGGGTAATGGGGTCCAGGTTGATGGCCGCTGAGAGCGGTCCGCCAAATTCACTGTTGGTATTACCGAGGCCAACTGTTTTATCGTGCGCATAGCCCACATTCTGCCCTACGGTGAGCCAGCTGGCGATCTTATGGGTGCTGTTGATGCGGAGGTTCATCCTTTTGTAGCGGGAGATATCGGTGGCCACAATACCTTCCTGATCCAGGAAGCCGAAGGATAAATAAAAGGTAGAGCGCTCGCTGCCACCGCTGACGCTCAGCTCATGGTTCTGGCGGTGAGCAGCGTTGTTGAAGATGAGCGACTGCCAGTCGGTCCCCTTGCCAAAAGCGGCAGGGTCCGCAAAGGGCGCAGCCTTACCATCATTCACCGCTGCTTCATTGCGCAGGGTGGCGTATTGTGTGGCATCCAGCATGTCCAGCTTTTTAGCCGGCTCAGACACGCCGTAGAAGCCGTTATAGTTGACCGCAATTTTTCCGGCCTTGCCTTTCTTGGTAGTGATCAGGATAACGCCGGAAGCGGCGCGCGCACCGTAGATGGCCTGGGAGGCCGCATCTTTCAGGACTTCAATGGATTCAATGTCCGACTGGTTCAGGTAACCGATACCGCCATTGTCCACCACTACGTTATCCACCACCCAGAGCGGGTTATTGTTATTCAGGGTAGTGATCCCCCGGATGCGGACAGCAGCGGCGGAACCCGGCTGACCGTTATTGGCCGCAATGGTCACGCCGGCAGCACGGCCCTGCAGGGCGTCCTCCACGCGGTTCAACGGCATATTGGCCAGGTCTGTGCCCTTTACCCGGGCAATGGCGCCGGTGGTCACGCTCTTTTTCTGCGTGCCATAACCCACCACCACTACGTCTGTCAGGTCGGTAATGACCTCTATCAGCACCACAATGGTGGGTACTTTGTCGGCCGCAAATTCCTGTGCAGCCATTCCAATATGATTAAAGACAATGACCTGACCTTGTACGGCAGAGAGGGTATAGTTGCCGTTCTCATCGGAAGTGGTGCCTTTGCCGGCGTTCTTGATAGTGATGGAGACACCCGGTATCGGGTTGCCAAGCACATCATTGACCTTACCAGTAACCTGGAGGGGCACCTGCCGGGCCCAGGTAGTCAATGACAGGCAAAGGCATGCCAGCAGGCATGCGCAAGCAATCATTTTTTTCATACAGAAGCAAGTTTTAGTTCGTAAATGAATAGTTAGGACCAAGGTTTTTTACAACCGTAGTAAAGCGGGATCAAGATAAGACCGGATGCCTATGCGAAAACAATTAACCCCTACGCCATTAATACTACAAGGAAATTTATCTCGTTGATTTTCAATAAACCTCTTTTACGTCGGCACTACTTCATGGACTTTTTTACTTATTTTAGTTGAAACGATTGCTGTATGAGATGGCTATTAGCGCTGCTGGTGGTTATGCAATTACCTTCCTATGCACCTGCCCAGAATTCCATCGGGTTTCCCGATATCCTCAACTACTCCAAGCAACAATACCAGGGCGGCGGCCAGAACTGGGACGCAGCCATCGACCGGAAAGGCATACTCTATTTTGCCAATACAGAAGGACTGCTCACTTTTGACGGCCATTACTGGAAGCTCTATCCCGTTCCCAATAATACCCGCCTCCGCTCCGTACTCACGCACGAGAGTGGCCGCATTTATACCGGCGCCCAGGATGAGCTGGGGTACTTTTTCCCCAACGAAAGAGGCATCCTGCAGTACACCTCTTTAAAACACCTGCTGCCGGACGGCCGGAAGAATATGGCCGATGTATGGGATATTGAAGAATATGACGGCGCCATTTTCTTCCGCGCCTCGGACCGCCTTTTTGAATACCGCAACAACCAGATCAGGTGTTATGACGCTCCCTCAGAATGGCGCAAGCTGTTCCGGACAGGGTCAGGTTTGTATATACAGGACTTCAATGAAGGATTGCTGCAATACAATGCAGGCCAGTGGCGGACAATATGTGATACCCGGCAGTTGGGCGACAGGCTCATCACTTCCCTCCACGATACGGAGAGCGGGGGCCTGCTGCTCACCACCCTGAAGGACGGGCTCTTCACCGTTACCAACGGCAGGCTGGAACCCTGGGCCACCGAGGCCGACCCCGTATTCAAGACGGGCCGTATCTATTGCGCCATCTCCCTCCCGGATGACGCCCTGGTGGCCGGCACCACTTCCGCCGGCTGTTATATCATCAACAAACGCAGTGGCCGCATTATCCAGCGCTTCTGTATGGAGGAAGGTTTGCAGAATAATAATGTACTCCAGCTTTTTGCCGATGAGCGCAGGAATATCTGGCTGGCCCTGGACAACGGGATAGACCTGATCCGGTACAATACCTTCGTGAAGCAGATATACCCCAATAAAAAAAACCTGCTTACCACCTATACGGCGCAGGTATACCATAACAACCTGTATATCGGCACTTCAGACGGCGTATACCATACCCTGTTGGACGGCTCAGCGGATTTCAGCCTGTCGCGCAATCCTTTTGAACTGGTCAGCAATACCAAAGGCCAGGTATGGCATCTTTCTGTGATCAACGACCAGCTGCTGCTGGGACATCATGAAGGCACTTTCCTGATCAATAATGCCACGGCCACCCCTTTACTGAAAGACAAGGGCTGCTGGTTATATAAACCCTACCCGGCCAATAACAGCAGCCAGGTGCTGATAGGCGCCTATAACGGCCTGTACAGGATGAAGAGCAACGGTAAACAGTTCCTGGAACCCACCCCATTCAGCGGCCTCACAGAATCCCTGCGCTTTCTCAGCATAGACCGGCAAAACAGGGTCTGGGCCTCGCATCCTTATCGCGGTATTTACCAGCTCAGCCTGCTGGGGGATTCCCTGGGCTTTCGCTGCCTGGGATCCCGGGAAGGACTGCCTTCCAGCTATGAGAACTTTGTATACAAGGTCCGGAACAGGGTAGTGGTGGCCACCCTGAAAGGGATCTATGAATATGATGAGCGCCAGGGCAGGTTCCAGCCTTCGGCCGATCTGCACTCCATCCTCGGCAATGTACCCGTGCAATACCTGGCGGAAGACGGCAGCGGGAATATCTGGTTCGTCTCAGATAAAGTACCGGGCATCATCGATTTCCACAAGCCGGCTAACGGCCATCCCTATTCTATTATCTATTTCCCGGAACTGAAGCGCCGCATCGTGTCCGGCTTCGAATTCATTTATCCCTATGATGAGGAGAATATATTCCTGGCGGCAGAGCAGGGCATCTACCATATCAATTATAAGAATTACAGTCGCTTCATTGCCGAACCGGCCGTAGCCATTGGCCGGGTGCGTGCTTCGGGGCAGGGCGACAGCCTGCTATTCAACGGCTATTTTGCCAGTAAGAACAGCCTGCTTCCGAGGCAGGATCCCCGGCAGCAGGTACAGCTCCCGAACGGTTACAATAATTTCCGGTTTGAATTTGCTTCCCCTGCCTACGACCAGGGCCGGAATATTGAATACAGCTATCGCCTCACCGATTTTGACGCCGGCTGGAGCCAATGGGCACCCAAAACAGAGAAAGAATATACCAACCTGCCCTATGGCAGCTATACCTTCCAGGTGAAAGCCCGTGACAACCTCGGTAATGAATCCGCTATGGAAGCCTATAGCTTCCGCATACTACCCGCCTGGTACCAGACCAAACTGGCCCACGCCCTGTATATCCTGGCCGGCCTGCTGCTGCTGTACCAGTTGTACCGGCAACAGAAGAACAAGTTTGCCGAACAGCAACGCAAGCACCGGGAGGAGCAGGAGCGGCTGATAGTCAGCCACCAGCTGGAGCTGGAACGCAATGAAAAGGAGCTGATCAAAGTGCAGAATGATAAACTGGAATCAGATGTGCATTTCAAGAACCGGGAGCTGGCCACGGTCACCATGCACCTGGTGGAAAGAGGAAGGGTGCTGTCCGCCATCAGGGAAAAACTGGTAGAGACCATCCGCAAGCAGGAACCGCCTGTCTCCCTCACCAATTTCAGGAGGGTATTGCGCTTATTTGAAGAGGCGGAGAACAATGAGGAAGACTGGGAACATTTTGCCCGGCATTTTGATGAGGTACACAGTAATTACCTGTCCACCATCAAAAAACATTTTCCCACGCTGAGCATCACGGACCTCAAGCTTTGCGCCTACCTGCATATCAATTTGACCTCCAAGGAAATTGCCCAGCTATTGGGTATTTCTGTCAGGGGTGTGGAGACAAGCCGTTACCGCCTCCGGAAGAAGCTGAACATACCGGGAGATATTGCCCTCAATACTTTTTTGCAGGAAGCCATTGCTGCACCGCCCGAAGGAACAGCACGCCCAGGCCCATTACCAGTCCAGCCGCAACCACTTTGGTAAGCAGCCTGGTGAGCCAGTGTACATCATCCGGCGTCAGTTCCTGCGGCAGCAGCTGCAATGTTTGCAGCAATCCGGTAGCGGCTTCATTATCGAACAGCTGCACAAAAGTGAGCAGTAAGGCCACAAAGGCAATGAGGAAATTATTGCGGTCGCTGCGGTCATTGGCCACTTTGCTTTCCTGGGCTTCCACCAGGCCAATCACCATATTCGTTTGTTCAATGATGATAGCAGCGCGTTCCATGGTGAGGCGGCCATCATCCACCTGCTGGGACAACCGGTGCGCCAGGTATTGAAAGATCCTGTTCTCCTGCTGCCAGGACCTGCTGTTATCATATTGGAACTGCATATTCTTATGCTGCTTTTCCAGCGATAGCTGCAGCCGCTTGTACAGCTGGTAGCGGCTCATAATAGCCGACAGGTCCAGCGCTATTGTACGCAGGGCATTGGCCGGCACCTTTCCTTTTCCGGAAAAATCATCCAGCACCTGCCGGGTACGGTCGCCCAGCCGGGTCAGCAAGGCTTCAAACTCATCAAAGGTCTGGTCCTTCAGCTGCAGCCACTGGTAGGTTGATTTATACACAAAGCGGTCTGCCACTGTATACAGGGCGCCAGGAGCGTAGAAATCGCGGTACAGTAACTGATCCGCCTGTCCGTATCGTCCCAGCACCAGGTAGATAATAGACGGCTCCATGCCTGTCCTGTTCAGTATTTTCACCATGCAGGCCAGTCCATCTTCTTCCTCACGGACCAGGTTCAATGTGGCATTGGCTGTACCCTGCAGGGGTTGCAGCAGCGCAGTAATATCCTGCTGAATAGTTACAGCTGCCGTCAAAGGCTTATTGTAATTGGATTTATAGATAATGGAATTGCCCAGCCATTGCACACCAGGCAGCTTAAACAGCAGCTTCTGGCAGGAATCCAGTATATCAGCCAGTAATTTGCGGGCGGCGGTCCATCCGTCTGCCGGGGGCAGGATGGAGCTGACCCCTATTTGCAGCAGCACGGTGTCCTCCAGGTATTGAACAGGCTCCTGCAGTTCAGTAAAGAAATAACGGAATTCCCCATGGGAAGGTATAACCCTGAATACGGGAAAATCCATATCGATATAGGGCTCCGGAAATTGCCAGCCCTGCAACTTTAAAAAACGGTAAGCCTGCTCCAGCACCGGCTGGAAAACAGCTGCCGTATGACCGGCAGGAATGGTAAAATATGCATTCACCAGCACGGAACTCAGCTCCTTGCTATCCTCGTTGGTGGTCAGGTCCCGGAGACCAATCGTTATCGGCTCCACGGTCATTGACTGGATTTTGTTTCTGGTAATGGAAGCGCATTGATCTTGTCCGTTACATTGATCACTTCATTGCGGATGATCACCAGCCAATCGCCCGCAGGGCCCTTCGCTGTATTTCCCTGCGCTGCCAGTTCAGCAGGATTGAACTTCTGTTCACCGGCCGGTACATTGCCCAGGAACTCTGATTCCAGGACAGGGTAGCGGGCTATCAGCTGGTGCAGCTGGTCCACTACAGCTTCCAGTGGAAGGCCGGCAGCTGCCTGGCTGAAAGCATGCCAGTCCGCTACAAAAGCTATTCGCTCCGGTTCGGTCAGCAGCGCCAGGTAGTCGGCCGGATGCAGCCGCAATGCCTGCAGGATGATCCTGGTATTATTGATTATATCCATGAAGGAGTTTTAATAAAAGTTATAGAATTATTTTGATACTGGTACTACAGGCAAACCATATACCTGGAAAGCGCCCCAGAAAAACGCGCTCTGGTAACCGGGCAGGGCGCGGGTAGCCTGCATGGCATGGCGGAGCGACTGCTGGGCAGACAGGCCGCTTTGCTGCCTTCCTGCATAGAATTGCTGGAACAGGTGCATGGTGGAGCGGTCGTTCACGGACCAGAGACTGCCTACCACTGCGCCGGCGCCGGATTGCAGCCAGGCCTGGTTCAGCCCTGTCAGGGCATCACCTCCGGTTACTTTTGATCTTCCCGTCTGGCAGGCGCTCATCACCACCAGCGGCCGGTGCCGCAGGTTCAGCTCATTGAAAACTTTTTCAATGGTGAGCATACCATTCAGCTGCAGGCCGGACAGCTCCGGTTCAAGTTCATCAAAGCCGCCATGACAACTGAAGTGCAGCACGTCATAACCACCCTGGTTAACCGCTTTTATCACCGCCTCCGGCAGGGCCTGTTCTTCGGCCAGCAGGGTTTCCTTTGCAAAGCCGGCCCGCACTTCTTCCACTTCCGGCAGGGTATAATGCAGTTTATAGGGTTCATGACCCGAGTGGGTAGCTATAAAGATATTATTGAACGAAGGGCCGGCTGGCGGCTCTTTCAGCTGCTGCTGGTACAGGGCATGGGCCATGGTGATACCGGGCAGTAAGGACAGCTCATATTCTTCCAGCCATAATTTGCCGGCCGGGCTGGTGGCCAGTCCTACCGGCACAAAATGCATCAGGCCATGCGGCGCCACCAGCAGGGGACCAGCTGCGGGCAGGAACTCTTTCACGGGCAGCACAATGGCATTGTAGAGACGGCTGAGCAATTGTTTCTGGAAAACGGCGCCATGCAGGGCCGGCAATCCCTGCTCCAGGGCGAGGGCCCATTCAGCTGTTTCCTGGAGGGCCGTACCGGCTGCTGCCGGCAATGGCACAAAATGATAGCCTCCTGGATGGATCACAATAGCTGTCCATCCCGTATCATGGTGATAGTATTCCAGCAGGGTAGCGCCCAATTGGCGCGAAAGCTCTATCGCGCTGCTGAGCGGAAGTGGCGGCAATACCATGGAAGCCGCCAGGGCAGGATATTGCAGGAAGAAAGCCTCTTTTTTCTGCTTGCGCAGCTGTTGCAGTTGCTGCAGCTGCCGCAGGCCTTCTTCAGGAGCCAGTCGGTTATTGACGTCGTCACCGTCCTGGCGGCCGCTCATACCACGCACCAGGAGCCGCTGTACTTCACTGATCTGCTGCCAGATGGTTTCCAGTTCTTCCCAGCTTTGGGCCAGGCCGGGAATATCCAGGCTCAGGCGCTGTATATCGGGTTTCTGTGAGCCCATCTTCTCCGCCAGGCTGCGGCTCTTGGAGATACTGATATATTGAAAGGCTTTGTCCAGTTCTCCCAGTCGCAGGCAGGCATCCACCAGTGCCGCATAGAGATGGAAATTCTCTTCGGAAAGGCGTTCCTTCGACTGACTGCTGGCCGCTTCATTCCTGATATTTTCAATGGCCTGGTGTCCCAGCTCCAGGATGCGGAGCAGTTCTTCATCGTTGCCCTTACGGGCTACCAGTCCGGCCATGCCCCGTACCGTTAGCAGGCATTCGGTAGGCAGCAGGTCGGGCGTACGGACCTCCAGGGCCTGGTAATAATGCGCCAGCGCCTGCTCTCCGGCCCCTGCCTCATCCAGCTGCTTCCAGGTGGCAGCCAGGTTATGCTGCACCTTGGACCATTGCACAGGGTCCTGTTCCCGGGTAAAAATATCCAGGGCGCTGTTCAGCAGACTGATTGCCTCCCGGGTATTGGCGTTCTTTTCACCGGTTACCCGGCGCAGGTAGGCCAGCGCCAGGTTGATCTGCTGAAAGCCCCATTCATAGGGGTATTTATCGCGGCTGCGGATCAGTTGTACCTCTTTGAATATGCTGATGGCCTTTTCCTGGTTCTCCTCCTGGTTGCCCTGGGTTCTTTCCCCGTAGGCGCTGGCCAGGTTGCCCATGGTGAAGGCCCACTCGTAGGGATATTTTTCCCGGCTCCTTTCCTGCAAGGCCGCCTCATAGGTCTGGATGGCCTGTTCAATATTGTCTGACCGCTTTCCGCTGATACGCCGCATATAAGAATTACCCAGGTTGCTCATGGTCATAGCCCAGGAATCGGGATGGCTTTCGCGGGTGTATACTTCCAGTGCGCGGTGATAGGCCCTGATAGCCATCTCCAGGTTGCCGGCCTTATCGCCCCGGATACGGTTGAAATAAGTAGGTCCCAGCCCTTGCTGACAGAGCGCCCATTGTTCAGGCATGGTTTCTTTGGTGGCCACTTCCATAGCCGCCTGATAGTGATGGATAGCCTGCTCCAGGTTATCCGGCGGACTCCCGGACAACCGGTGTGCAAAGGCGATGCCCAGTTCCTGCTGCGCCTGGGCCCATCGTTCAGGATAATCAGTCCGGGTATAATACCGGAGACTGTTATTGAGACATTGGATATATTGTTCCAGGTTATCACGCCTGGAGCCAATGCCTCTTTCGTACCAGGCCATGGCCAGTCCCAGCTGTACCTGCGCCCAGAGGGTGGGAAAGTCTTCCTCCTTAAAATGGTCCAGCAGGTCCATATACAGGGCAATCACTTTCTCTATATTGTCTGTTTTCTCCCGTTTGGAGCGCAGAAAATAGGCCTTGGCCAGTTGCGTCATGGCCGTTGCCCAGGCTACAAAATCCCGTTGCCTGTCCAGCAGGCCGGTCACTTCTTTCAATGCAGCAATGGCTTCATCCACATCAAAGAAGCGGTTATGCCGGTCCTGCCACATGTAAATATCCGCCAGCTGCTGGTGGATCTTGAGCCAGTCCACCGGGTTTTTCTCGCGGGTATATTCCAGCAGGGCATTCCTGTAATGCGTAACTACCAGCCGGTGCTGTTCTGTAATTTCCAGGTGCTCCATATACGTATACAGCAGACCGATATTGAACTGTGTGCGGGCCCATTCCATCGGCGTCCTTTCGCGGGTCCTGATCTCTATGGAGCGGGTATAATAACCAACGGCTTTCTCCAGGTTCTCCCGGCGGTTGCCCTCTTTTCTTTGCCGGTGGGCAATACCCAGGTTATTCTGGGCCATGGCCCAGATCATGGGAAATTTTTCGCGGGCCGCTTCATTGTCCAGCAGCTGGAAAACTGCGATGGCCCGTTCTATCATTTCTGTTTCCTTGTATTCCATCAGGGCGTTGCCCAGGGTATTGACGGCCCTGGCCCAGGGATCCGTATCCGGATGCGTGCCGGCCAGCTCCATGGCTTGTTCGGCAAACTGCAGGGCCTTGTTTCGGTTCTCTTCGGCCGGACCATGGCGGCGGAAGCGCCAGGCAATGCTGAGATCGTTCAGGACGCTGAGCCAGTGCTCTTGCTGCCCGCTGGCTTCATACCAGCCCATGGCCATGGTCAGGAACCGGATACCGGCATCAGGGATGGCCGGCTCATATGGATAGGGATGCAGCTGCAGGAAACCGGAGCCCAGGAACAGGAATACCAGCGCCTCCCCGGCGTCTGCGGGTGGCTGTTGCAATCGCGGGCTTTGGGTCAGCCAGTCGGCATCCGAGAGGAAGAAAAGCAGGTCGTTGACAAAATAATGCAGGTGTTCAGATCCTTTGAGCTGGAACAGGCGGTCGGTGACCAGGGGCCGCAGTTCATTCAGCAGGGGAAACAGGTTGTGCTGCCGGTCTACCCGCTTCCACAGGCCCTGCGCATGCTGGTTGGTCAGGAAGAACAGGTCTTCCCCGGCCATGGCAGCCCGCTCTTCCGCTGAAGCCAGGTGGATCCAGGTCAGCAGGGTCTGGCGGCTGATCCAGGGGGCCAGGATGGTGTTCAGCGCTTCCAGCAGTTTAATGGCCTCCGGCGAGTCCTGGTAGCTGCGCATCAGCTGCAGCAGCACATCGTGCAGGGCAGGGGTCATCAGGGCCTCATTGGCCTGTAGCAGCCGGCCCAGTTCAGCCTCATCATTCAAAGCAGTGATCAGCTGGTCAACCAGCAAAATATAGGGGTTCTCCGTTTCGTTCGGCATCCTTGTTGGTTAAATGGTAAAGTTGACTGGGATTGGGCAGGAAGGCTTCCAGGGATAAAGGGTCAGCGGCCCTAAAAATACAGGTATTTCCGAGCAAAAAATCTATTAACTTTGCCCTTTCCTTCGCTGAAGCTCCGGTTTCACCTGCCCATGCATTCTGTGGCGGTGCACGTTTAACGGCCGCTTTGAAAATGAAGGCACTGTGAAATAAATGAAGAATATTCGTAATTTCTGTATCATCGCCCACATTGACCATGGTAAGAGTACCCTGGCCGACCGACTTCTGCAAACCACCAATACCATCAGTGAACGGGAAATGATGGACCAGGTGCTGGATGATATGGACCTGGAACGGGAAAAAGGGATCACTATCAAGAGCCACGCCATCCAGATCAACTACAAGCATACCGATGGACAGGAATACATCCTGAACCTGATTGATACGCCCGGTCACGTAGACTTCAGTTATGAAGTGAGCCGCGCCCTGGCGGCCTGCGAAGGCGCCCTGCTGCTGGTAGATGCTACCCAGGGTATCCAGGCACAGACCATCTCCAACCTCTACCTGGCCATTGACAATGACCTGGAGATCATCCCCGTCATCAACAAGATTGATATGGACGGCGCCATGATCGAGGAAGTTCAGGACCAGATCATTGAACTGATCGGCTGCAAAGCAGAAGATATCCTCCTGGCCAGCGGCCGCGCCGGCATTGGTATTGACGGCATCCTGGAAGCCATTGTACAAAAGATCCCCGCACCCACAGGCAATACCGAAGCACCGCTGCAGGCCCTGATCTTCGACAGCGTGTTCAACTCCTTCCGCGGTATCATCGTTTACTACCGCATCCTCAACGGCGTCCTGAAAAAAGGCGATAAAGTAAAATTCATTTCTACAGAGACCGAATACGAGGCCGATGAAGTAGGGGTGCTCAAGCTCAGCCTGAGCCCCAAACAGGAGGTCCGTGCCGGCGATGTAGGTTATATCATTACCGGCATCAAGAATGCCAAAGAAGTAAAAGTGGGGGATACCCTCACCCTGTTCAAAAATGGCACCACCGAAGCCATTAGAGGTTTTGAAGAAGTGAAGCCCATGGTATTTGCCGGCATCTTCCCCGTGAATACGGATGATTTTGAAGAGCTGCGTGATTGCATGGACAAGCTGCAGCTGAATGACGCTTCGCTCACCTATGAATTGGAAACCTCCCAGGCCCTGGGCTTCGGTTTCCGATGCGGCTTCCTCGGCCTCCTGCACATGGAGATCATCCAGGAAAGGCTGGAAAGGGAGTTCAACCAGATGGTGATCACCACGGTGCCCAACGTAAGTTTTATTGCCTACAGCACCCGCGGTGAAAAATCAACGGTGAACAACCCCGCCGAAATGCCGGAACCCACACAGCTGGACCGCATTGAAGAACCGTTCATCAAAGCACAGATCATCTCCAAGCCGGAATATATCGGTAATATCATGACGCTCTGCCTCGGCAAGCGCGGTATCCTGATCAACCAGAGTTACCTGACGCAAACCCGCGTGGAGCTGATCTTTGAAATGCCGCTGACCGAGATCGTGTTCGATTTCTACGATAAGCTGAAAAGCCAGACCCGCGGTTACGCTTCTTTCGATTACCATCCCATTGGTTACCGCGAGAGCCATATCGTGAAAATGGATATCCTGCTTAATAATGATAAGGTGGATGCCCTGAGCGCCCTGATCCACCGCGGCCGCGCCGAGGACTTTGGTCGCAAGCTCTGCGAAAAACTGAAAGAACTGCTGCCTCGCCAGCAATTCCAGATCGCTATCCAGGCCGCTATCGGCGCCAAGATCGTTGCCCGGGAAAATATCTCTGCTATGCGGAAGGACGTAACGGCCAAATGTTATGGTGGTGATATCAGCCGGAAACGGAAGCTGCTGGAGAAACAGAAAGAAGGTAAGAAACGTATGCGCCAGATCGGCAACGTGGAAGTACCGCAGGAAGCTTTCCTGGCCGTACTGAAGCTGGACGATTGATGCCGCTACCGACAATGTATACAAGCAGCCCTGTATGTTGACCCATACAGGGCTTTTTCATTTTACAGGGACAAGCGCCGCCGGGAGCAGCAAAGGCCCTAACAAAAAAGCCGGTCCGTTCAGGGAGCAGCTTTTTTGTTGGGTAAGCTGTGTTTGCTTCGGCACTACTGTCTGTCGCTCGCCTCCGGCGAGTGACCAATATTCTGTCGTCTCTGGCGACCAGCACACACCGGCAAGCCCCTTTGGTTAGCCTGAGGCTAACAAATAAATGTCACTCGCCGGAGGCGAGCGACTGAGCCGCAATGGGATCGGACAGCCGTAACTACTTTTAACAGCAGCAACCGGTAATATTTTGCATCAATAGCCTTTACGTGCTGCTGCGATCAATTCTTTTTTACAGGTATTTTCTTTGCCGGCGCAGTTGGCTTTTTAGTAGCCGGCTTTTCTATTTTGCCCTCTTTCTGCGCCCTTTCTATATTGCGGCGGGACTGTTCCTCCAGCTTGCGTTCATCCACATTGCCGGCATCATCCAGGATCATGGCGTCCCGTGGGAAGTCGCCATCCGCCTGCATCTGGCTAAACAACTTATTCACATGCACCCACTGGCCGTTCTGCCATTTGAATGCCTCATAATCGCCATCAGGGATATAGGTATCTTTCTTTTCCGGCTCATCCGTTTCCGAGATCAGGTGATCCACAATGATCATATCCAGCTCGGGATCATAATTGAAAAAGGCGCGGGCCTCTTTCTTGTACTCAATGCTGTAGCGGGCCTGGCCGGGGCGACGAACAGAATCCTCCTTAAAGGAGATCATATTGCTGCCGCCAAAAACAGGTTTGCCCTGCGCATCAAAATGCAGTACATCCATCCATTTCTTGTTGCTGGCCACGGAAAAGTCATCAAAGCCCAGCAGGGTATAATATTTCTTCCCCTGGAATTCTTTCATGATGATGCGGTAGTAGATAGCGCCGATCCAGTTATTGGTGGTCCGGGCTGAATCCAGACCCCTGGCCGTGAACATGGACACATCATGCAGCGGGATCAGCTTCAGGGAACCATCACTGGTCCGCAGCTGAATGGCCCCTTTCTGCCAGAGTACATACTCATCCTTTTTCACCTGCCAGGTGAAAATGCGGAAGGTACTGTCGGGGGCATAGAGCTTGGAGATATTCAGGGAGTCAAAAGGATAATAGAAGGACTGGGGCACCAGCAGGGCGCGCACCAGGGTCCGGACAAACAGGCTGTCAGCCCGCATCCTGCCGGCCGATTCCGAATGCTGGACAATGGCCCGGGACAGGTTCTTCAGGGAGTCTTCCCTGCGTTCCATCAGGGCCTGGTCCGCTTTGCGGATACCAATACCAGTCTGCGCTTCCAGCCGGGAACCGGCCAGGAATAGTCCGCCGGCCAGCAGCAGGCTGCAGGCCAGGTAATAACCACGTGATAATTGATTCCTTTTGTGCATAGTACAAAATTACGAAGGTCCTGTAATTGCTATCCGGAACGGGAAATATAGCGGGTTATTTTAACAGAATTGCAAAGCTTTTGCAAAATCGGGCAATCCACTGAAAACCGCATCTATAAGCGGATGGGGAAAAGCCTGGGCCGGTTTGGTGGTTGTCACAAAAACGGTATGGATACCGGCATTGCGACCAAATTCCATATCGCTGATGCTGTTGCCTACAATCAGGGAACGCTGCAGGTCAATCTGCGGAAAATCGGCTTTGGCCTGGAAAGCCATACCAGGATTGGGTTTGCGGTTGGGATCGCTGTTGTCGTTGGAAGGGCAGTAGTAGATCTTATCTATACGGCCGCCGGCAGCCTGCACATCACGCAGCATCTGTTGGTGGATACCGGCCAGATCAGCCTCGGTCATCAGCCCCCGGCCAATACCACGCTGGTTGGTGGTCATGACAATGGGGCCAAAAATGCCCGACAGGAAGGCCAGGGCTTCCGGTACGCCTTCATAAAAAATAAACTCCCTGTAATTGTACACATAGTCCTGGTACTTCTCGATATTGATCACTCCGTCACGGTCCAGGAACAGCGTCCAGTCTTTCCCAATCTTATCCAATGCTAACATGAAGCTTCGTTTGCAAGTTCTGTAGAGGCCCGCGCAAGATCTTCCGGTATGCCGATGTCTATAAAATAGCCATCCTGAACATAACCGGCCATAGGCCGCCTGGAATAATAGGTTTCGAGATAGTCTTTTTCGAAGGAAAATTTTTCCGGCATCCGTTCTTCCAGCCAGGGCTTTACCTCCAAAGCATATACGCCGCCGTTGATAAGCCCTTCGGCATAGAACTGCTTTTCCCGGAAACTGCTGATCCGGCCTCTTTCATCCAGCGTGACCACGCCATACCGGTCAAAGTCCCGCATGGGTTTCAGGGCCAGGGTGCAATGGGCCTGCTGTGCGGTATGCACTGCTGCAAGACCGGCCAGATCCACCTTGAAAAGGGTATCCCCGTTCACGATCAGCACCGTTCCTTCCACTGCCTGGCGGCTGGCCAGCAGGATGGCGCCGCCTGTGCCCAGGGGCTCCTGTTCAATGGAGTAATGGGCATCCAGCGCCGGCCATTCAGCCTCCAGGTAATCTACAATGAGTTCATGCCGGTAGCCCAGGGAGAATACAAAGCGTTCTATGCCCTGTTGCCGGAGGTAGCAGAGTACCCAGTGCAGGAAAGGTTTTCCTGCTACGGGCGCCAGGCACTTCGGCAATTCAGGCACGGCGCTGCGCAGTCGGGTGCCCAGGCCACCGGCTAATATGATGCATTCGCGTATCATGCTTTTACCGTCCCGAAATATTCTTCTTCCACCAGCTGGCAGATGATATGTCCTAACAGGATATGACTTTCCTGGATCCGCGGCGTGTCTTTGGAAGGAACATTCACGAGGTGATCACTCAGGTCTTTGAGCTTGCCGCCGGTTTCGCCGGTAAAGGCCACGGTGATCACGCCTTTTTCGCGGGCCACTTCAAAAGCCTTGATGATATTGCCGGAATTACCGGAGGTGGAAAGGCCTACCAGGTAATCACCGCTATTAGCGATCCCCTGTATCAGGCGGCTATACACCACATCGTAACTGTAATCATTGGCCACGGCCGTCATATAGGAAGTATTGCAGTGCAGGGCTTCTGCAGGCAATGCATGGCGGTCAATATAAAAGCGGCCGGAGAATTCTGCCGCCAGGTGCTGTGCGTCCGCAGCGCTGCCGCCGTTGCCGCAAAACCAGATGCGGCTGCCTTTCTGCAGGGCAGCCACCATTCCTTTGGAAACAACTTCAATGGTTTGCAGCAGGGTAGCGTCCTGTACTACTTTGTTCTTAACGTTGATGGACTCGCGGATAATGTTGCTGATTTTCTCTTGCATGGTAAACACTTATGGTATGACAAACAAATTCAGATAATTAAATGGTCCAGGTAGTAAGGCCATGGTCTACAAACTGGTAAGGCCTTACATAACCGCCAAACGCGGTCAGTTTTTCCATAACGGCAAATTTAGTAGTACCCGGGCAATAAAAAGTCATAAAACCGCCGCCGCCGGCACCGGAGATCTTGCCGCCGGTAGCACCGGCGCGGATAGCCGTTTCATACAACTCATCCATCAGCGGATTGCTGATGCCTTCGGCCATCAGCTTTTTCTGGCGGAAGCCGAAGTCCAGGATCTCCCCGATCTGGCCCACCCGGCCTTTCAGCAGGGCTTCCTTCATCAGTTGCGCCTGGTGTTTAAGCTGGTGCATGGCCTCAATGGCTTTCTCCTGCTTGTCCACTACGTTGCGACTTTGCTTTTCAATGATCTTCGCCGATTCCCGGCTGGTAGCTGTATAATAAAGCAGGAGGTTGTTCTCCAGCTCAAAAAGGTAAGACTGTTTTATGCGCAGCGGGTTCACGATCACTTTTTCATCGGCATAGAACTCCATATAGTTCACGCCGCCAAAGGTGGCTGCATACTGGTCCTGGCGGCCGCCGGCCATGGCCAGGTCCTTGCGTTCTATTTCGTAGGCCAGCTGGGCAATATCGTATTCACCCAGGGGAAGACGCAGCATCTCTACAAAAGCGCCTACAATAGCAGCAACAAGGGTAGAGGAAGTGCCCAGTCCTGAGCCGGCCGGTGCATCCACATAGGTGGAGAGCCGGAAGCCCTGCGGCGGCAGTCCGTACTGGGACCGGATACGGTTGTACACGCCTTTCAGCAGGTCCAGTTTACCATCCAGCGGCAGTTGTGGCAGCAGTCCTTCAAATCGTTGTTCTTCGCCCCGGTCCATGGCCCGCAGCTCAATAACGTTTTCCTCCAGTGGTTCAATATTGGCGTAAGCAAAGAGCGAAACAGTTGCGTTGAGAATAGCCCCGCCAAAGCGGTCGCAGTAGGGACTGACATCAGTCCCGCCACCGGCCAGGCCAATACGCAAAGGGGCTTTACTCCTATAGATCATAAGGAACAATATTAATTCGCTGCGAAGATGCAGCATAAACGAGAAAGATCATAATATATCGGGCGGTTTGTGCATAATCAGGCAGCCGGATCAATGAATGGAATCAGCCAGCTCGCGGATAGTCTGCACCAGTTTGTGCCAGGAATATTTCTTCTTCTCTTCCCGCAGTGTAGGCAGGAAGGAGCTTTCGCCCTGCCGGAAATATGCTACTATGGCTGCTGCCAGCGAAGCCGGCTCAGGTTCAGCCACCAGTCCGCTTTTACCGTGCGGCACCAGCGCGGGCAGACCGCCCACATTGGTCACAATCATCGGCTTCTCAAAATGGTAAGCCAATGGTGTAACACCGCTTTGCGTTGCATTGCGATAAGGCTGTACCAGTCCGTCGGCAGCACAGAGATAATATTTTACTTCCTGATCAGGAATGAAAATGGTTCGCCGGATCAGCAGGTGTTCAATACCCAGTTGTTGGATGAGTTCGTTGTAGGGCTTGTCGTCTTCATAGAACTCACCGGCAATGAGCAGCCTGGCCGGCGGTTGCTGAGGGTCCTGTTTTGCAGCCAGCTTCAGGGCTTCCAGCAGGATATCCAGTCCCTTGTATTTGCGGATAAATCCGAAGAACAGCAGGATGCGTTCACCTTCGGGCAAACCAAGATGCTGCCGGGCTGCTGTTTTGGAAACGGGATCGCCGAAATTATCGTACAGGGGGTGCAGCACCTGCTGAGCAGGTTTGGTGGCTTCAAACTTTCTCAGGTCCTGCATCACTTTCTCACTCATGGTCACAAAAGCATCACAGCTTTTAAGGAAGTAACGGAGAAAGGGTATGTCCCCCGGTCTTTTCTCGTGGGGCAGCACATTATCGGTAATGGCCACCACCTTGGTGTGGCCGTTCTTTTTTACGCGGCGCAGAATGGTGCCCAGAGCTGGTCCCATGAAGGGCAGCCAGAAACGCACCACAATAATATCAGGCTGTACCCGCTTCAGCACATTGCCAACCTGCAACCAGTTGAGCGGGTGTATGGAATTGATCACGGAATAGATCTCCAGTCCTTCCGGCGGCGGCTCATCTGAATACTGGGTAGTGCCGGGGAAGAGGAAGCCGGGGTATTGGAGCGAAAAAGAATAGATGCTGCATTCATCGCCTTCCTGCAGGAACTGCCGGCAGAGCCGGTGGTCGTAGGTGGCCAGTCCGCCTCTGAGCGGGTGCGCCGGGCCGATGATGATCACTTTCCGGCCCATGTTACAAACCGGATTTTTGTTCAATGAGATAGGCGTTGCGGCCGGGGGCGTTGCGTGCCACCAGCTCGCCCAGGAAACCGCCTACAAACAGGATAACACCCATCAGCATGGCCGTGAGGGCTATGAAAAAGGGCGGGCGGTTGGTAAGGCTGTTATTGGGATCGTAGATCTTGGCGATGGTGAGGTAAATGACGCTGCCGAAACCCAGTACAAAGAACAGGGTGCCGATAAGCCCGAAGAAGTGCATGGGCCTTTTGCCGTATTTGCTCACAAACATGATAGAGGCCAGGTCCAGGAAGCCGTTTACGAAACGTTCCCAGCCAAATTTGGTGGTGCCGTATTTCCTGGCGCGGTGTTCCACCACTTTCTCCCCGATCTTTTTAAACCCGGACCATTTGGCCAGTACGGGAATATAGCGGTGCATCTCCCCATAAACTTCAATACTCTTTACCACTTTCAGCCGGTAGGATTTAAGTCCGCAATTAAAATCATGCAGCCGGATGCCGGATGCCCTGCGGGTAGCCCAGTTGAAGAATTTGGAAGGAATATTTTTGGTGAGGGTATTATCGAACCTTTTTTTCTTCCAGCCACTGATCATATCATATCCATCTTCCACAATAAGGCGGCGGAGTTCGGGTATCTCGTCGGGACTGTCCTGGAGGTCGGCGTCCATGGTGATCACCACATCGCCCTGGGCGGCTTTGAAGCCTTCGTTGAGGGCGGCGGATTTACCATAGTTACGCTGGAACCGGATGCCTTTGACAGACGGATTGGCGGCGCCCAGCTGTTCTATCACTTCCCAGGAATTATCCTCACTGCCATCATCCACCAGGATCACTTCATAGCTCAGGCCATGGGCCTTTGTTACCCGGTCGATCCAGGCGCACAATTCGGGTAAAGATTCCGCTTCATCGAGCAGGGGCACTACGATGGAAACATCCATAATTAATTATTGAGTAAAGGCATTATCAAATGGCGCCTTATTCCTTTTAATGATGGCCGAAATGATCAGGGCTACAATAAAGCAAAGCAGGCTGTTGAAAGCAAATCCGAGGGTCATGCTTTTAATAGAGTAGCTATCGCTGTTAGCGGCCTGCTTCATGGCTTCATCGATCTTGTCTTCCGGCATTTTGAAGTTGCGCAGCACCTCTTCCGTTTTTTCAATGGCGGCCAGTTGCATGGCATCCCGGAATTCCGTATCGATCACATTCAGCAGCACATAGGTGAAGATGGTCTGGATGCCCACGGCCACTACAAAGACGGTGAAGGTGGTCTTCAGCGCCTGGCCGAAAGGCAGGTAACCGCCATTGACCTTTCTTTGCTGTACACCGGCCAATACCGCCAGCACAATCACAATGACAATAGGGATCCAGTTAAGGGCCCAGTTCAGGAACAGGGAAACGCCTCCCAGGTAAAATACCAGCACAGAAACGGCAGAAACAAGTCCACCGATCAGGCCATAGGTCAGTCCGATATTTTTTTGCGTGGCGGGAGTACCAGCTGCTTCGGTCATGGGATCAAGTTTTATGGTTTACGCCAAAGATAGTTTTTCCCCGTTGATCACGCCAATCACTTTACCCGACAACTTTTTGCCGATAAAGGCGGAATTGGTGGACCGGGAACGGAAGAACCTGTCTGTCACCACGGTTTCCCCGGAGGGATTGAACAGGGTCAGGCTGGCGGGGGCGCCGGGTTGGATGGGGGAGCGTTCCAACCCGAAGAGTTTGCCGGGGTTGATGCTCAGCAGTTCCACCCAGCGGCTTTCCGGGATCTCCGGCATGGCCGTTTTGAGGGCGGCATAACAGGTTTCGAGGCCCGTCATACCATATTGGGCGTATTCAAATTCCAGCACTTTGCTGTCGTACTCATGGGGGCGGTGGTGTGAGCTGATACAGTCCACGGTCCCGTCTGCCACGGCGGCGCGCAGCGCATCCCTTTCTGTCTGGGTGCGGAGGTGCGGGTATACTTTGAGATTGGAATCGTATTCCCAGAGGTCCTTATCAATAAAGAACAGGTGGTAAGGGGTTACCGAGCAGGTCACGGGCAGTCCGCTTTCCTTGGCCCGCCGGATATACTCCAGGGAGCGGGGAGAGGTGACGCCGGTGAGGTGCAGCCGGGCTTCCGCATAGCGGGCCAGCTTGATATCCCGGGCCACCAGCAGCTCTTCAGCCATCATGGGCTTGCCGGGCAGGCCCAGCTGGGTGGACACAATACCTTCGTGCATGACGCCGTTGGCGCCCACGGAGCGGTCGTCCGGGATCTGGATAACGATACCGTCAAAAGCCTTCACATACTGGAGGGCTTTGAGCATCACGCCGGAGGACTGCACGGGGTGCAGGCCATCGCTGAAAGCCATGGCGCCTGCTTCGCGCATATCATACATTTCCGCCAGGTCCTTGCCTTCAGCGCCTTTGGAAATGGCGCCGATGGGGTGGATGCGGGCGGGCAGACCGGCAGAGCGGCTACTGATATAAGCTGCCTGGGATTTGTTGTCGATCACCGGTTTGGTATTGGGTATCACCAATACATCTGTATATCCACCGGCGGCCGCAGCGGCGGCGCCTGTCTCCAGGGTTTCCTTGTACTCATAACCAGGATCGCCGAACTGGGCAAAGATCTCTACCCAACCCGGGGATACATGCAGGTTTTCCCCGCTGACCACCTCTACCTGATCGGCAGTGGCGGAAATGGAGGCCTGAATATCCTTTATAATGCCTGATTCAATTAAAATATCCTGCTTCTTGCCCTGGAACGGTGATAGTGGATCCGTTATGGTAACTTGTTGTATGAGAACCTTCATCGAAGAAAAAAGTTGAGCGAAGATAAGGTATTGTAGTAAAACGGCCGGAATAAAATGAGGGAGTTTGAACCGCTCCTGGCTGACCGGCCTGGCCTGCTGTAACCAACTGACAGCGGAGAGCAGTAGTAGACCCGATATAGTCAGGCTGACCGGCCCGGACTGCTGAAGCCAGCTGGCAGCAAAAAGGCCGGCGGAATACTCCGCCAGCCCATTTTGACGCTGAAACTTTAAACAAACAAGTTGCACATCAGAAAGCCTTGCCGTTAGCTTTGATCGGAAGCCCGGAACATTCCAGGCCAGTTTAATGGTCAATGATCCGCAGGAGCGGGAAAATAAGACCGGCAGCCTTCACCACCGGCCTTGAAGCCCTGAAGTCCTGGCGAAATATAGGTTGCACATCGTTGGACACCAACGTTGCATTATGTCAGTAATGAATACAAGAACAATACATTGAACAGCGGGGGGACGGAAAGAATATTCCAGCTCGTAATGGAGTAAGCAATGACGGATAAATTGCCGGATAAGGAATTAACTGCGGTGGAAATGAATAAGAACCAGTAGCATCCAAATATACTATTAAAATAATACCATTTCCAAATATATTTAGCCAATCCCCAAAAACCCTGATCCGCCGCCAGCGCCCGCCCCACGGGCATCAGCGGCTCAGCGTCCTTCTTTTACATCCAGCAGGAAACCCACCCCGTATACATTGGTGATGGTGACATAGGGATTGTTGCCGAGGTGCTTGCGCAGGCGGGAAATAAATACATCCAGGCTACGGCCCAGGAAATAATCGTTTACTCCCCACAGTTGGGTCAGCAGATCCTCCCGTTTCAATACCTGGTTGGGATGCTGGAACAGGTATTCCAGCAATTCTGCTTCACGGGGAGTGAGGCTGATAACCTTATCACCCACGGACAGGGTAAGGCGCTGTTTCTCGAAACGGATATTGCCGGCGCCGGGCAACTCAGGCGCCGCCACCGGCCTGCCGGCCTGCTGCTGGCGACGTAATATATTCCTGATCCGCAGCACCAGTTCATCAATATCAAAAGGCTTGCTGACATAATCATCGGCGCCTATTTTGAGGCCATGGAGGCGGTCGGCCCGCTCATTACGCGCCGTCAGGAAAAGGAAGGGAGTATTGATCTGCTGCTGCACCAGCCTGCTGGCCAGTTCAAAACCATTGAGGCCGGGCAGGCTCACATCTATCAGCAGCAGCTGGTAAGCGCCCGGTTCCGCCAGCAGCCGGTCCATGGCTTCCTGGCCGTCCGTGAGCCAGTCTACCGTAAACTCCATCACCTCCAGGTACTGCCGCACCACGTTACCGAGGTCAATTTCATCTTCTACCAATAATAACCGGGGCTTCATGCTGCAGGATTTTGATGGGGAATGATCAGGGTAAAGGTACTGCCGGTCCCGGCTTCACTGTTCACTGCCACCAGCCAGCCATGTGCTTCCACCTGCTGCTGCACATAGAACAGGCCCAGTCCCAGTCCCTTGATGGTGCTGGAGGGGCCGCTGGCGCCGCGATAGAATTTTTCAAAGATATGCCGCTGTACCTCCGGGCTCATACCCATCCCATTATCAGTAATGGCTATGCGCAAAACCTTTGCATCAGCCGTGGTGACCACCCGGATCTGCACGGTCTCCTTGTCATTGTACCGGACGGCATTGTCCAGGATATTGATCAGCATAGTGCCAAAATGAAAGGGGTCCAGCCATACCCGGTCGCTGACCGCCTGGGGTTCAAAGACCATGTCCACGGGCCTGTCGCTCAGCTGGAGCCGGTAATCCAGCAATAGTTCTTCCAACAGTTCATTCACCGAAACTTCCTGCTTTTTGAGGGCCGCACCGTTATGAGAGGCAATGTCCAGTACCTGGGCTATCAGCTGCTGGAGGCGGTCGGACTGCCGCTGGATGACGCCCGATAAAGAAGAGATATTTTCCTTCTTCTCCAGGATCCGCTCATTCTGCAGGCTGCGGGCCGCCACCTGGATAGCTGTCAACGGCGTATGGAACTCATGGGTGATATTGTTGATGAAATCCGATTTCATTTCTGAAAGCTTTTTCTGGCGCAGCCAGTTGCGGAAAGTGACATAGAAAAGGATCACCACCACCAGGACGGAGAACAGGGACAGCAGCCAGGTCAGGGACAGCTGCCGGATGATGGAAGCTTTGCGGTTCACGGGTTCCACATGCAGGGCATAGCGGATGCGGGAAACAGTAGGCCGGCCTTCACCGCCTACGGTCAGCTCCACCACTTTATTCTGGGGATTGAGGGCCTGCAGCTGACCGCCGATGCGGAAGCCGCGGCTTTCCCGCTCCTGCGGGAGGAGGTCGCCGCTCAGCAGCGGCACATGCAGGGAATCCCCTACGGTGATCTCCAGTTTATCCAGCAGCAGCGCATATTCCAGGGAATCCGCGATATGGGCGCCGGCCCTGGCCTGCTGCAGGAATTGCTGGAGCGGCTGCCGCCGGCGCAGCTCGTACAGGAGGACCTTACCCAGTTCATCCTGCCGCCGGCGGAAAAGCGCGGCATTGGTTCGTACCACCTCCTTCAGTTCCGGCATGGCCGCCTGTATCACAGAGTCCATGATCCGGGCGCCCCCGGGGAACAGCAGATCATGTTTTACCGACTCACTGTACTGATCCAGTATGGCCGCTTTCTCGGAGAAATAGTATCTTTCATTCTTAAGCTCATAGGTATTATAGACCAGGTATAATTGTACCAGGGCAAGGATCAGAAAGCTGATACAGGCAATCCCGACATAAGTTTTCACCGTTTTTTGCATGGTCACAGGGGCCTTGTTAGAAAAGGTTAAAACTACGCTTTTGCCGGTTCATGCCCGGTGTTAAACGGCCTGTTTAATTTCCATTAACATTTGATTTGACTTCCGTTGACAGGTTAGCGTGCAGCCGCCGGATAATTTTGATGATCGCAAAAATCACCACCATGACTACCACCATCACCCGTGCCGGCAAGGCCCTGATGCTGGTCAGCCTGCTGACAGCAGGACTGTCCACACCCGCCTTGCAGGCCCAGACCAGGGCAACTGCAAAACCCCTGACGCAATTACAACAGCAATTTGTTGATCTCCGCTTCGGGATGTTCATCCATTACAATATCCCTACCTACCTGGACCAGGACTGGGCTGATCCGGAAGCTTCGCCGGCGCTGTTCAATCCCAAAAAGCTCGATTGCAGCCAGTGGGCCAAAGCAGCCCAATCCGCCAATATGAGCTATGGCTGCCTTACTACCAAACACCATAGCGGCTTTGCTATCTGGGATACAAAGACCACTCCTTACAATGTGATGAACAGCCCGCTGAAACGGGATGTGGTGAAGGAATATGTACAGGCTTTCCGCGCCGCCAACCTCAAGGTGATGCTGTATTATTCTATCCTGGACACCCATCATAAACTGCGCCCCGGCCACATCACAAAAGAACATATTGCCATGGTCAAGGCACAGCTGACAGAGCTGCTCACCAATTACGGCCCCATAGAAGCGCTGATCATTGACGGCTGGGATGCGCCCTGGTCAAGGATCTCCTATGATGATATTCCATTTGAAGAGATCTATTACCTCATCAAATCCATCCAGCCCAATTGCCTGGTGATGGACCTCAACGCCGCCAAATACCCCGCAGAGGCTTTGTATTATACAGATATCAAATCCTACGAGCAGGGAGCAGGCCAGCATATCTCCAAAGAAAGCAACCGCCTGCCGGCACTGAGCTGCCTGCCCATCAATAATAACTGGTTCTGGAAAAGTTCCTTTCCCAAAGATCCCGTGAAAGATGCCGCCACGCTGGTGGACGCCAATATCATTCCGCTCAACAACGCTTTCTGCAATTTCATTCTGAATGTAGCGCCCAACCCGGACGGGCTGATTGACGACAATGCCCTGGCCGGACTGGCCGCTATCGGCAAACGCTGGAAGAACAGCGGACCGCTGCCCGCGCTGGCGCCAGCCACAGCACCCATCATTGCTTCCAACATTGCCAAGCGCCGGCCCGCCAACGCCAGCTGGAGCGATGATATGTGGATCATGGACTTTGCCAATGACGACAAGTTTGATACCGACTGGAAATCCAACCCCACCGTACAACAGCCCTGGTTTGAAGTGATCCTCGACAAAGACCGTCCTTTCAACGCCATTGTGATTGCAGACGGCCACCGCAGTATAAAGGAATATACACTGGACTATTTCCAGGACGGGCAATGGAAACCCTTGCTCAAAGGCAATAACCCGGATAGGATCAAGATACACCGGTTCGACAGGGTATGGGGCGGAAAGGTACGCATCACCCTTACGAAGTTCAGCTCCACACCGGCCATTGCCGAGTTCCAGGTATTTGATGAACGCAGGTAACAGTTTGAGGAATATAAAAAAAGAAGAGGTTGCCAGTAACAGGCAACCTCTTCACATGTATAGTAGGAGCAGTTATTAAAAAAGTATCTGGTACTGAAAAACCACCATGTTCTTTCTTTTCCCTTTCTGTAATTCATTTTTCACTACTTCAAAAGTGGGCCTGTTCTGCCAGTCGAGCGAGAACTTGGACGCATGCCCGTTGAGCAGGTAGTTGATGCCCAGGTTGGTGGTCTGGCACCAGAGGCCGTTCAGCCGGTCAAATTTGGAGGCGGTGAGGGAAGCATAAGGCAGCAGCCGGTGTTCGGTCAATCCCAGGCAACCTTTGGGCAGCAGGTAGCCGAGCTGTGTATAGATCACCTTCCCCGTACCAAACATGGGGTAGGTATTGCCATAGGTGAATCCCTGACCGGTGATGCTGTTGGTGGCATTGAGACTGGTCCCGTTAGCTGTATTCATCGGCGCATTGTAGCGCAGGAAATTATCGCCATAATCAGTAATGAAAAAACCGGCATAAGCTGAGATAGCCGATTGTTTTTCCTTGTTCAACGGCATATCCAGGTAGCTTTCCACGGCAAAATGCACCAGGTTCTGGTAAACGGTATCTTCATTTTGTCCTTTCTTCCACATAGCATCCGGATGGTAAAGCCCGCCCACGGCAATGTTGAAGATCTTTTTCTTGCCGAGATAGGTGCCCGTCATATTGACCAGGGTATGGTTCTCGTGCTCAAAGAACTGGTACATCAGGTAAGCCTGCTGCTGTAAGGTATGTCCCATCTGTGCGTAAGTGCTGTAATCAGCCAGGGCAGGAGGGGTAGAACCGTTGGAGGTGACCGGGAAAGGATCACTGAGGACCACGCGATAATCCCAGTGACCGATCTGGCCGCGGGCATAGAGACTGAGGCGGCGACTGAATTCATCCGTCTGGTCAATGGTGGTCATGGCAAAGATCGGCAGGTCCGTAGTGAGCATGGAAGAAGCGCTGGGCTGGGAGAACCGGGAAACACCGGCGGCATTGCTGAGACCAGCGCCGATCTTCAGCTGGTTACCGGTGGACACTTTATATTCCGCCAGGGCATCATGGAAAAAAGCCGCCATCTTGCGGTTATTACCGGTATTGTACTGGCTGTTGAAATTGTTCTGTCCAAACTGGAAATACACGAAGACCTTGTCGGTCACCTGGCCCTGCAGCTGGAACCTTGTCCGGCGCAGGCCAATATCAAAGGTCTGGTCTTTGGCCTTGCCTTCCACCAGGGTGCCCGGGTTACTCTGGTTAAAGCGAAGCCAGGTCTGGTTCAGGACATTGAATTGAAGATAGCGGCTGCCGTCGTCCGAAAGGTTGAAGCGCAGTCCGTTTTTCATCGCCTTGTCCTGTGCAGCGGCATACAAACCAGTCAGCAGCAGGCAGGCCATTAATAGCACTCTCATATTACCCTTTTTAACTATAATGCTCAACAGCCGCGAATGTAGGGCGTATTCCATTGCTGCACTATGATCTTCGACAACCTGCCGGACCACAGAGATCATATAAAAAAAGGGCTGGTGGTAAAAAATAGTACATTCGCGCAATTTTTGACCCAACATGAAAACAGAAGCCTTACTACAGCAAAGAAGCGGCAACCAATGTGAACTCTGCAAAGCCGCCGGCCCCTTATCCGTGTATGCAGTACCGCCTGCCGATGCCAACGAAGCGGACAAGACCATTTATATCTGTGGCAAATGCGAAGCGCAGATAGAGAAGAAGGAAGAGCTGGACAGCCAGCACTGGCGCTGCCTGACCGAATCCATGTGGAGTGAAGTGCCCGGCGTCCAGGTGATGGCCTGGCGTTTGCTGAACCGCCTCCGGCAGGAGAGCTGGGCAGCCGAGAACCTGGACATGATGTACCTGGATGAAGCGTTGCTGCCCTGGGCCAAAGCCACCGGAGATCATGAAAGCGATGGCAGTGTATCCCTGCACCGGGACACCAATGGCCATGTGCTGAAGAACGGGGATTCCGTAGTGCTGATCAAATCCCTGGATGTAAAAGGCTCCACCCTCAATGCCAAAATGGGTACCGTAGTACGGAATATCCGGCTGGTGGAAGACAATACTGAACAGATTGAAGGAAGGGTAGAAGGACAGCAGATCGTGATCCTGACCAAATACGTCCGGAAGCAGAACGGCTAATCCTGTTCCGGGAATAATTCATTGATGAAGGCCGCCAGGTGATCGGCGGGAACAATTTTGTCCACCATCACCTGGTCAATGGCCTGCTGGGGCATATAGCCCACTTCCGCAGAAGCAGGGTCCTGCACCACGCAGAGGCCACCCGCCGTTTTTACCGCCTGCATGCCTTCCGCCCCGTCCGCATTGGCTCCCGAGAGCAGGATGGCCAGCAGCCGGGCCCCATAGACCTCCGCCGCCGATTCCAGGGTGATATCAATACTGGGCCGGCTGTAATTCACTTTCTCCGATACGTCCAGCGAAAAGCTCTGGTCGCTTTCCAGCAGCAGGTGATAATCCGCCGGCGCCACATAGATGGTGCCCTGCGTTATCATTTCCTTCTCTTCCGCTTCCCGCACTTTCCAGCTGGTCTTGGTACTGAGCAGGTCTACCAGGATATCCTCATTGGAGGAGCCAGCCTTGCGGTGCAGCACCAGCAGGATAGCCACGGGCAGGTTATCCCGGAGCGCAGGCAGCTGTTTCAGGATCACATCCAGGCTACCGGCAGAACCGCCGATCACGATCAGTTCAATAGCTGGCATCAGGATATTTTTCGCCATATACGTTCAGGATTTTCCACTTGTTTGTATTTGCGGTAAATGCTGGAATACTTCAGCTGCTCCTTGGCCCCCAGCGCCAGGAAGCCCAGCGTATCCAGGCTTTCATCAAACAGCTCCAGGGCGCGGTTCTGGAGATCACGGTCAAAATAGATCAGCACGTTGCGACAAAGGATCAGCTGAAATTCATTAAAGGACCTGTCCGATACCAGGTTATGGGTGGCCACCACCATTTTGGCGGCCAGGGACTCGTCAAATTTGGCCCAGTCATACTTGGCCGTATAGTACTGGGAGAAATCATGCTTGCCGCCGGACCTGATATAGTTCTCCGAATACTGCCGCATATAACGAAGGGGGAAGATGCCTTTGCGCAGCTTCTCCAGCACCCCGGGATTGAGGTCCGTGGCGTAGAGCAATGATTTGTGCAGCAAGTTGGCCTCTTTCAGCAGGATGGCCATGGAATAGACCTCCTCGCCGGTGGAGCAGCCGGCATGCCAGATACGGATCAGCGGATGCGTGGCCAGTACAGGCAGCACCTCTTCCCGGATCACTTTATAGAAAGCCGGATCCCGGAACATTTCGGTCACGTTCACCGTGATCTCCTCCACAAAACGACGGAAATACACACTGTCTGAAAGGATGCGCCGGCGGAATTCTTCAAACCCACTAAAACCATCCAGGCCAAACAGGCGATTGATCCTGCGTTTGAGGCTGGCTTTGGAATAATCTGTGAAGTCGTAGCCATACGCCTCCTGCACATCCTGCAGCAGTATTGCTATTTCGGGATCATGTACCTCGTATTCCAATAGTGTTGTTTAACAATTAATAGACCTTTATTTGCCGGAATCGTATAACCATACACGTAATAAGGACAGCAGCTGATCAATATCCACCGGCTTGCTGATATAATCGGAAGCGCCTGCTTCAATACATTTTTCCCGGTCGCCCGTCATGGCTTTGGCAGTTACAGCAATAATAGGCAGGCGGCGGAAGCTGGGATTGGCCTTGATCCTTTTGGTAGACTCATAGCCATCCATTTCAGGCATCATCATATCCATCAGCACAATATCCACTTCCGGGTGTTCCTGCAGCTGCACCAGGGCTTCCTTACCATCTGTGGCCGATACCACCTTCATGCCGTAGGTCTCCAGCGCCTTGGTGAGTGAATAGATATTGCGGATATCATCATCGGCTATCAGCACGGTCTTGTTCTTCAGCACTTCCTGGAGAACACCTAACTGGTTGGAAGGTTTGGCCGGTGCCTCTTTTTCTTCCACCAGGTGCAGGAACAGGGACACTTCATCCAGGATCCGCTGGTACGAGTGGGCTGTTTTGATGACAATGGAATCTGCATATTGTTTGATCTTCAGCTCTTCTGCCTTGGACAGGTTCCGACCGGTAAAAATAATGATGGGAATATTCTCCAGGCCCGGGCTTTTCTTCACCTCATCGAGCGTATCATAGGAACGCTGGTTGGGGATGCCCATGTCCAGGATCACACAGTTGACCTCTTTTTTCTGGAGGGCTTCCACGCTGCCGGTCACCGTATTCTTGATCTCCGTATTCACGGCGAAATTTTCCAGGTAATAGGCCAGGGCCTTGGCATGTTTCATATTCTCTTCCACAATCAGCACTTTGCGGGGATTGTTGTTGAGCATGAATTCGATCCGTTCAAAGATATTCTCCATTTCATCATAGGCCACGGGCTTGTTGATGAAGTCCACCGCGCCCTTGGACAGGCTCTTATACTTGCCATCGTACGAGGACATCATATGCACGGGGATATGTTTGGTATCGGGGTTGTTCTTCAGTTCTTCCATCACTTCCCAGCCATCTTTCACGGGCAGCTGGATATCCAGCAGAACGCCTATCGGCCTGAATTGCAGGGCCAGCGGCGCAGCTTCATCACCCCGTACGCAGACAATGCCTTTATAGCCTTTGCGACGGGTGAATTTGAGCAATGACTTGGCAAAATTGGTATCATCTTCTACAATCAGGATCACGCGGTCGTTGGGCAGCACGGCCTCGCGGTCGTCCGGAACATTTTCCGGGATCACGTCACTGATATACCGCTGGCGAAGTTCCTGGCCGCCTGTGGGCAGTTTGACAGTCACAGTGGACACTGGCTGGTCGGGCAGGGCGGAGAGGACCTCCACATCGGTGATGGAAGCAGCTACGGCCCTGGACACCGGCACCAGCACGGTAAAGGTGCTGCCCTTTCCGGGCTCGCTCTGCAATACGATCTCGCCACCCAGCAGCCTGGCCAGCTCGCGGCTGATGGACAGGCCAAGGCCGGTACCACCATATTTGCGGCGGGTGGATCCATCAGCCTGACGGAAGGCTTCAAAGATCACCTGCTGTTTTTCGGGCGCAATGCCAATACCTGTATCCCTCACAGAGAAGGCCAGGGTAGCGCCTTCCGCTTCAGGCATGGAGACCAGCAATTCCACATAACCTTTGGACGTGAACTTGAGGGCGTTGGCAATAAGGTTCTTGATGATCTGTTCCAGCCGCTGGCGGTCTGTTTCAAAAATACCCTGTACCCCTTCGTCCACAGTGGTCCGGAACTCAATATTCTTTTCTTTGGCAATAGGCTGGAAAATAGCCTGCATATCCTGCAGGATCTCCTGCACCGGCACATCGGCATAGAGCAGGTCCATTTTGCCTGCTTCAATCTTGGACAGGTCCAGGATCTCATCTATCAGCCCCAGCAGGCCCTGACCGGAGCCCTGGATCACCCTGGAGTATTCTACCTGCTCGTCCGTGAGGTTGCGCTCATTGTTCTCACCCAGCAGGCGGGACAGCAGCAGGATGGAATTGAGCGGGGTGCGCAGCTCGTGCGACATATTAGCCAGGAACTCTGATTTGTAGCGGGTGCTTTGTTCCAGCTCTTCTGCTTTTTTCTGGATCTCCAGGTTGCGCTCAAAGACCAGCTGGTTCTTTTCTTCCAGCAGCCTGGCCCGCTCTTCCAGCTCTTCATTGGCTTCCAGCAGCTCTTCCTGCTGCACTTTCAGCTCCTCTTCAGAAGCCTGCAGTTTTTCTGTCTGCGCTTCCAGCTCACTGTTGATATTCTCCAGTTCGTTGTGCTGGGATTGCAGCTCTTCAGATTGTGATTGCGTTTCTTCCAGCAATTCCTGCAGACGCCTGCGGTTCTCGACGCTGTTGATGACCGTACCGATATTATGGGAAGAAGTTTCCAGGAAGGCCAGTTCACGGGCGCTGTATACTGTAATGGACGCCAACTCCACCACACCTATCACTTTGCGTTCATGGAAAATGGGCACCGCCACAATGCTATGGGGTTTGATACTGCCGGTGGCGAAGCTGATCAGCACCTGGTTGTCCGGGATATCCTTCAGCTGCATCAGCGCCCCATTGGCAGCTGCCTGCCCGGTAAGCCCTTCGCCAAAAGCGATCTGCTCCCGGGCCTTTGACTCCGGAAATGCATACCCCCGCATGAAACGCAGGCTGTTATTGTCTTCCGCCAGGTAGAAAGCGCCTACATGGCTATTGGTATAGGTGGACAGGAATTCTATGATATTGCGGGTCAGCACCGGCAGTTCATATTCACCCAGCATCTTTTCATTGAGGGTGGCAATACCGGTCTGCAGCCATTCTTTATCGGCCAGGCTGTTGAAGGAATATTCCAGGGAGCTGGCCATTTTATTGAGGGACACCGCCAGGCTGCCGAGGTTATCTTCCTGGTTGTCTTCCACGCGGACGGTATAATCGCCGGCCGAGATCTTATTGCCCACAGAGTGGATCAGCTGGATCCGGCGGGTGATCTGCTGGTCCTTTTCTTCCAGGGAATGCTGCAGCTTAGTGGTCCGTTCAAAGTCTGCATTCACGCGTAAGAAAGAGACAACAGTAATGAACAGGGAAAGGATAGTGGCAATCACGATCAGGATAGGCGTATAGGCCGCAAACCTGTTCATTTGTGCTGTACGCTCAGCCAGCAGCACTTCTTCCCGGTTACCCATCAGGTCCACCAGCCGCCGGGCCTCGTTCATATGCCGCCGGCCTTCCTGGAGATCATCTATATGAAACAACTGTCCATTACGGCGTAAATTAATAGAACGTTCCAGCAACGAGAGCCGCAGCACCACCAGTTCCTGCAGCTGGTTCACTGAACTTTGCTGCTCCGGGTTGTCCACCGTCAGGGCTTTAACATTTTTCAGGTAGCCCTTTGCACTGTCCAGCGCCCCATTATAGGGAGCCAGGAATTTATCATCACCGGTGAGCAGGTAACCCCGCTGGCCGGTCTCTGCATCCTTGAGACTGGACATCAGCCGGTCCAGCTCCTTGATCACTGCATTGGTATGTTTTACCAGGTCGGAGCTTGTCAGCAGGTTGCGGATACTCATAAAAGAAGCTACCGCAGTAATGACAAGTAATAAGAGCGATAAACCAAAACTGATAAGGAGGTTACGTTTAAAGGTAGAAGTCATTTGAACTTGTGTATTATAATGCCGTTATTGATTGTCTGTGTTTGTTTGCTGTACAGGCAGCACCAGGATAAATGTGCTGCCTTCGCCTTCCTTACTCCTGGCAGTGATAATACCATGATGGGTATCAACGATCTTTTTCACAATGGCCAGCCCAATGCCGGTACCCTCATATTCCTCGCGGGAATGCAGGCGCTGGAAAATAGCAAATATCTTGTCCAGGTAGATCTCATCAAAACCAATACCGTTATCTGTTACGGTGATCCGGCAATAAGGGCCATCCAGCGCCGGCTCACTGTCCAGTTCCAGGTCCGCGACCAGTTCACCCTGGATATGCAACTCAGGCTGCTCCAGTTTGCTGGAGAATTTCAGGGCATTGCTGATGATATTCTGGAACACCTGGCGGATCTGTGCAGGGATCACTTCCAGGGACGGAATATCACCCAGGTGGATCACCGCTTTTTTCTCCTGGATCAGCAGTTCAATATCCACCATGATCTCGCGGATCACAGCGCTGATATCCGTTTTGTCAAATTCACCGGTGATACTGAGCTTGGAATAGTTGAGGACATCGGAGATCAGCCGGTTCATCCTTTCAGAGCTGTGGATCAGGCGGTCCATATAGTTGATAGCTTCCCGATTATCCGCCAGGAATTTTCCTTTTACCAGGTGACTGAAGACCTGGATCTTGCGCAGCGGCTCTTTCAGGTCATGGGAGGCCACATAGGCAAACTGCTGCAGCTCATGGTTGGTGGTCTCCAGGTCCTGGTTGGCCTGCAGCAGTTCCTGGGTCCGTTCATTGACGCGCTGTTCCAGTACCTGGTTCACCATGCGCTGTTCATGGATATCTGTGAAGATACCCACCCACTTGATGATATTCTCCCGTTTGCGGACAGGGGTCATGGTGAAGAGATGCACCCGGAACTCTTCTGCCTTGAGTGGCCGGATAGGCACTTCGGTAGCAGTCTGGGTGCCGGAGCCAACGGCCTGCCGGATCAGGTCTGCAATGGAAGGCGCATCCGCCGGTGTCTGCGGCAGCATATCCTTCCCAAAGGAATACTGGTACCAGTAGCGGTTCACGAATTCAATAATGCCCTGGGCATCGGAAGTGAAAGCCACCTGGGGAATGGATTCCAGGATGGAGCGCAGCTCTTCCACACTCTGGTGCAGTCCTGCCTGCGCCTGTTTGCGCACTTCTATCTCTTCCCGCAGGGTCTTCTGGATCTCGTTGAGTTCCCGGGTCTGCATCTGGAGGCGGTAAAAGGTCTTCACCTTCAGCAGGAGGATATCGGGATCAAAAGGTTTGGTGATATAATCAATGGCCCCGGAGGTATAACCACGGGCGATGAATCGTTTTTCTGTATTAACAGCGGAGAGGAAGATAATGGGAATATCCTTCGACTTACTGTACCCAGTAAGCGCTTCTGCTACTTCGAACCCATCCATGCCAGGCATCTGCACGTCCAGGATGATCAGGAAATAAGTATTCTTCAATACTTTCCGGAGTGCTTCTTCTCCTGATGAAGCGGTGTCGATCTGGAACTGATTAAGCTCGAGCAATTTCTGCAACGAGAAAATATTCTCGGGCCTGTCGTCAACAATGAGTATCATATAAACAGCTAAATAAGAGGATTTTACCTGAAAAAAGAACTTCTGGCAGGGGAATTATCTACACAGGATGAGAATATTTGTCTACTGTAAAAACCGTGCCAGCAGCGGGATTGGAAAGATCGGCCTCCGCCGGGCGCTCCTTCCAAAAGAAAAAGGCGTCCCGGATGGACCGGGACGCCTTACTAATCATTGCTTATGAGGGGTAAAAGCGTCTCTTTGTTGGAGACGCCTTTTTTATTGTCAATAACCCCGTTTTATTTTTTGAGGAGGCTATCGCCCAGGATCTTTTCCGCCTGGTAGAAATGGAAGGTCCTGTCGTCACTCATGGCGATAAAGATGCCCTTCGGGAAATCCGGTCCCAGGGGAACGGATACGGACTCATTGCCATCGCTTTCATGCGCCATCACCCGGGTGATCTTCAGGAGCGGGTGATGATGCGGATTGCCACCTGATCCCTCACGGGGGAAGATATGGAACTGGTCCGCCTGCTGATCGGAGAGCAGGATAAAACCGGTGCTGTCCGATGTCTGGTAAATAGACAGTCCTTCATGGTCTTCCTTAACGCCGGTGGTAGCAAACAGGGCCAGCTGCTGGTTCCCTTTTTCCGGGTCGGCATAGTATTTTCTGACGCCTACGCCCTCATCGGAATAGTAGATATAACCCAGCTGGTCATCCACCACAATGGCTTCAATTTCATGCTGACCGCTGTAGGCGCCAAACTTGCGCACCAGCGTAGCCTTCACCTGGCCTTTGCCATTATCAGTCAGCAGGTACTGCCAGAGATACGTACTGTCGGTAGGTCCTGTTTTCCGGCCAACAATGGCATAAACAGCACCCGCCCTGTTCTTATACAGGGCAATGCCCATCAGGTCCCGGTATTCAGGAAGGGTCTGCCCTACAAATACGGGGATACCGCCGCCGTCAACCGGTTTCATATCCGGCAGGCTGTAGATCCGCAACTTATGCGTGATCCTTTCCGTGGTCACGGCTATATCCACCGGTTTGCCGCCCAGGATCAGGCCGTATTCAATATCCACATTATTGGGTCTTTTCAGTCCGCGTACGGAACGGGCCGTATCCATTTTACCCTGCAGGTTAAATACATAAAGACCACCGTTCTCATCCTTATCTGTGCCTATCACCAGGCTCTGTGCCGGATCCTGCGGATTGATCCATACAGCAGGATCATCGGTATCGTTAGGAACGGTATCCGTGATGTACAGGGGTTTTACCGGCAGGGTATCGGGTGGTGCAGGTACAGCAGCTGTGTTGTCAGCTGCATTGCCGGCTGCCGGTGCGTTGCCGCAGGACAGGAGCCAGGCGCTGAAGCAAAAAGTCATCGTAGCAATGCCAATGTTTCTGTTGATCCTTTTCATGAGTATGCTTTTTGTACGGAATTTTTTATTTGGACAATACGAGCTGGATCTCGTCAGTTTCTTCATCATCATATTCCAGGGTGAGCAGCAGCTGCAGCTTGCCATCCACTATTTCAAAGCTGCCTTTGGCAGTGAATTCCTTAATACTGCCGTCCGTTTGTTCAATCTCGCCAACAAATTCAATATCGCCATCGGCGCTTTGCAGGGACAAGTCTTCCAGGTCGGCCTCAATTTCGATCTCTTTATTCACTTCTTCGGGACCGTCACATTCTTCGATGATCTCGGTCTCTTTGAGTTCCACTTTTACTTTCACCTCGTTGTACTCAATGCTGATCTCAATCTTCTCCACGGCATCTGCTTCCAGGCCGGCAATATCTTCGCTGATACTGCTGAACAGGGCTTTGAAAGCCGCAAAGGCAGCGGGATCGGAATGATCAAGTTCCCAATCGCCCTGCACGCCCTCATCATCCAGCACTTCATAGGTGAAGTCCACACCGTTGTTGATGGCTACGGAACGGCCGGCCGCTTCCACACTGGTCAGTGTAAAAACGATGAAGCGTTCGTCCTCATTCAGCACATCGTCGTTGAGCAGGTCTTCGTCGGTGGCAAATTCCACTTCAATTTCGGTAACGCCTTTGGGAAATATTACGCTGCCTTTACCGGTGCTGACATCAAACTGCAGGTCCAGGTCAATACCCTGGTCTTCTGAAGTGGTGCAGTCATCTATTTCATAAAAGGCCTTCGCTTCTTTAATATAATCCGCCAGGCGGGCAAAGCCTTCAAATTCTTTGACGGCAAAATATACTTTCACATCCTGGTCCAGGGGCAGTACTATACCGCCGAGTTCCTTGCCGGAGGGATCCACCCGGTCGTTGAGGGTAAGTTTGAAGCTGAAGGCATCAGCATCTTCCAGGTCGCCATCACCTTCATCATCAAATTTGATCACCTGGGGAAAGGCTTCGGCGGACAGGGGATCCACCAGGTCGTCATTTTGTTTATCGCAGCTGCCGGCCATGGTGAGCACCAGGGCAGCGCCTATCAGTAACTGGAATGGTTTCATAACTGTTCAGTTGAATACATTAATGCACAATGGGATTTTGCAATCAGGTTATTTGCCGGTAGCGCGGAGATCGAATTTTACGCCGAACCTGGCCCACCAGGAGTAGAACTCACGCTGGCTGATCACGTCTTTGTTACCCAGGAAGGTTTCAAAAGGCTGGTTGGTGAGGTTAAGCGCTTCCACAAACAACCTGAACCGGGGGCTGATCACATAGCTGGCGTTCATATCCAGCTGCATCCGGCTTTTCACGTAGAGGTCTTCACTTGGTTCGCCCCCAATTTCACTAAGGTATTCGCCATTGAAGTTAGCCGCCACCCTTACTACGAATTTGCGGGATTCAAAGGCCAGCGCCAGGTTACCTACGCTGGAAGCCTGACCGGGCAGTCGCAGTTCTTCCGTAGCATCGGGTTTGGAACCGTCTGCCTCCCGGCTTTGCAGGCTGGCTTTGGAATGGGTATAGGTATAGTTGGCGTAGAGGCTGAACTTACCCAGGATGCCCGGCAGGAAATCCAGTTTACGCTGGAAGGCCAGTTCCAGGCCGGTGAGGTTTGCCTCGTTGCCGTTCTGGGCCTGGATCACATCAATGCTGGGAATGATAGGCGTTCCGGTCAGGGGGTAGGGGTTATTGAACAATACTTTGCGGTAAATGAAATCGTCCAGTTTTTTATGGAAGAACCCAACCGATACGATGCCCACATTACCAAAATAATGCTCGGCCATCAGGTCCAGGTTCAGGGCCTTTGTGGGCTTCAGGGCCGCATTGCCAATGGTGGCTTCATTGTCTTCCCGGTTGATCTCCTGGGCGGGGATGATCTCAGCAAAATTCGGTCTGGCATAAGAGTAAGTAGCCGATGCCCGGAGGTTGGTATACCTGTCCAGTTCATAGCGCAGCTGAACCTGGGGCAGGAGGAAATCATAATTGGACGAACCGGATACGGGGCGGATAGCTTCCAGGTCGCCGGCAGCATCAATCAGCACGTCTTTGGAATCATAGCTGACCTTTGTGCGCTCATAGCGGAGGCCGCCTACCAGCAGCAGTTTTTTGAACTGGTGGCGGGCCATGGCAAAGCCGGCCACTACGTCTTCCTTAGCTTCAAAGGATTCCAGCGCTTCATCAATGGCCTTGCTTTCCACATCCAGCTCAAAGAGGCCGGGGTTGGCATTGAAGTAGCGGTTGAAACCACTGACATAAAGCGGGCGGCCGATGGGGTAGCGGTTGTCCAGCAGCTCATCTTTGGTGCTTTCCTCGTCAAACTGGTCCAGGGTGGGCACGCCGCCGGATGATTCAAATACATTATTGGTGATGGTATAACTTTTCTTTTTGGAGCGGAATTTGGCGCCGAACTTAATGGTCCCGCCGCTGTTGCCGGTCTTATAGGGAATACCGATCTCGAACTTAGCGGTCAGGTTGCGGTCTTTGGCAAGCGTTTTACCATACCCTGCTTCGTTGAATTCATAGTTGCTGTTATCAGTAAAACCAGGCGCAGTGATAGTTGGCCATTTGGGATCGGTGAACCTGAGTTCGGAAGGCAGCCCGGCCACAAAACCGATCTCCTGATCGTAGGGGGTGTTCTGCCGGCCTTCAGAATACTGGGCCTCATAGTTCAGGAAAAAGCTGTTGAAATTATGCTTGCCGCCGAAGTTGAAGGTGTTGACGGTCTGGGCCTCAAAACGATCCTTGGTGGCTTTTTCTATTTCTTCATCCTCCGGTTTGAAGATAGTGGCGCGGCGCCATTCCCGGTCGGTGAAGCGGCTGTAGAGGGTGCGGAAATACAGCTCATGACGTTGGTTGAATTTATAATCCACGGTGCTGCTGAAGCCGGCGCGGGTACGTTGCAATTCATAATCGCGCAGCTCCACTTCATTATCGAAGGGTTCACGTTCCCAGTTATCGCTGGCCAGGTGGTTATGGTAGTAGTTACCATTCAGCATGACGCCCAGCTTTTCTTTTTTGCCGAAACGTTTATCAAACTGGAGCTGGCCCTGGATATTGGGCTGTTTGATAAGGGCATTGTAGCCGCCGGCCAGGGAGCCGCTGAAATGGGCGTCCTTGTTGAGGGCGGTCCTGGTCACCAGGTTCACGGCGCCGCCAACGGCATCCCCATCCATATCGGGGGTGAGGGTCTTGCTGACCTCAATAGACGCCAGCTGATCGCTGGGAATGGCGTCCAGCGCCACAAAGCGTACATCCGCTTCAGGAGAAGGGATCTGTTCACCGTTCACGCTGATATTGGTGAACTGGGGCGCCAGGCCACGGATCAGGACATAACGGCCTTCTCCCTGGTCCCTTTCAATGTTCACGCCGGGGATCCTTTGCATGGCCTCGGCGGCATTAGGATCAGGGAAACGGCCGATCTGGTCAGCAGAAACGATGTTCCTGATATTGTCCGCATTCTTCTGCTGGTTCAGGGCCTTGGCCTGTCCCTGGAGGAGACCGGTGATCAGCACACCGTCCAGTTCAGAAACGGAACTGGACAATACAATGGGCAGGCTCAGCACCTGGCCGGCATTGACAGTTACTTTAAGGGTAGTGTCCCGGTATCCCAGGAAACTGACGGAAAGGGTGAGGTTACCCGGTTTTACATAAAGGGTGTAAAGGCCGTTGCCGTCAGCCATGGTCCCATTATTGGTACCAGCCACTTTAATGGAGGCGCCGGCCAGCTTCTGCTGGGTATGGACACCGGTAACGGAGCCTTTGATAAGGGCATTTTCGGAGGACGACTGGGCCCGCCCGATCATGGCTACGCAGGACAGAAAAACGAGTAAAAGAATTTTTTGCATAGTCGGCTTTTTCATGCGGCAAATGTTGACAGAATGCCGCAGGAATCGCGGAAAGGGCCGTGAACAAAAAGGCAACAGCCTCTTTACCACCATGAACAGAAGAGCAACCGTCCTGTAACAAATGGATCCATAAAATTGAGGTTCAAATATTTAGTGCGTAGCAAAAAGTACATTAAGGAATTATTACCAGCTGCGTTCCGTAACAGGACGCCGCCATTTTTTCTGGTGACCGCATCAGATGGTCTGCACAAAAGCCGTGAGGGATTCACCCTGTGGCAGGTCCAGTTTTTTCCTGACCCGGTATCGGAGCACCCGGAGGCTGTCCCCGGTTACGCCCAGCAAAGTGGCCATATCAGCTGAATTGAGGTTCATGCGGACCAGGGCCAGCAACCTGGTTTCACCAGGCGTCAGTCCCGGGCAAACCTGCTGGAGGTTGTCCATGAAAGCAGGGTGTACCTTATCAAAAATGAGCCGGAACTCTTCCCAGTAAGTATCCTGTGAAAAACTGAAATTGATCTTTTGCAATAACTGGCGGACCTGTTTTTTCTGGTCTCTTTTATCGTCCTTGCTGATAACGGTCAATCCCTGCTTCAGTTCTTCCATCACCTCGTTCTTCTGGATGAGGTGGAGGATATGGGACGAAAGCTCGCGGCTCTTGAGGTCCAGTTGCTGTTTGAGCGAAGCTTCTTCTGCCTGCTGCCGCTTTAGTTCGACTTCCATCAAAGCGGTCTGGGTTTCATACACCTTCCGGTTGCCTTCATTGACGGCACGCTCATTGCGGATCTTCATTTTCTGCCGGCTGATCACCAGGGCGCCCAGGAGGCCCAGCAGTACCAGGCCGGCGCTGATGGCCACCAGCAATAACCAGTTAAGCTTGCGTTCAGCATTGAGCCTGCTGATCTCCACCTGCTGCTTCTCCATGCCATGAAGGGTCTGCATCAGGCTGATCTGGTGGCTATTTTCCAGTTTATAGATAGTCTGCACCAGTTCCCGGCTTTTCTCCAGGTATATATAGGCGCTGTCAAACTGCCCCATACCGGCAAAATTTTCACTGATATCCCGGTAGGCGCTCTGCAGCTGGTATTTTTCACCGGTGGCCAGGGCCATGGAAGCCGCAGCCCTTGCATACTCCATGCCTTTGCTGAAGTAACCGGTCTTGCTCCATACATCGCCCAGGTTATTGATGACTTCTATCTGGTCCAGCCGGTTGCCTGTTTCTCTGTATCCTTTGAGGGCCAGCAGGAAATAGTAGCGGGCAGAGTCATACCGTTCCCTGTCCTCGTAGATGCTGCCGATATTTTCATAGATCTTGGACAGCACCGCAGTATCCATAGCCTGCCGCGCATAGTGCAGCGCCAGCTGCTGGTAATAATAGGCCGAGTCATGATCAGGCTTTTTCTCATACAGGTGACCAATGAGCCCGTAAGTGGCGGCCACACCTGCCGACTGGCGGAGCCGCTGGTAAATGGTCAGGGCTTCCCGGTACTGGCCGAAAGCTTCGTCCGACTGCCGGTTATACGTATATACCTTACCGAGAATATTGAGGTTGGCAGCCAGCAGCGCCGTCTGCTTCAGGTGGCGCAGCAGCTTGTCCGCTTCCAGCAGCTGTTCTACCGCTTCACTGTAATTGCCATGATGGTAAAGCAGCTGGCCCAGCTGCTGCAGCGTGATGGCTTCTTCCGGCTGGTTGCCCTGCTTACGGTATTGCTGCAGCTGCGTTTTAAGCTGGAGAAAGAAAGAGTCCGGCTGTTGGGGGACCAACTGATTGATGTCCGATAGCCTGACCACCGGCAGCAATTCCTGTCCACGTACCTGGGGCATGAGCAGACAGCCCAGGAGCAGTAATATCCCGCAGACAGTTCTTTTTCCTGTAAAGTGATCGGTTTGTTTTTCCACATTGCAAAAGTGAGCGCCACGGTCCAAACCGCAGCGCCGGAACAATAAGGAAACAATCACTTAACAGAAAGATAATATCGTATACAGTGTACAGCTAAGCCATTATTCTTCTGCATCCACTACAGTCAGCAGGGTGCTGGCCGTGATAGCAGTATTGCCTTTCAGCGTAGCTGTAATGGTCACCGGGCCACGGTAGGTGGTATTGCCGGCTGAATACAGCACTGTTGCCTTGCCATCTGCACCGCTGGCCTTCTGGGTCTTGAAGAGACCGATAGCTGCGCCATCTTTGGTAAAGGCCGTATAAAGGATTTCGAAGCCGGAAGAAGGCAGCCCTGTCTGCCGGCTCAATTGAGCAGTCACGGTGACCTGGCTGGCAATGCCCGCCTGGATGGTGAAAGGCGTTTCTACGGACAGCTGGTCCGGCATTGCTTTTTTAAATTCCACTTCCGCAGAGCGGTTAATACCGTTGTGCTCCACGGTCACTGTACTGAAACCTTCCTGACGGCTGCGAAGCAGGACCCGGGCCAGGCCGCTGGCATCAGGTTCTATTTCTACTGAATTTACTGTGCTGCCTGCCGCAAAGCTGCCGCCATCGGTACGGAAGCTGACCTTTCTTCTACCGGCGGGCATTTTGTTATTGATCTGCGCCTTTATTTCTATAGCAGTAGCGCCATCCGCTACCCCTGCGGGAAAACTACCGGGCGTAAAACGGATCAGCTGCTCAGGATCAGGCGCTGTAAAATAAACGGAATCTTCCAGGAGAAAATCACCGCGGGTAACGCGGATGATGGCCCGGCCGGCCTTATCGGACTTCAGGTAGGTCTGGGCCAGCCCTTCGGCATTGGCCTGCACCTCTATAGTGGTCTGCTGGTTGGAAAAGCTGCCCAGGTCAGTGGTGAGGGTCAGCTTCCTGGTACTGGCCGGGCTCCTGGGGTCAATACGCAGCTGAAGGGCATGCTCAGACAGGTTGTCCGCGGGCAGCGGACTGGCAGGCAGGTCAACAAATGCCAGTATATCCGATCCTTCCACAGCTGTGAATAATACTGTTTTGTTGACGGCATAACCCATGATAGCAGCCGTGAGCTTGGCCCGCCCGGCGCGACTGCCATGCAGTTGCGTGGCAGCGATACCGTTTTCAGCCACCACATAGATACTGGCAGAATCATTGGAGAAGAGGCCCAGGTCGGTAGTGAACTTTACCGTCCGCCTGTCCGCAGCTGCATCAGCCGGTATCACTACGGCAATTGGCAACTGACTGTAGCCGTTAGCGGAAAGGGATTCTTCTGCCGGGTTGTTGAAACGGATGATCTCTTCCAGGGGAATGCTGCTGTCTGCTTCACAGGCGTATAAAAAGGAAAACAAATAGGCGCCGACTATGGCAAATAATAATTTTTTCATGGGAAACTGCTGCTTAAGTCCTCAGTTTGGAAAATTAACTCTTGTGTCTTCAGTGCGGGTATTCTGATTGCTGGTATCTGTAGCTTTTACAAAAACAGTAGAGCGCACCGACCCGGCAGGCGCTTCCAATACTATTTTTTGGGACACCGCTTTCTTTTTATCCCAGGTTGTCTCAAAGGATTTGACCTTTTTGCCATTTACAATAAAATGGATACTGTTGCTGTCGCTCAGGGAATATTCAATCTTAATGGTCTTGTCTGTGGGAGCAGTAAGGGCAAAAGTAAGCGTAGTAGTATATTGATTAGGCTTCTGTAAGCGCTTCAACGGGTTGTCCGTAGCTGTTAAATTGTCAATACTGAAGGGCATAATAAAGGTTTATTTGTTAGGAACAGTGGTACCAAAAACAGTTTTAAAAACAGAGTTGATATCCACATCGAAGGACAGGGCTACGAAGGGCTTACCTACGATCTGGTTTTTATCTATCAACGGATTGGCGGATTCCTCATTGTAGAACAGCCAGCCGCCATTGATCCGAAAACCATCATTGATCCTGAATCCGCCGCCAGCCAGCAGGTTAAAAGTATTACCCAGCAGATCACTTCTTTTGCCGGATTTGCTGACGGACACATAGCTGATACCGGCCAGGAGAGAGAACCTTCGGCCCAGCTGGTCCCAGAAAGGATCTGACCATAAAAGCGGCCTTTCTTTGTTCACAGGCCGGAGATAGATATTGGTGCCCAGGTAGGGAGTAGCCCTGCCGATGGCCGGCGTGAAAGCCACACCGATATCCGCACTGAAATAATATTTGCCCCGGGCTTCAAAATCGCCATGGGTTGTGCCGGAAAGGTGAATATTATAATAGATCAGGGAACTGATTTCCTTAGCCAGGGAAGCAGCATGCGTCTTGATAAGCTTATCGACTTCTTCCTGGTAATTACTCATTCTCAGAACACCCCGATCTTCAATTTCCGGTAAGTTTTCTACTATTTCCTGCAACTGTGTTGTAATAGCTTTACTGATGTTTTTATCCGGCTGACCAGCGGCAATCCAATCCGGATGCATGGCCAGCTTCTTAATGCTTGTAATGGCCTCCTGGTATTTCTCCCTATCGACATCGGTAAGTACCCTTGCGGTATTGACCGAATCAGATAAATCTTCCAGGGCCACTATTATGGTGTCTACCTGTTTAGAGGATTTGTATTTGGGATCCTGTCTGAGTTGTATGAAATTATTTCTTTTCCCTTTGTGATAGTTCACCTGGTTATTCAATCTCATCAAAGGCGTTTTGATAAACTCTTGCAGGTTGTCGGAAATAGTAAGCACAGCGTTTGACACAGCCTGTCCATAGTTCAATGCTGCATCAACGGGTTTTACTTCCAATCCTTTCTTTTTTAATTCTTTTCCCACCTCTAACAGTATAACATTGGCTACGCCATTTATATCCACTTCGGAAACATCTGTGTTCAATCCGCGGTCTATCTTTCCCTTTAGGAAAGCATTCAGCTTTTCAGTAGCCAGGTCCTGTATTTGCGCCAGTTCTTCCGGGTAAAGCAGCCTGATGAACTGGAACACGAATGTGTATTCCTTGTTAGGCTTCAGGCGGCTTTTGTACAATAATATAAAAGGGTCTTTTTTCTGGGTCCGTTGGTTCCATCCGGAAAAAGCAGCTGTTTTTAATACCTCATCAATGCTTGCTATTCCTTCCTTTGAGTAACCCTTTACTTCCAGTACTACCGAATCATATTCTCCCACAATCAAAAAAGGCACATCAAAAGGCAATGCCGTAGTGAACACCTGTGCATTCAGATCCAGGTACACTTTCTGCATTTTGATACGGTCAAGAGAGGAGGTGGTACTACCCGAGGCTGCAGGGGTTGATTCGGCGCCGGACTTAGCCTGGGCAAAGAGTAGAAAGGGGAACAGGCAACCCATGAAGCTGCCTACGATCAATTTTTTCATAGCTGATATTCTGCCAGTCGTTAATAAAAGGTAAAGAAATTAAAACAGCCATAAATATAGTGTCAAAGGCCCAGATCCATAACCGTTAAAACACCCAAAGCCTTTAAAATAAAAAAGCTGCATAAGCGTACACATTACACGAAAAATATTTTACATTACCCTGAAAATTACCACTTTCCGGGTAGTTGTCCGGATTGTTATTTCCCTACCTTCACGCCTCATTCGCAAAAGTTTCCTCCCCCAAATTGCTGTAACCGTAAATCCATCCGTAGCCCTGACATGGCCAATGGCCTTTAACCTGTATGTTCATTTAAAACAACTACTATGACACAGGACCAACTGTCCCGTCTGCTGGAGCAGCTTACTGCCCATATCCAACCGGTAGGGCCGGGCCAGGAACAGCAACTCAGACGGGCGCAACAGGTCATCGCCACCTCCGTTATCAAAGGCGATATTCCGTACGCCGGGGAAACAAACCAGTTTTCCGGCGCCGGACTTTTTTCCGGCAAAGCCATCAGCAGCACTGTACAGGAGCAGATCAGCACTGTAGCAGCCACCGCACTCAAAGAGAACAAAGATCCGGACACGCGCTTTTTTATCCGCACGGTGCCGGTCCGCCAGTTTGAAGTGGCCGGCAGTATGCCCGACTGGGCCGTGGGCGCCAAACCCCTGGAAACCCTGGGACCCTTCCTCAATGAAGAAGGCCGGGAGATCTGGATAGATGTGTTCCGCATCGAAAAACTGGTAGCCCTGTATATGAACGGTATGCCCGTCCTGCTCTTCAAGACTACGGTTCGTACCAATATTCCTCCTATCATTGGCCTGCCAGTCACACCGCCATTGCTGCAGGAATACAAACTGAATCCCGGCAGTATCTGGATCAATGCCAAGCTGCTGGCCCCCTCAGCGCCCAACAATAAATTTGTAGGGCTGAAGATCAAGGGCGGAACTATCCGTACATCCATCATGCCGGTACTCCAGAACAACCAGGCCACCCTCAATCCCGCCTCCCAGCTCACGGTGGCACTGGATATAGACCAGCAGCAAACGAATTTTCCCGGTGATGGATCTGACTACGGTATCGACGCCCGCAACGCCAGCTACCAGCTGCCCGCCTCCTGGCAGTTTGTATACCAGAACAACAAAGTAGATATCACCGGGCTCGGCGCCGCCAGCTGTACGCTCTATGGCCAGGACATAACGTTCAGCAATACCAGCCAGGCTGCTATCACGCTTGAATACAATGCCATTGTCAGCAAGGTGCTGATCCCCTGGAATGCACAGCCCGCGCAGCTGGAGATCAAAAAATGCCAGAGCCCTTTCTGTACGCTCTCCGGCAAAGCAGCCATCAAAAAAGCTTACTGGGGCCTGCCTGTGGCCACCCTTGATATAGCCAATCCTGTCCAGGCCAGCAGCGGCGGCGCTGTGGTGCTGGTGCTCGACAAAGGCCTGTCGGCCTCCTGGAAAGGACTGCTGCATGAAGACATTTTCCTGCAGCAGACCCTGATCAATGCGGAACCGGCACAGCTTTCCTTCCTGGACCTCACCGCCCGCGCCTTAGGCGCCAGGCAGGAACTGGTATTATGGGAAGAACCGGAAAAGCCAGCCTCCACGGCCTCACTGTCCTTCCCGGAAATCGTTCCTTTCCTGCTGGCCGTATCTGCGGAGGACAGCCAGGAACTGCTCACCACTTTCTGTGATGCGGATATCAAAGCCGACCGGCCGCTGAAAGTGGACAGCTCGCCATTCCCCATCCGCTCCCGCGCCTCGGCCCTCATGCTGGGCGCTAAAAAAGATAAGCGGACAATAGTCCTGTTTGACGATAACCTGCTCACCGATAACCAGCCCGTTATACCAGGCTTCAATGTACCGCTCATTCACTGGCAGGCCATTGCACTGGAAAATGCGGTCTTCACCGTATCACCGGTAACCGGCTTTGTGTTGTACGGGGAGCTGAATGAGTCCTTCGAAAAAGTGACCCGCGCCAATTTCTTCCTCAGCTTCGGACTCTCAGGTTACCTGCCCATCCTGCCGGATCCCTATGTTGGGGATACAGTTGGCTGGCAGCGCCTGTTCGGCAGGGGCCGGACCGATGCAGCCGCAGCGGCCGCCAACAATAACAATATAGCCGGCGTTCCTATGTCCAGCGCATTGTCTGCACTCAACACCATGCTGATCTGCGCCATTCGCTACGCTAAAGGGACCAAGGGCGATAAAGTGACCACCGATTTCTATTTTGGGGCGCCACCACCCGCCGGTTTCTTTGACCTGCCGGAGGCGGAGAACCAGCCCACACCGGTCCAGCCCGCTCAACCTGCACAACCGGCACAGCCCGCTCAGCCAGCAAGGCCCGGCGGCATTCTTACCCGGCCGGGAAGACTATCGGAAATACTCACCCGAAGGATACAACCCATCCTCCAGGATGTTGCAGGCGTCAGGACCCGCCTTACCGAAGGCATAAGGCTGGCGCAACAGCGCAATACCAGCCGCATTGCCGTGACCGATCTGATCAAAGAGCGGGTGACTGCGCATCCCGTAGGCGAACTGCTGAAACCCGGTCGCGTGGGGGGCATTGTCACCAATCCCGGCGGCAATAGCGCCAAGCCCGTACTGGAAACCGTGACCACCGGCCAGGCGCTGAACAGCGCCCGCCTGGAAGCCATGCGCAGCGGTGATTTCAACGGTTTCTGGGATAATCATGTCATTGGCAACCGGCTGAACGCCGATGCCTTTTCCCTGCTGGACGTGAGCAGCAACGCCCACCAGATGGGCATCAGCCTCAACGGCAATATGATGATCATCCAGGAAACTGGCAAAGTAGCTGTCAATGCAGCAGGAGAAGCCCGGGTAGAAATGGTGGCCAGCAACAATTTCCCCTTTGTGGTGGAAGGCATGCAGGTGAAATCACCCGGCACCCTGGTCAAGACCTTCACCCTGCCACAGATCAGCTGGGAGCCTTTGTTCAACCTCACCGCGCCGGACCGCGATAATCCCTATGAAGCCGGCTCGCCCAAGCTGAAGATGGACCCGGAAGTGGGCTTTCTCTATTTCCCGGACGATGGCGGCGCTACCCGTATCTGGAACAACAATACCGGCCTGGTAGCCCTGGCGCCCATCCCCGCTATTGAAGCGCTGATCAGCGATTTCAAACAGAACCCCAAGAATTTCACCGTGGCTTCTTTCACCCTTCCTTTTGGGATGAAAGCCATCAGTTATATCTCCAAAAACTTTATTGAGCCGGTGAAGCCGGATATCCAGAACCTGCGGCCCTTATTCCGGAAGAACCCGGACGGCACGCACAAACTGGAAGGCGGTATCCAGCTCAAACTGAAAGCAGGAGAATTTGGCAAACCGGTGGATACACCGTCCGATAAGGACCAGCCTATGTTCCCCGGTTACGTGATCCAGCTCAACAACCTGCTGGACATGAGCGGCCAGCCCTCAGACGCCAGTAACCTGGGTCATCGGGTGACCGAGATCTATAATAATGAATTCCTCATTACGCCACTGGCCACACCCGGACTGGAAAAATCCAGGGGCGTGCCCGTCACCCGGATGGATATCACCGGCTATGGCGCCAATATGTTCAGCAAATGGATCAGTCCCACCGCCGCTATGGCGCAGACCAGCCAGGTCCGCTTTGATGTATTGAACGGTCGCACCGGTCATGAAGTAGTGCAGGTGAAAAGCATTCTCTATCCCTGGGGTATCCGTGTGGTTCGTACCATCACTGTATTCCGGACCAGCACCGGCTACGTGTACAGAACAGACAGCGGCTGGAAGGCTGAGAGCGACGGCCTGTTCGATTTCTCCTATAAATACCTCAAGCTGAATGTGCCGCCCTACGAGCCGCCGCCACAGCCCGGCGATTTTGAGAATAAGAAAGAACCTTTCGAGTTCCATCCCGGCGCTATCCGCGGGCTCTTCAACGTGCGTAATATCAAGGACGCACCTTCCGTAGTGGAATACAATGCCACCAACAATTACGCCAAGGACGATAAATATGTCAATGGCGTAAAAGGTATGGAGATGCTGGCCGGGACCGATGGGGTAGTGGAGCCAGTAAAATGCGGCGCCGTGTATTTTGACGCCGATGTGGAGATCGAGAACGTGGTGCAGGGACATGTCAACAAACGCGTGGTCTCTAAAAAGATCCTGGGGTATGTACAGGTGGCGCCCGCCGGCAAACCGCTGACCCCCGATCAGCTGAAAGACCTGCTGAGCCTGCATGGCGGCAGCATTGGCGGCGATATTGACTGCGTGATAGATATCAATAACAGCACGCAGCAGATGAAGCTCACCCGCTTTGACGCCAACAATTCCGTAAAGGAAAACGGCGATCCTGTATTCGTTCTGGCGGCCCGCGGTCATGTGATCCTGCCCAAGGACGGCAGCTGGAGCCTGGTGCAGCACAATGTGGGCACAGGCGATGTAACGCCACTGCCCACCGGTATCACTGTGCCGCTTATCCGAAAAGGGAAATGGGTAAAAGGTTCCGTAGTGAACCCGGCGGACGTAACCGGCCAGCTGCTGCGTATTGCCCATCCCCTGGAAGTGATCCGGGAAGCGGCCAGCAACACCATCAATTTTGGCTACCTGCAAAGCACGGCCACCCAGAAAGCACTGTTCCTGACGCCTGCTTACAGTAATGGCGCCAAGAAGCTGCTGAGTAAAACACCGCCCATTTTTGCTGATGCCTACCGCATGATGACAGGTAATGGCATCTTCCCCAATATTGGCAATGCCATTGACAATTTCGGAAAGGCCATGCCGCTCTTCCACGGTAAAACAGCTACCAACCAGCTCTTTGAAGCCTTTGAGACCAGCAACCTGAAGGACGGTCTCACCAATGTGCTGGAGCTGATGGAGATCAAGGTAGAGAAAGTAGGTGAGGCCATTGTGGAACAGGGCCTTGATATGCTGCAGAAAGGGGTCGGCGGCGCACTGGACAAAGCCATGAAATTTGATGTGCCGGACTTTGAAGTGCCGCTGGTGGATACCGATGCACTGCGCATTTATATTGAATACAAGACCAAGAAAAAGCAGGGCGATAACAGCGAGGACCGTGCCGGTCGCCTCAATTTCGATATCTCTTCCATGGCCAATGATATGGCGGATCAGTGGAAGAGCCGGCTCAACAACCTGGCCATGGTGGTGGACCTGGGCGATATGAAACGCCTGATGACCATCAAAGGGAATTTTGACGCCAAAAAAGGCAAGGAAACAGGCTATGAAGGCGGTTCCGGCGGTGCGGAGGATGGCTTCCCCACACCGGAGATAGAGTTCAGTGAAGTACTGGACCCCGTCATTGATATCCTGGAGATCCTGGCCACGCTCAGTACGGGCGACTATGAAGCCACCATGAAGAAAGGCCTGCAGGTGGCCATGAGCAATAGCGGCGAGATCTGGGAATACAAGTTCGAAGCCAGCAAGGAGATCCCGCTGATCCGCTTCCCGGCGCCCGATGAGCTGTACAATGCAGCCACCACACCGCTGAAGCTGGAATGCGGCCTGGGAGTAGGCGTATACTTCAACGCCGCCCTCAAAGCCACTACTGATCCCGGTCAGCTGCTGCCCACTGCCGGCGCCTTCCTGAAATTCAACGGCGGCATGAAAGTACTCTGTACTTCAGTAGGCGTGGGCTCCATCTTTGCCATGGGTACGGTAGGCGTGAAGATAGCCGCCGATACCAAGGTAGGTCCCAGCCTCAGCCTCGATTTCGGCTTTGGCGTGGAAATAGTGGTCAGTCTGCCCGTAGTAGGCAATGCCAGTGTCAGCTTCATGGTAGGCGTACAGATATATGCCGACAAGGATACGCTGATCGTTGCGGCTATCATGCGCTTCCGCGGTCATGCCTCCCTGTTGGGTGGCCTGGTGGCCGTGACCATCACCATTGAAGCCAAGGGTATTGTGAAAAAGCAGAACGGTCAGACCGATTGCTCGGCCCAGGTAACTTTTGCCCTTGATATCAGCATCTTCCTGATCATTGATATCAGCTTCACCAAGACCTGGGGCGAAGACCGCCAGATAGCGTAACGCAAACCTGTCAATTAAAACAACAACTCATGGAAGCCAAAAGAAGATATTCCACGATGGTGTTCCCCCAGGGCTTTGACGGGAACAACCTCCAGCTTAATATCGTGCTGATCCCCCGTAACCAGGATCCTTTCCAGGCCTGGCCTACAGGGCTGCCCAACCCGCATCCCGCGCAGGCCACCGCCTTTGCCAGCCTGGCCCCTCAATTTGAGGTGGCCGTCTGCAACGGACTGGAAGAATGGCCTATCGGCAATGCTACCGTTGCCGGCCAGGTGCCCCTGGCTATCCCGGTCAATGTAACCGAAGCCAGCAATAAGTTCCAGCTGCTCCAGGCCCTGGCCAACCAGCTGGGGGCTAAGATCAATATGGACGGCAGTTCGGCCGATAAGACCGACAAAGCGCCGGACACGCCGCTGCCCGAAAACCAGAGCGTACAGAAATACCTGCCGGAAAGCTACCGCACCGCTTTCAATTTCACCAACCCGCGGCATCCCAATGCCAAGCTGGACGACAGCTACCATTGCGCCATCCGGAAGGATACCAAGAAAAAGGACAACTGGAAGACCAATGACGACCTCAGCTGGGGCCAGGTCTTTGCCCATATCCTGCGCCAACCCATGCTGGCCCGCGCCTGCGGCCTGATCTATTCCGTCAGCATCAACCTGCAGCAGCATCCCGGTCTGCTCAGCAAGGGCGGTTATATTTTCGTGAACATCGTGAACGAGGAATACAATGCCATCCAGGGTGAGATCCTGAACGACCTGGCCAATGGCCCCTTCATCAAACGTTATGCAGCCCGCATCCCGGCCCTTAAAGCCGGCGAGGCCCGCGCTGTATTTGCGCCCATGCTCTTCCCTGTGCTGCACCGCGCCGACGGCAGTATCATGGACCCCGAGCCTCCCAAGGCTGAATGGGACAAGATCTTCGCAGAACTGAATGAGTACAATGACGGCTTCTCCAAGATCATCCATGCCGCCCAGCAGGTCAGCAATAATATCCTCAGTGAAAAGCAGGATGGTCCTGCGCCCCAGAGCGATACCGGTATCCGCCTGGCCTGGGACGATGAGCAGATCATGATCTGGTACCTGCGGCAGCTGAGCGGCAATCCCCTGGAGCCCGGCAAAAGATTGGACGTACCCATGGGGGTGTATGGCTATCGCGTTGATGTGCGCCCGGATGAGGAGAACAGTGAATGGGCCAGTCTCAACCTGGTCAAAAGCAAGGCGCCCCTGACAGTGGGAGATGTGCAGCTGGGCGAACCACCGGCTTCCGGCATAGACCTCCCTTACCAGGTATTCCCTTCCCAGCTGGACAATAATACCAGCGCCCCTTACTGGCTACCCATGTATTTCACCAACTGGATCGGGAAAAGCCTGGTGCTGAAAGATATTGACGCCATCCGCATCAACCGCCATGCAGAAGCACAGAAAGGCCCCAAGGATGATACCCCCAAAGCGGTGGATGAGTCCACGCCTTATGAAGAAATCCCTTCAGGTGTCGATCTACGTTATGGCCAGCGCTATGAGTTCCGTGTGCGCATGATGGATATCAGCGGCGGCGGCCCCGGCATCAAAGAGGAGATGGTCAACAATGCCGCAGCGCCTACAGCCAAGCACCAGTTCAAACGATTTATGGCGCCGGACCTTTGCCGGATTGTGCAGCCCCTGGCGCTGCGGACCGGCAAGAGTTCCTATTGGAATAAGGAAAGTATGGATGAGAACGGGGATTCCATACCCAATCCCACGATTGAGATCCAGCGGCCCCTGCTCAGCTATCCGGCCGTGGTCTTTACCGGTAAATACCAGGCCCGGGGCCTCAACCCGGTAGACCTGCTGATAGCCGCCACCCAGCAGCCGCAGCCCATGAAGATCCCCGGCATTGCTGATCCCGATGTCAGCCATGTGGAGATCACGGTAGAAGTGGAGACCCTGAAGCTGGACAACCTGCTCAGCGTTTCCGGGCAGGAGAACTATATGACCCTGTATACCACTACCCGGGCCTTCCCCGATGGCTTTGATGATACACTGGTACTGCCCGTTGAGTTCCATGATGTGGCTGTACTGCTGGCCGGCAATGCAGACAATCCTTTTAACCAGGACAACCTGGACAAGGATGCCATTGACGCTATGACCGCCATCCCGCTGCCTACCGCCCGCCGTATCCGGCTCACTGTACGGGCTGTTTGCCAGGAAGAAAGCGGCTATTATGGATTCAGCAACCTGGCCAATAAGGACCTGGACACCCGCTACGGCAAAACGGCTCAGTTCTGGTTCCACCAGCCCTGTGAGGAAACCGTAGTGCTGCTAAGCCCAGAACCCAATGTAGCGCCGCTGCAAGGCATCTACCTGCAACCTGATCCCATTTACCTGAATACCGGTGAGATCTCCAGTTTCTTCCTGCTGCGCGAAACAAGCGGCGGTATGCCGGATATTATACAACGCTTTGCCCAGAAGCTGGGCCTGCGTTACAACGGGCTCACCCTGATGGGTAAGAAAGGGGAGCGCGTGATCTTCGGCTGCAGCCAACGGATCCGCCACCACCTGTCGCCCGATCATGGCAGCATCACTTTCTCTTCCAAAGGCGATCTCTGCAATCACTGGCTGGGCTGCGTGGTACACCGGCTTAACCGTGACTGGACCTGGAACGCCCTGGACAATGTGAGCTTCCAGCTGAAGCGCTACCGGAAATTTGAAAGGGATGACGACAATGAAACAGAGGTGATCAATGTGCTGGGCGATATTGAAATGAAACGCTCAGCCTCTTTTGAAAGCCTGCAACCCGATGAGTTTGGCCTCATCAACAGGGAATATACCACCCTCATTTTTATTGATGCCATAGAGCCCAAATCTTCCCTGGAAAAGAAACCGGCACAGGGTACAGGCCTGCGCTTCCCGGACCAGCTGAATGTCCGCTATGAGCTGAAAGCCCGGTTCAGGCCCAATCACAGCGCGCCACCCGTGCCACTGCCAGAAGAAGAGGAATGGCTGCGCCTGCCCACCACCATCATTCCCTCCCAGGTGCCGGAGATCGCCAGCGTGGGCATCGCCTTCTCACCCTACCGGGCAAATGATAACTACAGCGCAACCGAACCGCGCCAGAAATATTTATGGGTAGAACTGGCAAAGCCCGTGGAAGATCCGCATGACACCCTGTTCTGCCGGGTGCTGGCCTATGCCCCTGATCAGCTGATCAGCCATAACAGGGGTATCATGACGGAAGTACCGGAAGAACCGCTGCTGCCCATTGACCCGGAATATATCCGCAGCATTACCATGAACCAGACCGATGATATGGCTGGCCTCGGCGCTATGCAGCCCATGGAAAAAGCCAGCGGGAACGATAACCTCCATTACCTGCTGCCGCTGCCGCCCGGTCTCAACGCAGAAAGCCCTGAGCTTTTTGGTTTCTTCACCTACGAGTTCAGGATCGGGCATGGTCACTGGAGCGCACAGGCAGATGAAAAAGGCCATCTCTGGAGTACGGCCCAGGGCCGCTTTGGCCGGCCGCTGCGGATTACCGGCGTGCAGCATCCTGCACCCAACCTGCTCTGTAATGTGAACCGCGACAAAGACCGGGTATATGTTACAGCCCCCTATGCCAAAGCGGTATGGAAGGGCATGAACGTTACTTCCGATCCGCCGCGGACGCAGCTGCATGGACTGCTCTATGCACAGGTACGGCAGGCGGACGGCAAGGGCTACCGGAATATACTGCTGGATGAAAAAGTGATGGTGCTGAACAAACCTGTCTTCAAACCCATACCACCTGATAAACATTTCGGCGGCTTTACAGCAGCCAACCTGAACCTGGCGCGCTGGACGGTGGACCAGGTAGACAAGGCCCAGCAGGCCAATGTGCTGGTCAGCCATCTATCCCTCATGGACGACAGCAGCGTGGAGCAGCTGAAGCTGGATAAGGACACCAACAAAAAACTGCTCACGGTGCTGAATACACGCCGGCTGGGTAAAATTGATCAGCTGGATGCCAAAGCAGCCATCAACCTGCTCAATGCACATACCAAACTGAACCAGCCGGGTCTGGGCGTTGATGTGGTGATACCCAATCCTGTGCCTGCCGCCAGGATCAATGCGGGTAATAAGTTCACTGCAGCCTCCGTGGTAGCCGGCGCCAAGCTGGCCATCTTCAAGGATATTCCCAAAACGGCTACGGTAACCTGGACCACCAAGGAGATCTCTGCATTGCTCAGCCAGCTGGGACTGCCGCAGGATGCTTCCCTGAGTGTGCTGGTGGTAGAAGTGTTTGGCAATATCACCAATATTTTTGATCACCTGAGCCTGCCGGCGGAATGGCTGGAGGCCCTTACCAAAAACAATCCAAAAGTGGCCGCCACCATTAAGGACAGGCAGGCCAGGCAACAATTTGCCCTGTCGAACCAGTTGGGGAACTACCGCATACTGAGGACCTCACCGTTGACGGAAGTGCCTTTTGTGTGCTGCCCCACCTGTGGATAGCAGTACCCTTCCACCAATACCAACAGGCCCCGGTCATCCAGCAGGATACCGGGGTTTTTCTTTACCAGGCGGGAGACAACAGGTTTGAATTTTACAAGTATCTGATTGCAATTTGTAATCCCGCAGCAGATCTGTTGGTTGATCTTTGCAGTATAACATTTCAAAAACGATTAAAAAAGATAAACAGATGTCTACCAACAAAATTGCAGTAGTGACCGGCGGCAGCCGGGGATTGGGTAAGAATATGTCCCTGCACCTGGCGGGGAAAGGTGTGGATGTGATACTCACCTATAACAGTAATGAAGCGGATGCAAAAGAGACCGTAGCCGCTATCCAGGCGCTGGGCCGCAAAGCGGCAGCCATCCAGCTCAGCACTTCGGATACCAGTGGCTTTGAATCTTTCTTCAGCAGGCTGTCTGCTGTTTTACAGCAGGAGTTTGGCCGGGACCGGTTCGATTACCTGGTGAACAATGCCGGTATCGGCATCAATGCGCCCTTTGCAGAGACCACGGAAGAACAGTTTGACCAGCTGATGAATATCCAGTTCCGGAGTGTATTCTTCCTGACGCAGCGGGCATTGCCGTTACTGAATAATGGGGGAGGGATTGTCAATATTTCTACCGGCCTGGCCCGCTTTTCCACACCGGGTTATGCGGCCTATGCGTCCATGAAAGGAGCTATTGAAACGCTCACAAAGTACCAGGCCAAAGAACTGGGCGCCCGTGGCATCCGTGTCAACGTGGTAGCGCCTGGTCCCATTGCCACAGAATTTGGCGGCGGTCACCTGGTGAACCCGCAGGTACAGCAGGCGCTGGGTGGACTGACGGCCCTGGGCCGTATTGGCCAGCCGGATGATATTGGCAGGGTAGTGGCTTTCCTGTGCAGTGAGGAGGCTGGCTGGGTCAATGCACAGCGGATTGAAGTATCCGGGGGAATGAACCTGTAAGCGACTTATTTTTTCTCGTAGCGGACTACGGCGTCAACTGAATAGATATTATTGACTTTCATGCCGGCGCCAGCATCCACCTGGCGGACGCCCCTGGTGGTCATAGTCAGGGTCAGCTTTTTACCATCAATTTTATATTTGGCGCCGCCAGGCTGAATGGCTTCTGATGCACCATTGGGCATTTCCATCAGCCCGCCGCCTTTGAAATAGATGGAGTCTGTTCCGATAAGCTTGTAAGGGGTAGAACTTGTTGTCAGCGGTATGATGCTCATCATGGGTATCTGCATGGACATGGTCTCATCCTTTTTGCCATTGACCCAGACTTCCATGCTCATAGTACCATCAACGGTATAGCCCATTGCTGAATTGGCCAGGGTTGTTGTGAAACTGATCTTTCCCTGGTTGTTTTCGGTAGTGTATTCACTGGTAGTAACGGTCCTGGTACTATTGCTGCCGGAAGGCATCGTGATCTCAGACCTGGTCTTGGCAGTCATTTCCTTAAAATCCCAATCGCCCAGGAGGGCAGGATTGCTTTCGCCGGGGCTGTCATCATCATCACCGCCACCGCCGGAATTATTGCCGTTATTGGCAGTAGGTTGCTGGAAGCTAACTTCTTTCTGGCAGGAACTGCCGAGTATCAATAATACGAGGAGAGCGCTCAGGAATAAGGGTATACGTTTCATAGTAGGGGTCTTAGGGTACGCAAAGATAGGATTTCACTGTCATATATGACCAGGGCAGGCTCAATAGGCAATGCGGCGCCGGTTCTACCCAAACACCTGTCTGACAAAGAAGCCCCTCCCAGATGGGAGGGGTCTTTTATTGATACTGTTTACCAATGCAGACCGGTTATTAAAACCAGTCAGCAAAATTATAATCATGCACGCTGCTTAAAGCCTGATAAAAACAGGTTTTCGATTATCCCTACGGTTAATAAAGTAATTAGGCAGCTATGGGATGGGAAGCGCTCACTATATGGGGTATACTAAGGACGCGACTAAGGTAAATACAAATAGAATTATGTATAAATAAAACCTTATACGTTTGGCGAGTAAATTACACACCGAAGGTATAAGGGCCAGGAAACCCTCTACTGTCGGGCATTTCAGCCAATAAGCAGAACTGCGGTAAAAGAAAACTGAATTTTAAGTATCTTGTCCATTCTATATATGACACCCCTTTTATCCCTTCGCAAAACAGGAATTTTCCTGGTACCTTTCGGCCTGTTGCTGCTGACCTCCTGCGCTACTATTATCCTGAACAAAAGCTATGAGGTCCCCATCTACAGCAATCAGCCCAATGCACAGGTTAAAATGGCCGATACACAGTTCACCCTGCCGGCCCGGATCAATCTGAAAAGATCCAAAGAAGACCTGAAGCTCACCCTGATCATCGATTCAGTGGAGAAGGATTATATTGTAGAAGCCGGTCCCAATCCTACTTTTGTCTGGCTCAACCTGGCGGGGCTGTATGCAGCGCCTTTTTATTACGCGGTGGATCTTACCAATCCCAAACGTTTTTATTATGGTAAGCTGATTGTCCTGGATACCCGTGACAGCATCTGCATTATCCGGAATTCTTTCGGGTACCGGTTTAATAAATATATGGCCAGCCTGCCGGTGCAGCCCAAAGGCAGGATCGACTGGCATTTTTCTTTGCCCCATATGAACAGTTATGCTTTCCGGCCCAATGGTGAAAGCACCCGCTGGGGGTTTGGTTTCTTTGGATTGAGCACCGGCCTGGATTACTATCACCGGGACGGGCAATTCCTCCAGCTTACTATAGCGGGCATCACCAATATTTTAGTGCCTTTCCCAGCCCCCATTGACCTGAGCGGGGAGCATGAAGCATTTTATGCGCTGACCACCAGTTTGTCCAACAACCACCGCTTTGGCCGGCTGTCGCTGGGATATGGACTGAGCTATTCCCGCAATACCTGGGAGTGGCAGTACCATGACCGTTTTGATCCGCCGCCACCCAGTCGCGCCCCGGTTACCAAAACCCTCTCCAGCTTCGGCGGGCATTTCTCCGGTTATTTCCAGACCGGTAAACATTTCCAGATAGGGGCTATCTACCGCCCCGGCTTTTTCCGGCCTGGCGCGGATGAGCCATGGGCATATGAGCATAGTATCAGTGTGGACTTTGCCTGGAAGATCAGGCTGCGGAAGGGTGGGTAAATAACAGGTTTGCTGACGAGAACCCAAACCCAGTTACCCTCAACAAAAGAGAAAGCAGCCAGAAGCGGGATAAAGGCCGTTTCAAAAAGAAATAACCAGCCCGCCATCAACCAGCAGGAATAACAGCACTATCCACGCTGGCTATTCCAGGATTGGCCGACCTGCTTTTTCTCCCGTCCCACCAAACCTTCCCCCAGATCAGCATACTCACAAAAACCGCCAGGCAGTTCCAGTAAAAATACCGGAACTCGGTATCTACCTGGAATATGAAGAACTGCGCCAGCAGGTAGGCGAGGGAAGATCCCGTTAACACCAGGATGGCTTTACGCGCCACGCCCGCAGCCATCCGGTATCCGGCAAATAGCATTACCAGATTCATTAACAGCCAGAACCAGGGCCGCATCCAGGGCAAGCCGGAATGGATCTTAACAGCCTTTATCAGGAACCGGCCAAAGAGATCCGGTTTATAGCTGATACCAAAGTCATTGGTCGTTACCAGCGCATGTTGGGTCACAAACCAGGTCCTTTTTTTGATACGCAGGAAATACAGGAAACCATCCCAATGATTGGCCAGGTAAGTTCCGGGATGCGCCGTAATACTTTCTTTCCAGGCTTTACGGATCAGTGGTTCCGTAGCTTCATCCAGGGCAGGGAAGGAAAATTTATGTTCTTCGTTCCAGTAAAGGTTATCGAGGGTGGCCGTAGTGTAGTTGGCCTTCAGGTAAGCCGTATCAAAGCCGGGATGTGCTTTCACGAAGGCCGGAAAATGATCCTGCCCCGATTTCACATATATGCCGGCAATATCATGCAGGTACAGCTTGTATTCCGGGTATTCCTTTTGGGGCTTCAGGCTCTGCATCAGCAGGTACTGCGCACCAAATACCAGCAGCACCAACAACACAATAGTTGTCACTGTCCTGACGCGGTATTGCCGCCAGGGGAAATAGTTATCCGCCCAGTAAAAGAACAGGAACAGGGCGCCCGGCAGGGCATTGATCCGGACGAGGGTTCCATAGAGGATAAGCAGCAATGATAAAGGTCCTGCAAACCACCCCATACGCCGCTTATGGTAGCTGGCATCGGCAATGATGCAGACAGCCAATAGCCAGCACAAAGCCATCTGCGCATCCTTGATGATAAAACCGGCAAAGTTCTGTATAAAAGGGGCCAGTAAAAAAACAAGGAACAGCAGGAACCTGCTGCGATGAGAGGAGAACCAGGAAGCGGCGAGCATGGCATAACTTCCCCATAATAATCCCAGCTGTAACAGCAGCATGTTCTTCGGGTTCGTACTCAGCTTATTTAACAGGCTCCATAACCAGGCCATGGCAGGCGGATGCCAGTCGCCATACTGATGGGTGATGGCCTGCTGATAGATCACCAGGGAATCAGGAGAAAAAAAACCGGGCTGGTAGGCAAAGTTGGTGATCAGGATACCAATGATTGGATACCAGTAGTAAGGTCTCTGATCGGAGGATGGTTTATTCACTTGATGGCTGTTAATGGGTCCAGGGTAAAGCGGCATTAAAAGTACAGCAATTCGCGATGCCTGGCAATGTCATTCCGAAAGCTTAACAAATTGACAGTTTTGGACATATGATCAGCGAAGTGACCAGGCGCTATGCTATGCGCTCCTGCTATCTTACCTTTTCCATCCTATTTTTTATCTTAAGTGTCTTGAGACTGATGACCCATAAAATTCCTGGTTCACTTTTACTTCCGTAGCAGTTATCCTGTTTGCCTGCTATGCCCGCGAAAAAAAACGTCTGCAGTAATTTCATCTCCTGCTTCAGAAGCAGACTTGCCATCATGTAGTAGTTGTACAACTGCTGGCGCAGCAGCTAAATCGTTTGAGATCAATTTACCGATCCGGGATTCCTTTTCCAATTATCGTAACCCCTAACCCTTCATTTATCTGTTTCTTGCGGCCTCAAACTTACATGGCGGCTTATCGATAACCTTGCCTATAGCGAGCACTTAACTATTTTAATCTACCATAATGTATGACAGCAAAAAAACAGTAAAATGTTTAAAGGGCATGGTATGTCCTGTACTGAAGCGAACCATTCTGTGTGCATATGCCATTTTACTGGTGACAGGAATTGCCGTTGCCCGGCAGGTCCCCAGCCAGGTCACTATCAGCGGTCAGGTAAAAGATTCTTTAGGAGTAGCCCTCGAAGCAGTTACAGTAACGGCTTTGCCCTCCGGTAAAACAACCCTCACCAACCAGACGGGTAACTTTTCGCTGGCTGTACCACAGCATAGTCCCCTCACTATCCGGTTCTCCATGCAGGGAAAAGAAACCAGGGAAACCATTGTCCGGCAGCCCGGCCAGCCCCTGAACATCACCCTGTTCAATAAGGCCAACCTGCTGGATGAAGTGGTGGTCACCGGTTATGAATCCCTCGGAAAGAACCGCTCCGCCGGCTCCATTGCCACACTCAATAAAGAAGCCATTGAGAATAAAGGCGCCAGGAACCTGGACGACCTGATCCAGGGCAAAGTGGCCGGCGTCAGCGTTACCGCCCAGAGCGGCCGCCCCGGCGAAAAGTTTAAAGTGGTGATCCGCGGTACCAATACCATCAGCGGCAATACCGAACCGCTATGGGTGGTGGATGGCGTACCCATTCAGCAGAATGTCCCTACACTGAATGCCGCACTGGTAAAATCCGAAAACCTGAACGAGATCCTGATGAGCGGTGTTGGTCATATTGATCCTGCGGACATAGAACAGATCACTATCTTAAAAGACGCCTCCGCAGCCGCTATCTACGGCTCCCGCGCCGCAGGCGGCGTTATTGTCATCACCACTAAAAAAGGAGCGCCCGGTAAAGTAAGAGTGAACTATTCCACCAATGTCAGCATCGGCCTGAAACCACAGCGCGATCCGGACCTCATGAACAGCCAGGAAAAACTGGCCTGGGAAAAAGAACTCTGGGACGAGTTCTCCGCAGAAAGATATGCCGGCAATGACCCGCATGTGCCCGTGGTGGGTATTTACGGAATGCTGCATTCCAACAAGCTGGGCCGCAATGGACAACTCTGGATGGAACCCGGCTTCACACCCTATTCGGAAACAGCCAAAGACTCCATGCTGACTGCATTGGGAACAACATCAACAGACTGGTTTGACCAGCTGTTCCGGAACTCTTTTTCCAATAATCACCACCTGGCCTTCTCCGGCGGTAACGACCGCACCAGCTTTTATACCTCCATGGGCTATACCCGGCAGGAAGGAATGGTGCGGAAAACAGGGTACGACCGCTACAACCTCAACAGCAAGATCAATACACAGGTCAATGACCGGCTCAGCATCGGCTGGATCCTTAATCTCTCCCAGCAGCGCTCCCGCAGCTACTCCATGAGCATGGATCCCTTCCGCTATGCCTATTTTGCCAACCCCTATGAAGCCCCGTATAATGAGGATGGCTCTTACCGGTACGACCAGACCTATATGAACCTGGCCAAAGTGAATGACGGTTATGAAAATATCCGGATCATGGAACCCGCTTTCGGATACAATATCCTCCATGAAATTGACAATACCAGCTCAGATGCCATCAGCAGTAATATGTCCGGCACCATGGACCTCCAGTATAAGATCAGCCGCAAACTGCGCTTCTCCGGCCTGGCCTCCTATACCTATGTGAACGACCGCACAGAAGACATCAAAGACAAGACCACCTATACAGCTTTCCAGGACCGGCTGTTCTTTGATGATTTCCTGAGCAACCGGGCCTGGACGCCTTATGGCAGCATCACCCAGTCCACATCGCAGGCTGGCAGCTATAACCTGCGCGGCCATTTTGTGTATTCAGATATGTTCAATGCACAGCATGGCCTGCGGGTCTGGGCCGGCGCCGAGATACGCGGCAATGACACCAAACGGTTTTTCACCAAACGCTATGGCTATGATCCCAATACTACCAGCGCTTCCTTCCCGGTAAACCCGGTACCCGCCACAGGGGATCATTCCGAGTATGCCGCACTGATCAACTCCCTGTCAGGGCAGGGGATAGTCGAATCACGTTATGCCTCTTTTTATTCTTCATTGGATTACTCCTTCCGCAACCGCTATGTGCTGAACGCCTCCCTGCGGACGGACGGCTCCAATAATTTCGGCAGCAATAAACAATTCAACCCAACCTGGTCCATCGGCGCCGCCTGGCATATGGATGAGGAAGCATTTATGCAGGACCTGAAACCCGTGCTCAACAAACTCTCACTGCGCGTAGCCACCGGCTTTACCGGCAACGTGGTCAGCGGCGTGAAAAAGCAATTGGTGCTCAGCTACGGCAGCGCTACCTGGAACAACCTCCAGACCGGCAGCATCAGCACAGCCCCCAATCCTGATCTCCGATGGGAGAAAACAAGGGACTACAAAGCTTCGCTGGAATTTGGCCTGTTCAGGGACAGGATCAGCGGCCTGGTGGAAACTTATCTCCGGCAAAGCTCCGACCTGATCACTTATTCCAGTATCCCTTCCACCACCGGCTTCCTGGTACAGAATTTCAATACCTCTACCATTGAGAACCGCGGCCTGGAAGCTACCCTGAAAATAGATATCGTACGGCAGCGCAACCTCAACATCTCGCTGTCAGGTAACGTAGCCTGGAACGAGAATAAGCTGAAGGCCTATTATTCGCCCAACGGCGGTATCGGAGATACGGATGCAGGCATCTATGTGGGCTATCCTACCAGCAGCCTGTTCGGCGGACAGTACAACGGTGTAGATCCCTGGACAGGGTATTATTCTTTTGTACTTCGCCCGGATGCTTCGCTCATTACTTCCGGCGATCTGAACAAAACAGAGAATTACCTGCATTACCTGGGCACACCCCAGGCGGATGTGACCGGTGGCGCCAACTTGCGCGTAGCGTACAAAGCTTTCAGCATTAACCTCGGCGGCGCCTTTTTCTTTGGCGCCAATATCCTCAACCAGGTCAGCTCGCCCGCAGGTTATGCCGGCCTCGGCTTCCGCTCCGGCACCAACCGGGAGAAACCACAGACACCGTACAGCGACCTGTACCGGAACCACCTGAACGCCTCAAGGGATGCGACCGACCGCTGGACACCGGAAAAAACTACCGGCGTCAGCTATCCCAGGATCGTAGACTATGCCGGCGAACGCCTGTACCTGGACACCTATACGCCACAGGCCGCCAATATTGTGAACGGCGCCTTACGGGAAGAAGTCTCTTTCTTCCGGCTGCGGGATATTACGCTTTCTTACAACCTGCCGGTAGGAATACTGCGTGGGATAGGCATGCAGTCCCTGAGCTTTGCAGGTACTTTCAGTAATTTCTTCACGTTCACCAATTACAAAGGCATTGATCCGGAAACGCCGGGAACAACTTATCCCATCACCCGCTCCGTTTTCTTCCGCTTACAGGCAGGATTCTGATAACAGTCATTCAAAAAATATTTCATGAAGACAACATATACTTCCATCATCGTATTGCTCCTGCTGACCATGAATGTTTCCTGCAGGAAATACCTGGAGACAAAGCAGTATGGCGATATACTACCGGAAACAGCTACGGATTTTTCCGCGCTGCTGCATGGTCACCTCAGCAGTGTTGACGGCGCTTCCGACCGGTATATCCTCGGCTCCCATACCAATGTACTGGATTTTGAAAGCTATTGCGATAACCTCAATGCCAGTCTCTCCACGGCATTTGATCTGAGCCCCTATGTAGGAACAGATATCAACCGGCTCTATTACCGGTTCATGAATTTCTACAGCAATATCAAGGACTATAATATCATCCTGGATCGCTTTCCTTCTCCATCCACCGATGAAGAAAAGAAGATAGTGGCCGTTGCCCACAGCATGCGGGCTGTAGCTTATTTCAACCTGGTGCGGGAGTTCTGCGAGCCCTATGAAACAGGCGGCGCAGCTCAGCAGGCCGGCATCCCCATTGTCAGCAGCTTTAACATGGAAGCCAAGCCGGCACGCGGCAACCTGCGCGATGCCGTACAATTCATTGTGGACGACCTGAAAGCTGCACTCGCCGTAGGACAGACCGACGAACTTTACCGCTTTACAGATGATGTGGCAAAGGCCTACCTGGTCAGGATCTATCACTGGTCGCAGCAATGGGAAGCAGCCATTCCACTGGCCAAAGAACTGCTGGAGAAATACCCCATCAGCACCGGGCAGGATTATGTGAGCCTGATGCAGACTGGCCCCGGACCTAAATCCGGCAGCGTGATCATCCGCTCTTATATCTCCGGCACCCTGACCTCTTTTACACGGGTAACCACCCGCATGAAGACCAGGCCGGTTAGCGTTGATTTTGTACAGCTGTTCACGGAAAAAAGCCGGGATATCCGCTATACGTTCTATTTCGATAATAACCTGCTCAATGCCAAAGGCGCCCATAACTGGATACGATCTGAAGAAATGTGCCTGGCGCTGGCGGAATCCTATGCCCATACCGGTAACAATGAGGACGCCCTGGCATACCTCAACCTGCTGCGCGGTAAAAGGATTGCAGATTATACACCCTACACGTTACAGACGCTGCCGGCCACCAATCCCAAAACGCTGATCCAGGTAGATGCCACCGGCAAGTCCCTTACGCCCTTGCTGTCCGCCATCCTGAATGAACGCCGCAAGGAATTGTACATGGAGGGCGACCGATGGTATGAAATGAAACGCAACGGCCGCCCCGAATTCTGGGTGGGCCATAACGGCATCCGTTACGTAACAGAAAAATACCTGTACACTTTCCCCATCAGGAAAGGTGAAATGATCCTCAATCCCCTCATCACTCAAAACGAAGGCTATGAAAATATGTAATCAGCTGATCCTTGTGCTGGCAATGTTTGCCGGCGCCATTTCCTGCAGCAAATATGAAGAAGTGCCTCCTCCCAAGGGCGACCTGCACAATATTGATTTTGTGCTGCCGGCCTCACCAAGGCTGACGGATGAGGAAAGAAAACAAATTGAAGAACAGCGGGCAGCCTTGCAGGAAGCCATCAAAAATAAATAGCGATGATAAAGAACATGACCGCAGTGTTGCTGCTGTTGACTGTACTGGTTGGCGGTTGCAGCAAAGACAAGCAGCAAAGCCCTGCTTTCTCCTTTACACAACCGGTGTATTTCCTCACCAAGCAGGCAACACTGGAGATCACCATCTACAGCAGCCAGCCCGCCGGAACAGACCTGCATATCCCCTTTACACTGGGAGGCTCTGCTGTGAATGGCATAGACTATGAACTGGACCAGCAGGAATTTGTGATCAGCGCCGGCACTACCAGCGGCGCCATCAGCATCCGCCCCAAAGACAATGTAGTGGAGCAAAGAGAGATCCGGCTGGAGCTGCAACCGGTAACGGGCTATTCCTTTGGCCAGAACAAAGTGGCCATGATACCTATAGAGACCCAGGAACTGATCACCTGCAGTTTCGATAAGGACAAATACGAGATCAAAACCAGGACAGATATCAATATGCTGCTGTACCTGGGTACCCGCGCCTATTCCAGGCCTTCAGAAGAAGTAGCAGTCCCTTTTATTGTAGACCCGGCTTCCACCGCCGTGGAGGACGAGCATTATCGCTTCAGCACAACTGAAAAGGTATTGATCATGGGCACCGCTTCCAGTCGCGCCTCCATCGGTGTGACGCCGGTGAAAGTGGAGGAGGGAAAAAACACCCTTATCCTCCGGCTGGCAGAAAGCAACCGCTACCTGCCGGGGTTATATAACCAGGTCACAATTACACTCGCTGACTGACCGGCCAACTCCTGACCAGCAGCTTGCACAACAGGCAGGCGGTCCTGTATTGCACACCTCCGTAAAAGTCTGCTGCAGATTTTTACGGAGGTTTTTTAGTGTCAGAAATCCGGGCAGCCATCATTGATCCTATCACCAATCAGACGCATTGATGAACATCAATTGAGGCAATACTCCAAAAAGGACATGGCTCTTTTTTTGGTTCGAACCAAAATTTTTCTACCTTTGCCCCTCATTCCTGATTACTCACATTAATCCAGGAACTATGACAGAACAATCCTCCATATAATCAGACTTCACCGCTGCCTGAACGGTACGGGATCATCTTCGTTTTTTTCTCAAAGAACTTCAGATCATTGGGCATAACGGAATGCTATTGCAACAATAGCACAGTCCCTGCTTTTACCTGCCGTCCTTCAGCTGCAGCAATTATTTCAATTTGCAATGAATGATTCATGGACACGAATTACGGGGATTGTTATGCCCTGATGTCCCGGCACCGGTCTGCCCGTGCACGGAAAAGAGCTGTCAAAAAGCAACAGGAGAAAAAACTGATCGCATTAAGGGAAAAGCGCCAGGAGCTATGGGAAGCACAGTACCATAGGCCCTGGGTACCGCTTGCAGAACCCTATCAAAACGGCTGGAAACGCCAGTTTGTACTAAACGAGGCGATAAAGAGAACTGCCGCAGGCCCGTTCTATGAAGCCCTGCTGACAAAGATCAATACGGTTGAGTACAGCAAAGACAAGTCTTTCACAGTCAAAAAAAGGAAAAAAGGCAGAAAGATCAGGGTGCCCCAAACGCAGGAGCTGCGGCAGTTTTATGAAAGCTCCTGGAATAGCCGGGATTGCCAACTGACTGCCGGGGAAAGAATGCTCTTCTATCCCAGGGAGTACTGGGACAAGTCGGGATCGGCTGTTATCCGCTATACCCTGGCGGATACTTCGCCCTATGTGCTGCAAATAAGGCCGCATATGATCACTAAGGTCAAGCTGCTGGATGCGCAATTGCAGCAGGACATCACCTGTATAGCTAACCTGATTGAGCGTAATCATCTGTGGCCGGCAATGGACCGCCTTCAAAGGAGTAAACCGGACTACTGGAGAAAATACTGCCTGATAGATGCCAGGTATAAAAACCCATTGAAGAACAGATCGCTGTCGGAATTCCTTCAGCTAAACACCTATCATACGGATGACTATTCTTTGCCTGAATAAGCTTTTACCAGAAACGCCTCTTCGGAAAACCGATGGCATCGGCCGTCCAGGGAGTTTTTCTGGCAAAGACCCACAGAAACTGATCAATCCCCTTGAGCAGGTAATGGATACCGACCTTTTGCCCGTTACGGCTGGTAAGTGTCATCAGACCTATAAAAGAAATGAAACCGGCATCTTTAATATCAGCCCACCTGATGGCTGTAACTTTTCCAAAAAGGCTCCTGGTTTCTATGGTTGTCTCGTCATACAGCACAAAATGATTATGGTAAAAAAGAACACAGGCGAGACCCAGCAGCCACATCATTGTCCCAATCCCTATAAAGGCCAGCAGATCCTTCTCGCCGGACAATGGTGGCCCAATGAAAAAGGCGAGACCAAAAAGCATCCCGGCATAACCGAAAATGGCAAAAAACACAGGCATCCGCAACAGGATCCTGCCCCGTTTATCTGCCACCACAGCGCGGGCCCCGGCTTTACGCAGGCTAAAAAATACAACAAGTATTACAGCGTGAATGATAACACCAAGGATAAGGCTTTCCAGCATTGTAGTCAGGTTTACCTGCCAAAGGTAAACAGATGGTCCAACAAAACTACCCAAACAAAAACCCCAGGTCCGGGGACCTGGGGCTGGTATTTTTATTTCCGTTGCGGAAATTATACTAATACTGCTATCAGAAATTGTAAGCTACACTCAGCCGCACATTCCGGGGCGGATCTGTTTGCCAGTAGTAGGAACTGTTCCAGCTATAATAGGAACCGCTGTAAATGTATTTATCAAATACGTTGAACACATTGAGGTTGATCTTAACCTTGTCATTTCCCCAGAACAGGCCGGCATCCACTTTGGCGTAGTCAGGGATTACCTGCTTAGGATCAGGAGGAGCATCCCAGAAAGTGATCCGGTCAATCAGCCAGGTAACGCCAGCGGACACACCTAAACCTTTCAGGGCGCCGCTTGTCAGCTTGTAGCTGAGCCAGGCATTGGTAGTATGTTTGGCATAGGAGGGGAGCAGGTCGCCTACCTGGGGAAATCCTTCTTTACCAACTGTCCGGCTGTCAGTCTCTGTAACAACAGACTCCGTAAAGGCATAGTTGGCCACCAGGTTAAGGCCGTTGATGATGGTGCCACGCAGGTCAAATTCCACACCCTGCGCTCTTTTCTGTCCCAGTTCAATACTCAGACCGGAAGTAGGATTATTGGGATCACCTACCAGCTCATTGTTCTTGATGATCCGGTAAACGGCAAGCGTGGTGTTCCATTTGCCATTCAGCCAGTTCTTTTTAATACCCACTTCCATATTATTGCCGGTCACGGGCCTTGTTTTTCCTCCGTTTGCCAGTGTACCTCCCTGCGGAATGAAAGCCTGGTCGTACAGGCCATACACGGCAGTATTTTTATCGAGCGACACACTTAATCCAGCCCTGGGCGTAATGCGCTCTGCTTTCTCTTCACCATAGTAGGCCTGCCGCAGTTTGGTGTACCTGCCGGCCAGTGTCAGCCTGACCATATTGTCAAAGAATCCCAGTTCATCCTGCACATAGAAGCTGGTATAACGGGACTCCTGCGTACTGCCGGCAGCAGCTGCACGCTCCTTGATGGAGAGGCTGCGGTCAAATACAGGGTAACCGTTGTTGGGAGTGCCCATATCGGGATTATAGATATCAAATTCTCCGCCGGCAGTGTCGAGGTCGTGCGATTGACCCCAGTCGGCATAATATTCTTTATTGCTCATGTCCAGACCGGCCAGGACCCTGTGACGGACAGCGCCGGTCTTGAAATCACCATTGACAAAAGCCTGGCCCATGGTCATAGTGCTGGTAACATCCCAGATACCGATATTGCGGATCATTTTGCCATCAGGATATACTGCCGAAGGCCACATGGAAGTACCAACCTGGTCATAGTTGAAATGGGAGATCTGTCCGGTCAGTTTCCAGCCTGGGCTGATCTCATGCTGCAGGTTCAGGAAAACACTATGGTCATTGATCTGGGTGCCGGGAGTGCCTGATGGCAGGGTAGTAAAATCTACCGGCCTGGTGGCATATCCTTTGGCATCAAAAATATAGAAGGAGCCAACATTGCTCATATTGGCGCGCTGGTAAGTGTATTCCAGGGTCAGCTTGGTCTTGTCATCCACCTGGTAGGAGATGACCGGCGCAATAGTGTAACGGTCGTTGTATTCATTGGCCCTGTGCGATTTCTTATTCTGGGCAGCCAGGTTCAGGCGATACAACAGCCTGCCGTCCTTGCTCAGCTTGCCATCCAGGTCCAGGGCAGTCCTGTACAGGTCAAAGCTGCCTACAGTCATGGAAAACTCGCCCTTGGTCTGGCCGGTAGGTTTTTTGGTCACCACATTGTACAGGCCGCTGGGATCGCCGCTGGACAGCATGAAACCGGCAGGGCCTTTTACAAACTCAATATGGTCCACCATGCTCATATCTTCAGTAAGGGGTCCCCAATAGGAGTTGACCACATTGACGCCATTCCTGAAAGCCTGCAGCTGTGAGCCGCGGGTAACGATATTGGTATAGAGATCACCCCAGTGTTCCAGCCTTACCACGCCGCTTACATTGCGGATGAGCCCGTCGCTCATGCTGATCACCTGCTGGTCCGACAGGTTAGCGCCGGTAACCACCTGGATATTCTGGGCTACTTCCAGCACCGGCGTAGCCAGGCGCAGGGAAGAAGAGGTCTGGTTAATAATGTACTTATTCCTGGCGCTTTTGATCACAACGGTCTCCAACTCGTTCTTGGAAATAGCCAGTTGCAGGGTAACAGTGGTCATCTGGTTATCTGCCACGCTCACCTGTTGGGTGGTGGTCTCATAACCTACCAGCGAAACTTCCAGGGTATGGTTTCCGGCAGGAATATTACGCAGGATAAAACGCCCTTTATCATCAGTAATGGCAATCCGGGACGTTCCTTTGATCATAACGGTAACAGCAGCGGCAGCAAGTCCTTCAGCAGTAGTGACAGTTCCGGTTATTCCGCCCCGCTCATCCACAGCAGCCGCCAGATTCAGGGCCGCCAGCAAAGAACAGAGAAGGGTCAGCAGGTATCTTTTCATCATAAAACGAGTAAATTTGGCCGCAAAAGTACCGGCCGTTGTTCATAACCGTATTACGTGATCGGGAATAATATCAGCCAATAAACCACCTTGTTTTTCGCTATCGGGAAAAAAAATACCGTAAATGGGAATCTGACAATTTCATGACATGCATCAAAGCGGCAGTAACTTGTTTTGCGCTCCATAAAAACCTATAACCCAGATGATATATACCCTTTCTTTTATAAGCTCCTTTTCTGGGTTTTTCATGCTGTACAATACTTCCCGTAAGGCCAGGCTGTCCAGTACCGGAACTTTTGAGAAATGGCTGCAGGCCAATCCGGCCATGGCCAGACTGGCGGGTGGTCTGCTGATACTGGCCGCATTTTTACTGCTGCCGGCTAAAATGGGGATAGGCGTGGGTTTCCTGACAGCTTTCCTGCTGCTCATGACCGCAGCATCCTTAGTGATCATCATTGCCCCCATGCAGTATATCCGGCTTCGCCATATTGTACTGCTGGTTGCCGGAACATTTTTGTTAGAATATTTATTTCTGTAACCTATGCCCGCCAATAAGAAATATCTTACCACATCCCCTTTACAACGTACCCTGAAGATCACCGCAGGCATTGCAGGCGGCTTCCTGGTGTCCATAGCCCTTCACCAGTTCCTGATGCTCTTCCTGCCTAAAAAAGAGGTGATTGTCACCATGCCTTTTACTGCTTACCTCGTATGGGCTGTCCTGATGGTGGTTGCCTTCCTGGCCACCAATGGCTGGAAAATATGGGGCTGGTACCTGTTGTCCAGTGTGCTGCTGTTTTCACCTTATATCTACCAGATCTACTTTAAGCATTAACTCTTTTGCGGATGAACCTCAGGCGTTACAATATCTATTTCCATACCCATACTATCAGTGGCATCATTATTTCCGCCATCCTTTTTGTGATCTTCTTTGCCGGCTCCTTTGCGTTCTTTAAGAACGAGATCTCCGCCTGGCAGAAGAACACCCCCAATGCCAGTAACCGGTCGCTGGACTATAACAGCATCATGGATTCCATAGCCGGCGACTACAACCTCTATGGCCGGGATATCTCCCTCCGCATGAACCCGCATTCCCGGAAGATAGGCGTGTCGGTATCCGCCTCAAAGGATACAGCCGGCAACAAAGGAAAGGGCGGCTATTTTTATGTGGATCCCCAGACCTTTGCCACGGCCGACTATGCAGCCTCCTACGATCTCGGCGAATTCCTGTACCGGCTGCATTTCCTGGCCCAGGTCAACAGCATTGCCAGGTTCGGATTTCCCCTCGGTTACTATATTGCCGGAGGAGTAGCTTTTATTTTCCTGTTTGCACTGATCACAGGACTGTTGGTACACTGGCAGAAAATAGTATCCAATTTCTACATCTTCAGACCCTGGGAAAAATTAAAGACCCTATGGACTGACCTGCATACCGCCCTGGGTGTGATCACCTTTCCTTTCCTCCTGATATTTGCTATAACCGGCGCCTATTTCCTGATCAGTTTTCCCCTGTTCACCAAACCCACGGTAGCCCTGCAGTATGATGGCAAACAGGATTCACTCTATGCAGAACTGGGCTATAGCTCCCATACGCTGGCCTTCAGCAACCAACCAGTGGCCAAACCGGATATCGATCATTTTATATCCCTTGCCTACCAGCAATGGGACCAGGCCTATATCAACCAGGTAGAGGTATTGAACTATGGAGACAGCAGCATGCAACTGCATATTGGCAGCACCATGCCCACGGGAAAAAAATTCACCAGCAAGGGCAAACTGGTATATGAAGTAGCCAGCGGCGCCGTGCTGGAACAGCAGGACCCTATGCAATCCTCCACCTATGCAGAAGTAATGCAGAATGTTGTGTATGCCCTTCATTTTGGACAATATGGAGGATATGCTACCAAAATCTGTTATTTTCTTCTCGGCATCAGCAGTTGCATCGTGATCATTTCAGGCATACTGATCTGGCTGGTAGCCCGGAAAAAGAACAATATCCCGGAATATAAGCGCAGGTTCAACAGCTGGCTGACCAGGATCTACCTGGCCATTTCCCTGGGCATGTATCCCATTACTGCTGCCAGCTTTATTGCAGTAAAGCTGCAGCCCAACGGCGGCATGCACTATATCTATTCCTTCTATTTCTGGGGCTGGCTGGCAGTCAGCGCCGCCCTGGTACTCCATAAAGATATTTATAAGATCTGCAGGGATGCCCTGCTGGCAGGCTCCCTGATCGGCATCTGCATACCGGTGCTGAACGGCCTGGTTACCGGCAACTGGATATGGACAAGCTATACACGTCATTACTACGATATTCTCCTGATAGATACCTTCTGGGTACTTGTGCCCGCATGCAGCTTTCTCTGCTGGTGGCTGATGAAGAAGAAACAGGCTACAATAGCGGGCTGAAACAAGGGCTGAATAACCTTCGTTTTGACAATATATGTTACAATATTGGTCATTTTTGATTTAATCAATAAACTTCTTGGGTAGAGGCCTGTAAACATAAAATCATGGTTTTAGGGGAGCGCTGTCCGTAACAGATAGCTGTATTTTTCAGGATCATGAAAGCAATAATACCTCTCTACGGCCTCATCCTGCTTTTTTCTCCGGCGATCCGGGCACAGGAAACCAATGCCAGTGGCAATTACGCCCGTGAAAGCATTCAAAACTCCCAGATCGGATGGATGAAAATGCTGCAGTTCAATGAACCGGCAAAGCCTTATGCGCAAAATGGCTGGAACTATACAGTGAAGCAAATGGAGGCCATGCGGCAGATAGCCACCTGGCTACAGCAGACCTTTACACCAAGGGGACTGCTCGGTGAAGTAAGAATGTCCCTGCTGGCGCCTCCTCCCTCAGAGCCTGCCACCAGCAAATATTACACCTTTAATGAGGCAGAGAAAAACAACCGCAATGCACTTCCCAACACCTATGGCGCCTTTGCTAAATGCTATTTTTTACTAAAGAAGACCGACACGAAAAAATTCTGGCCCCAGGGCGACTATTCCTTTTCCTGGTATATCATGATCAACAACCTTGAACTGATCACCAAACAAATGGTAGCCTTGTCGTCCCCTGATGAGTTTTACTTCACCATGCCCGGATACAGCTCTGGCATAAAAGGCGAGTTTGACAAAGAGTGGCTGGAAAAGGATGCCCGCTACCGGAACTTTTCCGATGCTCCCAATCTTAAACCTTACCAGCATTACCTGCTGCCGCCCAAAATAGCAGATTACGGGAATCAGCCTTATTATGTGGTGATCCTGACTAAGGACCAGCAACCGTTGCCCTTTAAACAGATCACCGTGGGAGAACTGATCAGCAGGCTGGAAAAACAACTGCCGGTCATGTACAGTATAGCCATCAATAACGGCACCAGGGTAGAGAACTTACTGGACCGCGCTAAAAAAGGGCTGCAAACGCTCAAAGAAAAATTCAGCAATAACCTGAACGATCAGGTATACATTGATAATCCCGCTACACAGATTGATATTTTACGCCTTGCAGAAATTGAACCGGGCAAGAATATCTACTGGCTGAAGACCCAGGCTATTACCAAAGAAAACAGCGGCTATAGTTCAACCGCCTTCCCCTTGCTGACCATCCGGAAAGGCGTGAAAGAAGCCTGTGCTACCGGCCAGCCACAATGGATCGTTTGCAGACTGGAAAAAGGAACCGAACCGAACAATGCCGGAGAAATTGACCTGATGGATAACTTTGTCAGTCGCTTCAATTATCAGTACCTCTATAACTACTTCCTGGGGAAAGAAAAGCCAGCCCAGCCTTACACAGCACTGGACAAATAATAACCAAAGATCCGAATCTGCAGCCTGGCAACGACCTGATCCAGGCAGATCCGAAACAGTACATCCAGCAGCCAGCTACGGGATAACCGGAAGCACCAAACCCGGAATGTACATAGACCGATTTAATCGGTAACGATATTCCAAAAAGGTGAAAAAACGGTAATTACAGGGATGAAGACCTGCTATTTTAGCAACCTAAGGTTTTATACAGGCTATTCTCCCAAATTTTCAATCCAACTGTTTATGAGATCATTCTTATTATTCATCATTTGTGTGCATTCAATCTTATTGTCAAAAGGACAGGTTTCAAGTTTCAAGATCAGCAACAGGGTTTCATCAATAACAGCAGGCGAAAGTAACATTACAGCTATTTAACGAAGGAATACAGTATGAAACCTTTTTTAAAAAGTGGCGCTACCATTCTGCTCACGCCATCCGGCCCCTGGCAGTGGGTGGGGTGGGACGGCCGGCTCACTATTTCATCGGCTATGCACGCCCTGCATTTGTCTGATGCTGCCATCATCACAGAAGCCGATGTGCCCGCATTTACCCTGCTGGCGCCAAGACAGTATACCGCCACGGCATTTGCTGATACGCCTGGGACCGTCAGCAATGCCATTTTTATGGATGATAAGCCCACTTTATCCGATAAAATAAAAGTAAACGGCGCTTATCCCTTATTGCTTACTACTACTGGTACCTTTACCTGTCTGTGCGCTTTTCCTTCCACGCGCCTGATACCCGGCGGGGCCATTCCAGACCCACTACTGGCTAAATCCGGCACCTGGAAGGTTATAGACCCCCATCAACAGGTCCTTTTCAGGAAATCAGCAGTACCCGGGCGGCAGGAACCATGCGTGGAGGCCCAGGTGGCCCAGATGAGCCATAAAGAAAAAATCATGGCCGCTATTAATAAATCTGAGATAAGTGATGCACTTTTGGCGGAAATTGATGTGGAGGCGCTGGCCACCTCTATTGTAGTAGTGGGGGTTGTCCTGGTGACGCTGGCCGCTACTGGCTTTGGTGCGCTGGTAGAATTAGTAGCTGCAGCCTTGCTGCTGACCGGTGCAGCGTTAAGTGGGTATGAAATAGGGTCGGGGCTTGCACACCTGGCTGATTTTTACGGGCAGACTAAAAATGCAACTACCTGTGCAGCTATAGAAGAGGCAGCCGGATCATTCAGCACAGCTGTCGCCAAAATTGGAATAGGTGGGGTAGGAGCTGCGTTAAGCATTGCCGGCGCCAAACAATTGCCTGTAAAAAATATCCTGGCGCGTGAAGCAAAATCCCCGGTTAAAGGCAGAAAAGCCATAAAAGGATGGTTGAAGAACGTAGGCAACCTGGAGCGGGAACAGTTAATTAAGGATCTGAAAAGTGCAGACTTTAAAGTCATTCATGAAAAAGGAGGCAGGACGGTACTTCAAAGGGAAGGGAAAAAGCTCAAGATCAGGTTGGATCCACCAGATAATGCTACTCCGAATAATCATATGCATATAACCCGTGGAGGCGACAGAGAAACCTATAATATAGACCTGAAGAAGGTCAATTACAAAACAAAAGAAGCCCATATTACAATCAAATAAACATCCATGCCTAATAATTTTGATTATACTTTTGACGATGAGGTAGTAAGTAAGTTTTCCTATGATTCACTTAATAACAGGATTGAAGTCTATTTTTCCCGATACTTCGATAAAAAAATGAACAAATTCATTGAAACACCCTGTTGCTGGATCATAGAAAAATGGGAAAAAGCTTATGGAAAACTTAGTTCGGAAGAAAAATTTGATGACCTGGAAGAACAACTCGGTATTTTTTCATTGCTTTTATCAGTAGAACTGAGGGAGAATATTTTGTCCATCACGGCCAGCACGCTGGATAACCGATACATTGACCTGGTGTTCGAAAATCCTGTCATCAGCTTCCTGAAAGAGGCATAGTTCCTCCGGGGTTTATCTGATCCCTGAAATGGAATGGGCTACCCCTTTTTCTTCTTTCGAAAATAATAGTAATAAATAATGATCAGTACTGCGATTGCAATGAGCAGGATAACGATCAGTTTGCTCCTGAATTCTCCCTGCTGCAGCCTTTCCAATACCTGCCCCTGGGTTACAGACTGTCCACTGAAATAAGCGGCAGCTTTGGCAAGCAAGGTTTCATTATCAAGCACCACCTCCGCATGACCTGCCTTTTTATAATGAAGAGGCGGAACAAGAGATATAGTAAACGCTAAAGTATCTGTGTACGGCAAATGGTCGTAAATACCTGTCACCAGGTTCCCGGTCACTTCACAGGTACCCCTATACAAATTCTCCAGGTTGTATTCTTTCCGGATAATGAGATAAGGCCTTAACAGGTCATATATGGGAAATAACTGACGAGGTGTACTACCGAGCAGCACAGTTGTATCTGCTTGAATATAACCACATGAAGCCGCCTCACCCGTTCCCGCCAAACACCAGGTAACAGGGATAGAAAAAACACTATTATTACCAGAACTCCCGGGAAACAGGCAATGATGCGGGAGAAAATCAAGCCTGGGCATGGCGCGAAGCACGTTGATCATACAGAAGCTATCCGTTGCGCTGGAAGGAAATAGCGCCAGCGTTTCTGCACCAAGGGTACGCCGTTCGTAAAGCAGGTTGCGCTGTAATGCGGGAACTGCAGAAAGCTGGCCGATAAATTCTTCAGAGAATGTGAGCAGATGTTTTTGCAGGTAGATATCCAGGCTGCTGCCATAATACAATGAATCAGCAGGATTCTCAACTTTGTATACTGCCGGAGTAGCAATATTATCTTCCAGCATCGTGCTATTAAAAAAATACCTTGCCTGGCCGGCATTACTGCCAAGCAATTCCAAAGAACGCTGATAGTCCGCTGATGCGGGGCCCAGGGATTTGGTAATTGCTTCGTTGCTGACATTAAAGAAATAAGTATTCTCAAAATAAGTAGCAGCAGGCAGCCTGTTATTTATGTATTGAAGGGAACCAAGCCGCGATAGTTCCTCTGGGCATGCCGGGCCGGCTGGTTGATACAGCAGCACAGTGCGCAGGCTATCGGTTAGCTGGTCAAAAGAAAAATTAGTAAGGATACGGGTCAGCCCCGTTTGGGAGGAAGGCTCCCGGCTTAACTCTGTCAGCACAATGGAATAGCTATTATCAGCAACATTCCCGTTTATCCAGGGTTTCAACTCCTGAACAATGGTATTCAGCACCCCTTCCCGAAGATGATCGGGATACTTGAAAAAAGCAGCCTCTTTACTAAAATAAATGCCGATGATATAATGGTCCTTTGCTTTCAGGGTTGCCGGCAATACCAGGCAACAAATGCCAACAATCAGGTTAACAAGTAATGGCTTTATCATTTTTTGTGCGTTGGAAAAAGATATCATTAGCTTACAGCTTTTGTTGTTTATCAGGGTTTGACTGGCTTTGCAGAGGGATTCCCTTTACCGGCTGCAGGCTTAAGGCTATCTATGACTTTTGGCTTCGCCTCCTGCATATTTTTCTTATATTCCTTTGCTATAGAATCTGCTAAATGTATCTTGAGTTTATTGATCTCACTGGGAAAATTATAGATCTGGGTCTCCAATGCGCCCAACTGCATGTCAAAATTTTTCTGTTTCTCCATTGATTCCTTCTGCATTCTGGCTTTGTCAGCCATCAGCCCTTTATTCTGCTCTGCCAAAAAATTATTATTTTTAACCAGCTCGTTATGGGTACTTGCTAACTTGTTATACTCTCCATTCCTCGTTTCTAACCGCCCTGATATTTCAGCATACTGATTCCTTAACGCGTCATATTGCTTAATGGAAACGTTTTCTCCCGCAATAGGCGGGGGTGTCTTGGGAATAGACAATTCCGGGGCAGGTGGGATTATTTTATCTTCTTTATTAATGGGTTCGGCTACCTTACCGGCAGAAGGACCGGAAGAGATAACGGTATCTTTTTTTGAACTATTCAGCCGCCAGGCAAGGATGCCGATAACGGCAAGACAGGCAATTAATGCGCCAATAAGGATCATCTTCTTTTGATCTAACCATAATGGCAGTCGGTTTTGCGGATACTCACCGGGAGGCTGCTGCTGTTTTTCATCAGCACCTGAACCCCGGCTGTCACCAGCCGGTTGCGCTCCGTCAGTTGTATATATTACTTTTGGCTTCTCCTGGTCTTCAATAACCTGACCGGGGCCAATCATTAGCCGTTGTCTATCAGGTACAGGCCTGAAACTACTGACGTAACTTTTAATAGAAGCTGCTGGCAGGCTCTTCCAGTCAAACTTTTTGAATTCTTCCGGCAGAGCATTCCTGCCGGTTACAAATTTTGCGATACCGCTGATGCCTTCTCCTTTGGCATGCTCCACCGGATAATGCAATACAATACCTGCATTGAAGAGCTGAATCAATGTCTGGCTATCCGTATCTTCAAGTGTGGAATAGGCATTCAAGGTTGCTATGTACTGAACAGAATGGTCTGTTGCTTCACATACAGGCGGGATAACCTGGGAATAACCTCCTGTCAGCGGGTGTTCCAGGGAAAGCCTCATTTTCCTGGCTTCTTCAGTGAAATACGCCATATCTTCCCTTCTGAGCCAGACCTGGTTATCCCAGCCTACAATTTTTTCGTTGTCAAACTGCTTTATAAACAGATCCCTGCATTTCCAGGGCTTCATGTCCAGGGTAATCATTTCCTGCTGATCAAAGACCATGACATGATAAAACCCCACCATAGTCCTGCCATGATCATCCTGGTTATTGGCAGACGGAAAAAAACGGACATAGCCATATAGTGGCTGGCCAGGATACAGCCGTCCTATATATTCGATGTTTTGACCATACTGAGATGGCAAAGTGCATAAGGAACTGAAGCGGTTTATTCGCTGGGCAATGTTCCTGGCTGTAGATTCAGGTAATTCAGGACTGATGATCCTGACATCAAAATCCGGTATAAGGTCGCGAAACTTACCATATACAAAATGCTTTATTTCCATAGCTCAACCTTTAATATCGTTTGTCATAGTATAAAGTGAAATGCAGGTTATCAGGCAAACCAGACTACCAGTGCTATAAGCAGTAATCCGCTGATTACGCCTACAAGCACCCAGGGTATCTTTATGGGAGGGATCACAAATACCTCTGATTCTGCAGGATCACTTCGCTGCTTGTTGTCTGTTTGTACAGCAATGACCTGGTACTGGTAGCGGTTCCCTTTTTTTAAATGCTGCCTGTCAGTGTAGGTATTGCTACTGATATTGGCGGCAAAATCATCCAGCCAGGAAGTCCAGACCCCATTGTTAAAACCTACTTTCTTTTTAATCAGGTACTGAAACCCGGGTACAGCATCCCAGGTGATGCGGATGGCTTCCGGCTGACTGTTGTCCGGAGTACCGGCAACCATCAGGTTTTGCACCGGTGGCAATAATGCCTGTCCAATGGCTGATTGCTGCGGAAATTTTTCAATAAGGCAACTGGCATATGCTTCAAAATCACTAAACAGATAAGGTATCCCAGTCCGCTGAAAGCTGATAGCATCTTTTGCTTCTATAGCATTGGTGATATAGATATTTATGGGAAGATGTCTGTGGGTATTGCAAAACTGCGTCAGGAGGGGTTTTATTTTCTGCAACAGAAATCCCAGTGTATACCTGAGCGGCATATTATCATTAAATCCACTCAGCACTTCCTCCACAAAAACTTCCCAGGCCATTTCGGAAGCATTGTCCTGGAACTGCCTTAATTTTTCCCATTTGGCCTCTGTATTCAGGAGGCTGCGGGGGCCGGAGATCACCACGCCGTATTCGTCAAATTTGGTAAGTACAATGCTTACCATGGCGTGTTTACTGTTACGGAAAAGATCATCAAGCCTGGCGCCAAGCCCGTTGAGCAGATTTGTATAATCTCTATTGGCTTCCAGCAGGTTTATTGGCTCCAGTGTTATGATCAGCAGGTCTGTCAGCATCAAAGCCTGTTCCAGTGGCCCAGGTTCTTCGCCACCCGCCACTTTTTTTTCAGGAGTACTGGTAATGGCGCCACCCCTGGTATCTGTGAGCTGTATATTGTATAGTGTTTTACTGATCCTGATCTTTCCTTCCAGCGCCCAGACAGTAGAAGCGGTTGGCGCAGGACGACCTTCAACAAGGAATGACTGTGCCTCATTGCCTTCAGGATATGTTTTTACATAAATACTTTTCAGGGGATTATCATAATACATTTCACCCTTCAGCGTGCGTTGAAAAATACTTTTTATCATAACCGTTTTTCCACTTCCCGTAGATCCAACCACCAGGGCGGCTACCAGTCTCTCATCAGCCAGCATACCCTTTGACAGGTTAATATTATCCTGATTTTCCCGGAGGATCTTTGTATAATTCCGAACAGCAAATTCCCGGTCAAAGGGCGTGGCGCTACCCAGCAAAGACTGGTTCTCCCTGTATTTTTTGGAAAACTTTATCAGTTCATTGTCCTCCAGGATGGGGGCATCCGGCATTCCATTCATGATGGCAATAAAATCCTTCAGCTGCACAAATTCATTGCCTGTCATTTCCATAACAGCCAGCAGGCTTCTGCTTCCCTGCACAACTTCCATCAGCAAATAAAAAGCATATGGCCTGGCACAGGGAAAGGTCACAGAAGACGCAGTCCAGTACCTGTAGAGATTCAATATCCTGCTGCATACCAGTCTGGCCGGTGAGGCCATTTCGGAAAAAGAGACCGACTTAAACCCGTCCGCCCAGGGTCTCAAAGTATCCAGGCGTTCTTCCAGCTGGTATAAACTAAGGAACAGCAAGGTCTCTATCCAGGCAATATCTTCCTTTTTGTCAACCGCCCTGTTGAGGTAATTCACCGCCAGCTCCTTAAACCGGATAAATTCCTTTTCATCCGTTCCCACCGATAGCCTTTCCTGGAGATCACGGAAAGCATCTACCGGAAAATAACCATTTACAGGGATCAGTAACCTGGTGAAAGCTTGTGAAAAGGCTGGAATGATTTTATCATTGGAAAGGCGGTCGATAGTCAGGTCCATCATGATAGTGTCAATTTAAAGGGGCTTTGGGATTTAAATATTTTCAGCTCATTGCTCCACTCAAAATCCACCAGGATGGTACAGTTATTAGGCCCATTGTTTAAGTACTCACATTCAAAGTACCGCCGCTGTCCCTTGAACACGTCAGGTTCGGTAATGATCTCCGGATGTTTCTTTTCAAATTCATTGAAGCGGATGGTGGTGAATGCTACGCCCTGGTTACTGATCTGGGGAGTATAAGATGCCGGAATTTCAATCTTTAAATATTTCACATCAGATTCTTTCAGGGAGAATGTTAATAGTCTTCCTCCCTGTACCTGGTAATAGCTTTTTGAGACAAGCTCAGTGCCGGCCCCTTCTTTAAGCAGGGAGATGATCAGCGCCGGAATATCGTTGGTCATTTTTCTTTCAATCAGGTCCAGGGAGTCTTTCGATTGCAATTTGCTTAGCCAGAATTCTTCTTCAAGCGCATTTTGTACATCAAGCGCTGCTGAAACCACCAGGGCATCCAGCATATTGCAGGCCTGCATCAGCCGGCCCACAGGCCATCTGTGGAAATTATAGGCTATGTTCAGGATGAAAGCAACAATTGCCGGGTTTTCTTTATGCTTGTCCAGGATCTTCTTTAAAGCATCCCGGATATCCCTGGTCCATTCATTCCACCAGCTGGAGGGAAACCTGACGGCTGCCAGGAAATAGGGCAGGGGCGGTTGTATCATTTCCGGCATCCTGTTGAACCAAAGCACATACCTGCCCAGATACAGGCTATTACCATTATTCTTCCTGTAGTTGATGGGCGTTGTTTCCTCGGCAATCAGGTCCATTGACAGCTGGTATTTTTGCAGTGGCATGACAGCTGCCTTACCAGGAAGTTCCCGGTCGTTCTCTTTCTCTGCTGAAAAATGCAGGTCATCCACAAAAATATCAGCCACTACTTTGTCATTCTCGTGTGCAAAGGAGACCGGGAGGTTTAAAGATTGCGTTGAGGCGGCTGCTTTAAACTGCACAGGCCGTCCGGAGGGGGTAATACCGATGACTTCATCAATAATAAAATAACAGGCAAGCCCTGTTTTACCCCGGCTTATCCGAGGCTGGTGGTCGCCGCAAAAAAGCCTGATCACCCCATAGCCGGCATCTTTCATGCTATTCACTGCAAGCAGGTATTCTTCCATATCTACCAGATCCTGCGCCTGTAAGTTCTTTCCCTTATAAAAAACGGGAGGGTTCATATTAATCAAGAATAAAATGGTTATCTAATCGGGCATTGATATGATCTAAAATATTATTGGATCCGGACCTCAGCAAAACTCCCGCCGGTAATAGCAGTCGCATAGTCAATATATCTTCGTGCCTGTAATGATCCATATACAGATATTCTCCCGCCTCATTTCGCACCAGGCTTTCCCCATAGATATGTTTATACAGGGATCCTCCTGAAATATTACCAAGATTGTCCATGAGCTCTATCAGCATTCTTGTCCATCCTACCGTATTTTTCGCATACGATAAAAAAGGATATCGCCAGTAATGACCGCAAAAGGCTTCCAGCGCCAGCGTCTGGTCCTGCCGGGTTCCTTCGTCGGCCGGGTAAAGCACATTGCTCTGTATGATCATTTTCACTTCCGGCAGGTGGTCTGCAAATTTTTCAATGATGTTATTGTAAAATCCACCTCCCTGCCTGAAAGCCGGTAACTGCAACTGGCCCCAGTAGCAGTCATCCAATGCCGGTACTGTCCGTGCCTCTATATTCAGTTCATCCAGGTCCAGCGCAGCCTTCATGTCAGCTTTAACAGCATCTGTAATGATCCCCCACTCAGCATCGGTCCCGGTACCGCTCAGAAAGCCGGCACGCCAGCGACGGAGAAAATCCGGTTCCTGGTCTCTGACAGGATACACCAGGCTTATCACAGACTTCCCATCTTCATAAAAAGGCTGCAATGCTGCCTGACCATCCTGCATATTACCAGCGGAGAGGTCAACCCAGGCTCCCTCCCGGAAGCAATCACTGAATACCGCATTGTCCATCCCGCTCCAGATCTTAAAGCCTGCCGTTTCAGTAATTCCAGCAGCTTCATACCATTTTTTGAACTGTGCTTTCATCTCCTGCCTGACCAGCTTTTTCTCAGCATGAAAATAACTTTGATCATTTACCACATGAGTCACTGGCGGCAGCGCAATGGGCAAACCCGTTCTATCTTTAAAAAAGGTATTGTACAGCAGCCCTTGCTTATCCGGGGGCAGCTCAGCCTCTACAGGATCCAGGAATAATTTGTACAGGCGAACAAGCGCCGGATCTCCGGGCGCAGGATAATGACATATAACCCTTGTCGCAATATTGTGGTGCGTATTATGGGGAGGGACTTTTTTAAAATGGAGCAACCGGTTGGTATAGGTACCATATTCAGGGTCGTTGATCAATGACACCTGCACTGAAAATGTTAAACGTTGCGTGGGATGCTCAAATACCTTACCCTGAAAATAGTGCAGCTGCTCCAGGGGAGAGCTGGCAAAAGCCCGGACAATACGTGACTCCTCTACACTTTTAAAGAACAGGGAACAGTCTTCCTCGTTCAAAAAATGCAGATAGGGGATCCATAAACCATCAGAGTCTTTTTTTACTGACAAAGACATCGCTATCCGGGCATCCAGGTCCACATTTGTAAAGCAGCCTTCAAAATCCTTACTTTCAAGAATATTCTTTTGCACTTTTGTCAGGTCCTGATCCGATCCTATAAGCAGCAGACTTTTCATGGATGGTATTATTGTATATGCATTTCTGAATTGTCCATTTTTGCGGTCACCCCTTTTGTTTTAAGGGTAATTTCTTCAGAACTTGTAATGGTATGGTTCTTTGACCGGAAGAAAAGGTCTTCACTGGCTTCCGCTTTCAGGGCATTCAGCGTAAAGCTGACATCTTTAAAGTGCCAGGTCAATGGATCTTCCAGTTGCCAGTAGGGTGCTTTCACCCGGGCTTCCCGGTTGCGGATATTACCCAGCAGCACCACGGGCGATTGCCAGTTGGGCTGTTTCACTACCAGCACTTCTGAATTCATTTCGGGAACCAGGTGCAGGCCGCCTTGCTGATCTTTGCCGCTATAGGGGGTTGATATACGAACATCCAGCTCATTACTGCCAGCCTCAAACTTGTCCAGCGTCACTTCTATCCATTCAGAGGTAGGCTTCCGGCCGGTTACTTTTCCATTACAGGCCCAAAGGGCCGCCGGTGGTAAACCGGGCAACTTCAGCAGCTGGTTATCCGGCAGTACATGCAGGAAACTATTCCATTCAAGAAAGTCGTTGCCCCCCGTATTCTGAACCCTGTCTGTGAGCTCATACACCATATGGTCATTGTAATAAAGGGGCAGGGACTTTTCCCGCCAGCTATCCCAGAAAGCTGCCTGCAGATCGCCATGCTCCATATTGTAGCTTACATGCATGGCCTGGAGGTTGCCTTCCTGGAGGAGTAATGGCTTGCTCTTCGACCTGCCAAACTGAAGTTTGGGTGTCAGCCCGTTTTGCGGATGTTTATCAATTCCCCTGTTCTTTTGAAGGAACAGCTCCCTGTATTTGCTATCCTGCGCCCATACCAGCTGGTATTTTGTATCGGCGGCATCGCCAGAAAGGATCAGTGCATCCTTTACTTCAGCAGCATGATTATAACTGTTGATCAGCTGGTGCAGCATTTCCCAGTCGCTGATGCCGTTCTGAATATGATTTGTCTTCTTCTTATCCGGAAACTTCACGCCCGACAAATGATTGCCCACGGCCTTTTCCCAGGTAATCATTTCAGCAAAATTGTCCCTGAGTAATTGCTTAAGATCATCCGCCTTCAGTATCCTTCTTCTGGGAACAAAGACTTTCTCCGGCAACCGGTTATAATAGCCCGAAAGCATCACTTCCGGCTCCCTGTTGTCTGTACTTTCTGCACTGGCAATAATTACTTTGGGAAAAAGCGCTGTATCCTTCCAGCAGACTTCCATGGCAGCAGCAGACTGCAGGATCCTGTCGGACAGATCATTCAACCGATAGCTGTTGCCATGATGCAGCTGCAGGAATACGGTCAGCTTTACAGGCGTACCAAGCTTCCTGTGCAGCTGAAAGGCTGCTGCCGGGAAAGACTGCTCAATGCCTTCGATCCTGAGGGTTAAAGCCATGGGGATGTTTTATACCAGTAAAGGGGATTTGTCCAGCTCTTCGTCTTTCTTTAATACAATTGTGGCTGTTTCTACCGAGGAGTCCTGGTTCATACGCCTGATCCCATGGGGAGTTTGCGCATGGGCCAGGTATTGATCGGGAGTGAATGTGCTGAAATTGATCTTTGCCAGCTCTGCATAATCAGCTGCATTTGTCATGGCAATGGTATCCAGTGAGCTGACATTGAAGCTCAAAAAGCTGCCATATGACTCATCCACCAGCAGTCCCTGAAGATTCACCGTATTCAATGGGAAACTCAATCCTTTTACAAATATAGTTTGTGATATCACTTTCCCATTATGGATCTGCTGGTCCATTGCCATCACCATCTCCAGGAAAGAATTATTGTTATTACGTAAAGCACCCATCCTGAAGATTTCCACCGACTCCCTCGTTAACCGGGATCCAAAGAACAACAAGGCTTCCGGGTTACCACCAATCCTATACGAGTAGCTTTTCCCCATCTTACTGGTTACTTTAGCCGGATCCTGGGGGCCTGCTTTATGCTTGAGTGTACAATATTTACCATTGTTGGTGATCTCTGCCCGGTACTGAAAGGTGAGTAAGCGGGTCTTCTGCTCATGTGTCAGAAAAGTCTGCACAGTCAGCAGGTTAATATTGTTGAAGGTATAATCTCTTTCGCCGGCGTCATCGGAAATGGTGAGCGTTCCTTCTATTCTTCCAGTAACGGGGCTTGATAAGCGGAGAGATGAAAGATCATTCTCAGCACTGATCAGTTCATGGATATAAATAAAAAAATTGTCATTGAAGCCATTCGAAGGATGAAAAAACGTTGATATCCTGTAACCTGCAATATTCGTAAAATCAGCTGCGGAACCACCCTTAGGACTGAATCTTGCTTTAACTGCCATGTTGTATTTTTTATTGTAGAAGGAAGAATTGAAGATTAATGAACCTGCAACTGATGGGCGGCAACCACCTTGTCAAACCAGTGTGCCTGCCTCAACGGACGGTATTTGCTTCTTGACTCATATAGTAATACCTCATGGACATCGCCCCTGGCAATTGGCTTTTCAGCATTGCCGTCCTCAGTTACTCCGGAATTCCCGGTGAGATAATTGAACAAAGCTTCTGACAGGCCCCAATCTGTCATTTTATTGTGTATCATGGCTTCGTTGATGATACCGGATGAGTTGTGATTTGTTTCATTGAAACCATCATAGTGGAAATACAGGTAGTAGTCTTTCCAGTTGATCTCCGCCATGTCCGCAGTTTTGGCTGCTGTTGCCATAAGCGCTATCAGGTACAGGTAATAGTCTGCCGCAAAGGCGAAATCCTTATTCACCTCTCCGCCGGCGGCAATAAAATGCTGAATGCTGGTATGAAGATCAGCAACGCCTCTTCCCAGGTTCCTGAAACGTTCAAATGGTATTACATTGCTATTGGAGGTCTTCAGGTGCTGAGCAGTCCCATTGGTCAGCAGGTGAGCGCACAATACATAACCGGACGAAAGCACTGTTGGGAAAAGATAGTCGTCGGGCCTGTTCAGGGCCAGTGATGGCCCCAGGATAAGCACCGGACAAACCGCATCTTTTGCCAGCCTGTTCATTCTCTCGCCCTGCTGTTTCCATTCTTCCTTATTATCCTGCCTGATAGCCCCTGTAGCCAGGCAAATAGGCGGAATAAGCCGGGAATAACCGTCTGGATTCAATAATGTAGCATTACTTAATTGTTTAAGGAACGACTCTTTATTGATCTGAACATGCGCCCACCCCTTGTCCGCAAAGGCGAGATCGGTCATAAAGACCATTGCCGGGAATTTCGGATTTAATGCATTATTGTTGGCCAGCCCTGTAGGGTTTAAAAAGTTGCCATAATGATGCTCACTTTTTATCCATTCCAGGAACTCATGATGATAGGCGTTGATCACTACAACCTCGCAGTCTGACCCGTAGGTGCTGGCAAAATCAATCAGGTATTTGACACCTTTCAGCTCCGACACAAACTGAACAATATTGCCCAGGTTGTCGGTTGATTGGTTATCAAGCAGTGTACGCAATGCTTTAAAGCCGGCGCCTGCGCCATCCTGGCCTGCCTCGCTGAAAAGGTTTGCGCTGATATATTTTGTTAAGCTGTTCTGAGCAAAGAAAGCGCCCAGATCGGGATCTTTGGTATCCAGCTTTTCAATAAGGTCCAGTAACAGATCATACAGGTTGGAACCCAATTCACCAAGATGGAGTTTATCCTTATTCAGCAATAACAGCCAGGTGAGCACCAGCACTTCTGTTTTGCTTTTAAAAGCGGGTAAATGCATGCTGCCTGCATATTGTTCAAAGATCTTACTCAGGCTTTTCTGGTAGATCACAGTGCTTTCTTTCACAATCTTTTCAACCTCTGTCCTCGCCAGCTGCCTGTTTTCGTTGCTGCCGGAAATGTACTGCTGGATGGCCAGTCCCAGCCCTGGTCTGCTGGTCCTGTCCTTTGCTTCTTCAGCAGGAGGCGCAGCAACCAGGGTATCCCCGTTTGCTGTACTGATGGCAGTGGATCCGTTATCCTCCCTGCCTTCACTTAACAGGGAAACAGGAGCTCCCGGGGCGGATGCCGGAAGACTATCCGCCTGTTTTGTAGCTGCAGCGAGATAAATACCAATGTCCTTCCTTTGGCTGATGGTATCCAGGTCAAGGTGTCCCAGCAAGGCTTTGGTTTCAGAAAGGTAAAGGCCTGTTTCTCCTGGCTTTAATGCCGGTCCGGCTGATCCTAAAGCAGTGAGCCTTCCAATACCTATGATCCCTTTCTGCCCGTTATTGGTTACTCCGGGTATTAGTTTCCGCAGCAGCTGGTGATCTTCCAGCATGATGACCGTATCCTCAATCCTCTTTTGCACATCCGGCGCCATCAATACGCCAATGAAGGTATTGATCAGCTTACCGGCTATTGCCTCCCGGGGCTCATTGTCCGTATTGCCCATTGATTCCTCAATGATACGGTCAATATTGCCGGCATTGGCCACCTCCATCATAGAGGAGGTAAAAAACAATTCCATTTCATATTCCCTGAACTTTTTGATAAGATCATCTTCTGTAAGTCCAGGCACTTTGAAAAGCCTGGGAATAATTACATCTGTGAACAAATTCAGCAGGGCCCTGAACATAGCTGTTCGCTGCTCCTTTGGCAAAGACATCATTCTATGAATGGTTTGCCTTTTCTGTTCATCCGCTAATATGCTACGGCCAATCTTCTGAATGGTCTCGCTTAATTTGTGAAATTCCTGGTTGTTCTCTTCAATTTGGGGATTAAAGATATAGGCAAGCAAAACAGGAAAAGCTGTTCTGAAATCTTCCACCAGGTCTTTAATGGAATAGCCGGCAGGCAGGTTGACCGAGGGCTTCGCCAGGCCGAATTTTCCATTCAGAATAGCATTTTCAATAGCAGCATTTTTTTCCTCTGCATCCCTGATCGTATTTATTTCAGGTATGTCATTTTCAAAATAGCTGATAGACCAGCGCAGGACCATGGACAACAGTACCTTGCTTTGGATGATCTGGGTAAGCATATTATAGGCTTCCATGGAAGCCACAAATTTCTGCCGTAACTCTTCCGACACGATGCCTGTCTCCCGATTAAGGATTATCTGGATATTGTAACCTGGCAACGCATCATTCCTGATGCTCAAAGGGTCGTTAAGGTAATTCTTGAAAATAGTAAAGAGCGACTTGAGGAATAAAATGAACTCTTTTTTATTGGCATCCGTAACAGCAGACCTGAATACAGTATGCGAACTGAAATCGATCAGATCCATTTTTTGCCTGAATGTTTCCTCCACAGGATTCTCCACATACAAAAAATCAATAAAGACCGGTACAAAATTAACAGGAAGCTCAGAATGCTCTGTAATACCATAGGGCACTCCTTTCTTTCCGGCAAATTTTGACAACAGAACGGCAAAAGCCTGTATCAGTTCAAAATTCCTCGCCTGGAAAGAACAGAAACTGCTGAGATTCTCTTTTATCTGTTTATAGATCTCTTTGCCAGGCAGTACATCATTCCCCAGGAACCGGCTGGCATCCAGGAAATCCTTGATCTTTACATCCGGCTTCTGATCCTTAAAGAAAGGCTGATCAGAATTGCTGCTGGCGCGGACATCGAAATAATTATAGTTGTCAATGATGTACGAGGAAGATGCTTTCTGATCGCCGTTATGGGTGCTCAGGATAAAATAGGGCAGGGGCTCCCCGTTATGCGATTCTGTACGGGAAAAAGTTTCCGATAGCTGCGGTTCTATCTTCTCAATAAAGCTGGAGTAGGTCAGCCTGCCGGTCCTTTGCTGGCCGTTCTCATCCCTCAATCGTTCATCCAATGCACCGCTCCTGGAGAAAATATATTCAGCTACTCCTGGCTTCAGCGCATTGAACTTGCCAACGATATATACTCTTTTCTTGATTTCTGCAAGCGATCTGGGATCAATGCCAAAATCTCTTAAAAATTGTCCGAGTGCCATATGTGCTATTATTTTTTGGTTGCTGGTAAATGAGTATTGTCAGGACAAAAACAGTCATGATCGGATCAGCATTGATCCGACAGAAGTCCTTAAACCGTAAAAACCGGGCAAATGGTCAGTAAGACCTCTTTAAAGGATATGCAGGGATAGATGCAGCTTTTTGCTGCGCGGTAAGATGCGACAAGAACCAATAACTAGTGGGCGGATTGTTGGGAAACAGTAATAATTATTGGATCAGAGCAGACAATATTCCGATAGAACGTTGATCAGACCCATTGATCACAATCAATAATTTTATTGGATGTATAAAATACATTAAGATAAGGGGATGAGGTGTTGAAAGTACAAAACTGCAATTATCTGACGACCCCGTTTTTTCACCTTTTTTTGTTATCATTTTGCTTCGGAAAAAATTCTCTGCTGAAAATGGTCAAATACGAACAGGCTGAAGCTTGCGCAATACTTAAGTATACGAAGATCCTCTGCTTTAAAAATCAGTGGAAACACCTTTGTTACAGCACACAGTTTGGAGCAACTTCGTTTTGCAGTAGTGAATATATTTCCTGTTATGAGATCGCATTTTAAAAACCTTACGTCATAAATTCTGCAATGAAAAGTATCACAACGATCCTGGTTATTGCCTTAGTTGCCGCCATTGGCTGGCATATCAAGGAAGCATTTTCAGCTGATAAGAAAATTTCCGGCATTTTTCAGGAAAAGCCTGACCTGGGCTATTCCTGGGAACAAACAACTGCCAAAGTAGGCGGGATGGGCATCAACTATATAATTGAAGAAGGCAGCAGGTATCCTAAAATTGAAGCAGTGACCTGGGGCGGCCCGGCAAGCTTAGCCGGACTTCAGGTGGGCGATTTCATCACCAGCATCGAAGGGTTATCAACGGAAGGACTAACCATCGATCAACTAAAAAGAATAATACCCGGAGAAGTTGGCAGTACCTGCAATATACTGATATGGCGGAACGGCGTTCAATATCCCGTTTCTTTTACAAGACAGAGAATCCCAGGACTGGTCAGTGAAGCACAATTAACCAATGCGTATGATCCAACAGCCCATTTCTTCTGGGACGACAATCAGGTGGTATGGTGTCCCGGCTTTGTACATCCCGAATTTAATGTTCAGGCTGCGGAGCAAAACAACACCTGGAAGGCCTTGCCGGGTTATGTACTTTCAGGCACCAAAGCAGGCGATCTCAGTACAACATGGACGCCAGGCCTCGCACACCCTTTGATGAATGCTTTCTCCATAAATATGGAAGGCAGGTGGGTTCCTGACCTGGGATACAAATTTATCACGGAAAACGGGCTGGCGACTGGAACAACCTGGGCTGCAGGAACAAAATATCCCGAATACAAAATAATAGCGGCTGAGAATGCCGGCATTTTTAATGCTTATCCCGGGTATTCATTCTCCAATCCTACCAGGAACCTGGATGTGGTCTGGACCCCGGGATTAAAAGATCCGGACTATCCAGAGAGGATTTCCGGGCCAACAGAAGGGGAGTGGATCAGCGTTCCTGAATATCCTTCTGCAACATATGCGTCCACCGAAGATACATGGACTGATCACCTGGTTAAATCCGTTGCATTAAAGGGGCTCGCCAACCTGGGAGAATGGCTGACTAATAAAAAGGACAATTATGTATCCAACGAGTTAAATAAGAAAAGCGACGAAGAATTATTGAAATCAGCTTTTAAAGGACTTAAAAAACTGACCGAATAAAAAGCCAGTCATTTTATTTCAGCAGTCTTCCCGGACTTTTAGCTTTTACACCAGCAGGCAATATTTAACCGTTCTTCAGGACGGCAATTAAATGGGTTTGCCCAAAATACTGGCCTGGGCCAGGCGATTGTGACTGTAGTCACGGTCATACAACCTTTCAGCTGCTACTTTTGTTTTAAAATTAGCGTATGAAACAAAGTATGGTTTTGCTGCACGGCCTGTTTGGACAATTGAGCAACTGGGATAGCGTTGTTGAACAATTCAGCCATTCCTATACTATCTATATCCCTTCCCTGCCAATAGATGATACCCCCAAGAATGATCCACTCTATTTTCTGGTTGATTACCTGGAGAGGTATATAGCAGAACATCAGCTGAAAAACATTGTACTGGCAGGCAATTCGCTGGGAGGGCATCTTGCTATTTTATACACTTCACGGCATAGTCATAATGTCAGCAACCTGATACTGACAGGCAGTTCCGGCCTTTTTGAAAATACCAATATGGGCAGCTTTCCCAAAAGAAGCTCTGCCGACTACATCAAAGCAAGGGTGGAATATACCTTTTATGACCCGGCCATAGCAACAGCCGATCTTGTTTCACGCGTGCTAAGCATCACCAGGGATACCGCTAAATGCCTGGCAGTCCTCCGTGTAGCTAAATCTGCCCAGCGGCATTATGTAGCCGACCTCCTGCCTGGGATAACCGTACCCACCTTACTGATCTGGGGACGTGAGGACAGGATCACACCTATGACCGTTGCCAGGGATTTTGCCAACCTGATCCCCGATACTACACTGGTAGTCCTTGATGAATGCGGTCATGCACCAATGATGGAAAAACCTGCTGAATTTAATAATGCATTACTCCAGTATCTGGGCCAGGACATAGCTGTATAAACCACAACATTTATCAACATGACATTACCATCCTATTACCAAAGATTAATGAGCAGGTATCCACATGTCTCAGTAGCCGAGTGGCAGCTGCTGGACCAGCTGGCGACTGTCCGGCATATCAGGAAGGGAGAGCATTTTCTGCGGGCCGGGAAAGTTGCACGTTATGCGGCTTTCGTGTTATCAGGCCAGTTCAAGTATAGCTTTACCGGGGATGACGACAGCGAGAAGATCCTGAAATTCAGTTTTACAGATGATTTTTTGACCAATTGCCTGAGCTTTAACAGTAATACCCCTTCATCGCTCAATATTACCGCCCTGGAAGACGCTGTGATCCTACGATTCAATATCAATAAGGTTCAGCCCCTCTATGAGCTGCACAGCAGTATATTGCATGTAAATATCCAGGTGTACAAGGATATCATGGAAGAACAGGCTGAACACGAGTATATATTATCACTGAAAAGCCCTTTGGCGCGGTACCGCTTCCTGTTGCGCCACCGTCCTGCCATCATTCAGAAGATCTCTTTGACCAATATAGCCAGGTACCTTTTCACCAGCCGGGAAGCCTTAAGCCGGGCAAGGGTGCTGGCCATGAAAAATTTAGGCGGCCAGAACCCATTGAGTTCTTCGTAAGAAAAGGATGTTTTAATTTAATATACCATTCGCTTCTGTCAGGATCAATGGATGGCCATCAGTAACTACTATAGTATGCTCGTGCTGTGCCATATAGCCGCCTTTGTTCCCCACCAGGGTCCATCCATCACCCAGTTCCGTGGCAAAAGTGGAAGCTGTTGCAATAAATGTTTCAATAGCCACCACTGAATTCTTTGAAAAGCGGCGCTGGTCATAACGGTTTTTATAGTTCAGCAGATCGTCCGGCTGCTCGTGCAGACTTCTTCCTATCCCGTGCCCGCCCAGGTTTTTAATGACCATGAAACCCCTTTTTCTGGCTTCTTTTTCCATCAGCTGGCCTATGTCGGCTATTTTAACGCCACCTTTGATATTACTGATGGCTTTGCGTAATATTTCTTTGGATGCGTCTACCAGCTGCTGGTGCTGATGCAGGTCCTGTCCAAGGACAAAGGAGCCGCCATTATCCGCCCAAAAACCATTTAGTTCCGCCGATACATCGATATTGATCAGGTCCCCATTTTTTAAGATCCGGCTGTCTGATGGGATGCCATGGCAGAATTCACTGCCAACGCTGATGCAGGTACAGCCGGGAAACCGGTAGGTTAAATACGGGGCCGATCTTGCCCCAAAACCCGCCAGGATAGAAGCGCCAAAATCGTCAAGCGTTTTAGTGCTCATACCCGGCTGGGCATAACTGATCATTTCCTTCAGTGTGTAAGCGACCGCCTCACTGGCTTTTCGCATTCCTGTCAGCTCGGCTTCTTTTGTTATCGACATAGTGTTTTCTGTTTTAAACTGTTGGAACTACTTAACAGTGCAGTAAAATTAAGCCTGTTTTTAATGGCGGAAAAACTTTCCGGAGCATCAATTTCTCGGTAGTGGCCTATATCACCACTTTTCTGTTCGCCAGCACCTGGGCGCCGTACTAATAAGGGCTGGGAAATACCAGGAAGCAGAAAAAGTGGTCCAGCAGGACCTGAAGTATGGCCCGATAACGGTTGGGCCCTGATCGGCTTATATAATGTATATTTATTGCAGCAGAAAAAGGAACAGGCAGCTGCAGTAAAAGCGCGCTTTGAGCAATCCTGGCAGTATGCGGATGTCAAAATAAGCTCCTCCTCACCGCTGCAATAATTAAAAAACACCTATGGCAAATCAATTCAAAGACCTGATCAGAAAGGCATATACGGCTTTCAACGAAAGGAATATTGACGAGGCGTTGTCAACAATGCAACCAGCTGTGCAGTGGTCAAAGGCCTGGGAAGGCGGCTATATTGTAGGGCACGATGAAATTAAACAGTACTGGACAAGACAATGGACTGAGATCAATCCGAAAGTTGAGCCGGTTGATTTTACTGAAAGAGAAAATGGTAGCCTGGAAATCGCCGTTCATCAGCATGTAAAAGACCTGGCTGGCAACCAACTGTTTGACGGAAAGGTAAAGCATATCTATACATTCCAGGAAGGGCTGATAAAAACAATGGACATTGAACTTTTTGACAATAGTTAGCGAGGGATTACTTAAAACAGCTTGTAGATAAACTCATCTAGTGTGGGACGGGAACCATGGCCATAACCGTAACAACAAATATAGCTATTCAGGACAGCTGTTATTGCATACCGCAGGTAAGGGGACAAAGCGACAATCCAGGGGCGAAATTGCGTCTTCTGCCCGGCGGTTGGTCACTGCACCTGGCAGGGATCAAACCGCGAATAATAGTAGAGCGATTGATAATCAAGGAAAAAAAATCATTTTTCTTTTCGTAAATAGAAAAATAGCCTTACATTTGCCCCCCGTTAAACACAGTTCGGGTGGTGGCGCAGCCCGGTAGCGCACTTGCATGGGGTGCAAGGGGTCGCTGGTTCGAATCCAGTCCACCCGACGAACAGAAAACCCGCAGCTTTTGCTGCGGGTTTTGTTTTGCCGGAGGCATTCTTTCAAGCTAATCTTCAAGAGATCGCGGATCAAGTCAAATTATTGTGGAAATAATCAGCAGTACGGTTGATGTACAGGCTGGATTAGCTTTTCACAATAACCCGTTTCAGCGATCTGCTAAGATCGGCATTCTATTTAACGCTATACTATTTGAAGAATATGCTTCAGGATATATTGATGAAAGAGAAAAGCAAATCAGCAAAACAGGTATTATTCCTTTTATCGTATTAAGTACAATTCTATATATACTCTCAACGTTAATAGGCTTGCGAATTTTAGATAAATAACTAAGCGACTCAAAACCTTTGCCCTAAATATGTTAATTATTTCTAACCCTATCTGTAAAACATTGTCAAAATGTTTGTTGTTTGTATTGGTGCTTTCAGGAATTACCCACAAAGCGTTGGCACAGCCGGCAGGCTGGCAGCATAAGCTCGCCATTCGAATAACTAATCCTTACCAGGCTACAACCAAATTTCACCAGCTATTACTGATAGACACCCGAACCCTGGTAGATGCGGGTCAATTATCGGCCAGCATGAAAGACCTGCGGTTTGGCAAGGACGCCAACGGAAATACATTATTCCCTTATTTTATAGAAAGTGGTGGTAATACCGCCTCTACCAGGGTATGGGTACAGATAGATTCTGTGCCGGCTAATAATAGCCTGGTATTTTATATGTTTTATGGCAATAACAATGCAACACTTGCCTCTACCCTGAGCACTTTTCTGGGACCTTTTAATACCACAGACTCTACTACAGAGAAGCAGATTGGCTCTGCGGCCAACAACTCGCAAAGAGGTATCTGGTTCAGACCTAAACAAAGCATTTTATTAACCGGGCTGGGCAAGCAACTGCCTGTGGCTACAACTAACACGGTAACTCTTTTTGACCTTGATACGGAAAATATCCTGGAGCAAACCAGTGTAGGCGGTCCTGCTGAGCAGTATAACTATACTACTATTTCCAATTACCGCTGGCTCAATAAGGGGGCTGATTATGTGGTAGAAGTATTTGTGCCGACTGGTAGTTATTACCAGGCTAACCTTATAAAGACCAATAAGTATTTATCCATCCCCCGCATGGTGTTTTGTAATGGTTGCGATGCTTCTACTTTGCCCGATCCTACTTCCAATTCTTCCAGCTTTGCCGGATTTAATGGAGGATATGCCGATATTCAGTTCTATGTAAGGAATGATTCTATTGACATGCCCTCTTATGAGTTTGGGCCTTTTATGTCGATATCAACAGATACGCTAAAAAATGCAGTGTATGCAAAAGCCTATACAGATACAGTTTTTGCAATTGATGGGGTAGCGCCATACACTTACGGGGTTCTGTCAGGATCACTGCCGGGTGGCTTCAGTTTAAGTACCGCTGGAGTACTTTCAGGCACGGCCAGTGAAATAGGTATATTCAATTTTGAGGTAAAGGTGACAGATGCATCAGGTAAAGGAACCTCCGCTATTAAAAATTTTACTTTAGTACTGGATAAGGCCAGTCAGACAATAAGTTTTAATAATCTCATCGACAGATTATATGGTGATACATCCGTAATACTACGCGCTGCTGCATCATCAGGTTTGCCGGTAACTTTTACTGTTGCAGGTGGGCCTATAGAGATTAAAGAGGATACGGTATTGGCAATTAATGGAACCGGCGGTGCGCTTATAACGGCCCGCCAGGCTGGAAATCAATATTACAACCCGGTAGTCTTTTCCCAGGGATTTATGATCAACGCCCGGCCTTTAGCAGTTACAGCTGATAATAAAACCAAAACATATGGTGATGATAACCCTGGTTTAACTGTTACCTATGATGGCCTTGTGAATGGAGATGTTACTGTGCCGGGAATAATCGTAACAACGGATGTTGCAAAAGCATCAGGTGTGGGGGAATACGAAATAGAGGTGACTGCTGACGCCAGCACGAATTATCAAATAACCTACAAGCGCGGAAAGTTTACCGTAACAAAAAGAGAGCTTGCCCTTAGCCTGAATGCAAATCCGTTAATCACTAAAGTATATGATGGTAAAGATGCTGCCATCTTACAGGCAGCCAACTACAACCTGAGCAACATGGTAGCTGGCGACGATGTAACAGTTAGCAGCACAACCCGATATTCAGATAACAGCGCTGCTAACAACAAAACCATCTCGGCTACCAACCTGGTGTTAAAAGGAACTGCCAAGGATAACTATAAGCTGCTCACTACCCTGGCCAGCACTACCGGCAATATTACAGCCCAACCTGTTACGGTATCCTTGTTGCCTGCTCCTGCTGTTTCCAAGATCTACGATGGTAATGATAATGCAGCGATTGCTGCAGACAACTATCTTGTTACCGGTATCTTACAAGGAGATGAAGTGATACTGAACAAGCCGGTTTCAGGTCTTTATAACTCCAGGCATGCAGGTGAGAAAAAAACGGTAACAGTAAGTGGACTGCAATTACAGGGAATCCATGCGGACAATTATACGCTTGCTTATACTACCACCTCGGCTGATATTGGCGCCATTCAGGCGAAAGGAATAAATTTAATGGCAGATAACGCTTCAAAAGTGTACGGTGCAGCAGACCCTGCATTTACTTACCAGGTTACCGGCCTGCTGGGAAATGATGCGTTGACGGGCACATTAGCGCGTGAGCAGGGAGAGAATGCAGGGGAATATGCCATTACAAAGGGATCGATGGCTAATGATGATTATAAAATAGAGAATTATACCCAAGCCAGCTTAGCCATCACCCAGGCAGAAATGATTATTACAGCCGATGATATAAAAAGAGAGCAGGGACAAAAAAATCCAGAACTGACTTTTACTTACAAGGGCTTTGTGCGTGGCGAAGATGCCAGTGTGCTTACCCAACCCGTTAAAATAGCCACGCCGGCAACTCAGACATCTCCTTTCGGAGACTATGACATTATACCTTCCGGTGCAGCAGCGGATAACTACCACTTCACTTATATAAATGGCAAATTAACTGTATTATCAGCCAGTCACAGAGTACGGGTATGGTTAGCTAACCGGAATAGCATACAGTTGCGCATATCCAGCAATGTGGTGCAAAAGGCAACAATACAGATATTTAGTGGAACCGGGCAGCCCGTATTAGCCCGTCAGCAAACATTAACAGATGGTATCAATGATATTGTATTACAGGTGGGCAAACTTTCAGCAGCCTTTTATGTAGTAAAAATAGATGCGGAAGAGTTCAGGGAAACGCACAAGATAAACATCAGATAATTAAAATCTACCATCATAAGCAAATTCCCATATTATAGTATCTTGCGGTGCTTAAAGGAAATAGATTATGGATAAAGAGCTGTATATCATCAGGCATGGGGAAACCGATTATAATAAGTTGGGCATTGTGCAGGGAAGAGGCGTAAATACTGATCTCAATGAACTGGGCAGGGAACAGGGGGAGGCATTTTACCAGTATTATAAGCATGTGCCTTTTGATAAGGTATATACATCCGCCCTTAAGCGTACTCACCAGACTGTAAAAGGATTTATAGAAGAGGGTATTCCCTGGGAGCAATTACCGGGGCTTGATGAACTGTCTTTTGGCATTTGGGAGGGAAAAGAAAGTAAGGAAGATTGGGTGAGCGCATTCCGCGAAATGAATAATTACTGGCAGAGTGGACAATGTGATCTGTCTTTTGAAAAAGGAGAAAGCCCGAATCAGGTTTCCAGGCGCCTTCAGGAAGCGCTGGACGTTATTCTCTCCAGGCCTGATGAAAAGCGGGTACTCGTCTGTATGCACGGTCGCTCATTGCTGGTATTGTTGTGCATGCTCAGCCAATCACCTATCAGTTGTATGACAAACTTCGGCCATAGCAACACCTGTCTTTATCGTGTGTCTTATTTTAATGGCCAGTTCAATGTCCTGGAAGCAAATGATATCCGCCATCTGACCAATTCCTGGGGGAATTAGAAATTTTCCTGAAATATTTCATGAGTGAAAAGGAGGTAGTCTTTGGCTTAATAATACTATAGCCTCCCCGAATTCCACTTAACTTTAAAATAACACGCATAGATTAATTTTGTAGTGCAAATTGTTTTGTTTCTACTATGCGCTACATGGAACTAACTGATATAGAATTATTAGAACGTATTAAATGCGATGACATGAACGCATTTGAAACGTTGTACCGGCGGATGTGGGAACCATTGTACCTGTTTGCCCAAAAGCGGCTAAAAGATAGGGGTGATGCGGAAGATGTGGTACAGCAGGTATTTATGAGCATCTGGGAAAACCGGGCTACCAAAAACATTACTGGCTCATTTTCCAGCTATCTTTTTACGGCTGTACGATACGAAGTGATAGACCAGCTTACGGCCATGCTGAAGGACAAACAGAAACTGTCGCATGTGCAGGAGCATATCCTGCCAGCATTTAATGCAACGCTGGAAAACCTGCTTGCCAGGGAAATGGACAAAGAGATTTCGGAGTATATTCAAAATATGCCGGAGCAAATGCAAAAAATATTCAGGTTGAGCCGGGAAGAGCAGTTAAGCCCCAAAGAAATAGCGCAAACCCTTGCCATATCTGAAAAAACGGTCAGGAACCAGCTCAGTATTGCTGTTAATAATCTACGTCCACTGGTTAAAGAAAGCCTCATTTTGTTATTTATCTTTCACTCATAATAATTTGGTAACATGAGTGACCGGGATAAAATGCCTGTTTATCGGGCATATATAAAACGGTCTACATGGAGTTATACGAATTACAGGAAATTTTACAAAAATACAGGCAGGGAACGGCCACCCCAGAAGAAACCCGGCTCGTGGATGCCTGGTTCCTGCAAACGGAAAAAGAACAGATCTGGCTATCTCCGGCAGAAAAAGAGATCACAGAAGACCGGATATTAGCCAAACTTCGGGCCGGTATTGGTATAAAGCCAGCTATACGCCGGTCAATCATGCAACTTCCTCTTATCCGCATTGCCGCTATGTTGATCCTATTTTGCGGCGTAAGCTATACGGGTTACCAGTACCGGTATGACCTGCTTGATTATTTTGATCCCATCGAAAAATTAACGGTGAGCAGTGGTATGTATGACATTAAACAGGTCGTTCTCCCAGATAGTACCGTAATTACCCTCGCCCCTAACAGCAGTCTTACATATCCCAAAAAATACAGGGGGCGGATAAGAGCCGTAACCTTCAATGGTAAAGGATATTTCAATGTTACTAAAAATCGGGCACAGCCGTTCCTGGTGCATACGGAAAGTATACAGGTACGGGTACTGGGAACTTCATTTGTAGTCAACGACCAACCACAAGACAGCATTGCAGGTGTAAGTGTACTCACAGGCAAGGTAAATGTGGGCCATCACGAACAATCGCTGGCCATACTCACGCCAAATAAAGCCATCAGTTTTAATAAAGTAAGCGGCAAATCAAACGTAAGGGATGTTGACCCTGCCGGGCAAATCGGCTGGGTGGATAAACGCCTGATATTTGAAACAACCCTTTTACCAGCAGTGCTGAAGGCATTGGAAGAGAATTACCATATTAATATACTGGCGCCCGCCGGTGTAGTGGCAGGAAAAGTATTTACCGGTGAGTTTACTGCCGAAGACCCGGTCACGGATATGCTGGATATTATTACTATTTCAACCGGATTAAAGTATCAACAAATAAATGGTAATACCATAAAAATACTTCCATAAAATAACCGGAAGCGTCTCGTGAACGCCCCGGTTATATTTTATTTAAAATGCCCATTTGGTCATGGGATATTTCATTGAAGCCAATGAAATAAGGACATTTTTTTCAAAAATAAACTAAAAACGGAATGAAAAGGTTTTTATGCAAGGGCAAAGAACGGATACAAAAACAGTGGAGGTCAGGAATTAGCTTCCTGATAGCGATCGCCTGTATGGCTTTGTCCGCCTATGGTCAGAAAGTAGCACAACAAAAGATCACAGTAGTTTTCCAGCAGCAAAGCCTGGTGGGCTGTCTGGAAAAGATCACCGCTCAAACAGGTAACCGTTTTTATTATGAAGGCAACGAACTTAAACAAAATACTAAAAAGCATACAGCTACTTATAGTAACCAACCCTTATCCGCCATATTAACGGCATTATTAGCAGAGACCGGGTTTGACTGGCAAGAAGTTAATCAAAAGATCGTCATTAAAAAGACGGCTGCACATAATCAGAAAAAGGAAGCACCAGTAGTTACTCCCGCCCCCAAAAGAGATCCTGGCAAAATAACCGGTAAGATCATTGATGAAGAAAACGGGGATCCCGTAGAAGGGGCCACTATTCGTATTGGCAACAAAGGCACTACATCCGGCATGGCTGGCTCTTTCAGTATTTCCTTACCAAAAGGTAATTATACCGCAATTGTGAGTTATGTTGGGTATGGTACTAAAGAAGTAAATGAGATTGAGGTAAAAGACAATGAAACGTTTACCCTTACTATTACGTTGAAAAGAGAAAAAGGACAGCTGGCAAATGTAGTGGTAAAAGCATCTGCTAAAAAAGAAGGCGTGGCAGCACTGTACACCGCTCAAAAGAACAGGGTTTCCATTTCGGATGGTATAAGTGCAGAACAAATTGCCCATACACCCGATAACAATATGGGGCAGGTGCTTAAAAGGGTAAGTGGTGTAAATACTATTGACAACAGGTATGTGGTGGTAAGGGGTCTTACAGAACGCTATAACCAGGCAATGTTAGACGGCATTATTATACCCAGTACCGATATGAACCGCCGAAACTTTTCCTTTGATATTGTACCTACAGAACTGATAAGTAATGTAGTGGTAAATAAAACGGCTACGCCAGATAATTCTGCTGAATTTGCCGGCGGACAGGTAACGGTAAATACCCTGGACATTCCTGTTGAAAATTTCAATTCAGTAACGCTGGGCGGTGGCTACAACAGCAGAAGCACGGGCAAAGAAGTTATACAGCTGGGAGGCCGTGCCAACTCTGATTATTTTGGTTTTGATGATGGACGGAGAAAATTTCCCAATAATATACAGTCCTGGCAGCAGGGCAACGATCCTATACCGGATTATGCACTGGAGCAAAGCCGAAGGTTTAATAGTGAACAATTGAAAGTTGTTCGCAGTAAGGCAGCGCCCAACCAAAACTACCGTGTTTCTCTGGGAAGGGTATATTATGCAGAAAACGATACAAAATTTGGATTTGTAGGTGGTGTTACCTACCGAAACGTACAGGAAACAAGCAACTTTCTTACCCTTAGGAATTCTGGCTATATAGGCAATCCAACAAGTAATCTCCTTATAGATAGTACTAACATACGGGGCACGGGAAACCAGCACCGTTTTGCAACCACCCTGGGTGGGGTGCTTAACTTAGGCGTTGAAGGAAAGCGCTACAAAATTTCCCTTAAAAATTATTATTCCCGACTGTTTAGTGAGGTGTCGCAGCCCGCTACACGAGTTGACCAGGACGGTGACCGCCGTTTTGTTGAGTATCTGGACGTACCGGAAATTACAGCCGTACTGCAAAATAAACTGGATGGAGAACACTCACTAAACAGTAAAGGGCTTAAGCTCGCCTGGACGGGTGCCATAACCACCATCAACCAGGATATATTGGATCTCAGGAGGCTTTCTTATGGAAAAACCGCAAGTGTTGGAGGTAAAGATTATTTTGAAAGCCCTACTTTATCGCCATGGAGTACCAGCGATGGTGACTATGATTATCGCATGAGTACCCACCTGAAGGAAACAGACCTTAACTGGGGAACCAGCCTTGTACTGCCATTTACATTTTTGAAAGATAAAAGTCTTCTGAAAATTGGCTATGCCGGCTGGCACAAGCAACGAAGTTTAGGTGCTAACAAGCTACGTATTGTAAAGCCGGACCAGGACACGAAAGTTGCCGGATGGTATGAAAATATTTTAGCGCCCGGACGTATGGGGCTTACCGGTGACTCGGCCTTTTATTATGCCGACAATTCTTCCAATGGAGATCAATACAATGGCAAGGCAAAATACCATTCTGGTTATCTCATGCTCGATCAACGGTTTAAAAAATTCCGGCTGGTATATGGTATAAGAGCCGAGAATTTTAATATGGCCAATGCCCAGGAACAGTTTTTGCGTACCCCCGACAATCTATTTGGTTCCAACAGCAAAGTGGATCCTTACATAACCGGCGAAAAAAACTGGCGCTTTTTACCATCTGCTAATTTAACTTATTCCCTTACCAGCAAAATGAACCTCCGTGCCGCTTATGCCACCACCATGGTACGGCCCGATTTCAGGGAAGCTTCGTATTTCCAGCTATATGATGTGTTTTTAGATGCCTATATAAGTGGATGGAATGTGGTAAGCACCAGGATTGACAATTACGATCTTCGGTACGAGTGGTACCCATCTGCAGGGGAAATCATTTCAGTATCGGGTTTTTACAAAAAATTTGATAAGCCATTAGAGTTGCAGGCCATGAATGTAACAGGTGGTGCAGGTAAAACAAGGTATCTGCGTTTTCAGAACCAAAAGGATGCTACCAGTTACGGTGTGGAAATGGAGTTTCGTAAAAATTTAGGGTTTATAGCCGATAAGAACTGGCTGACGAATATTATCTTTTTTGGAAATGGTACAATTACAAAGTCAGAGGTGACGGCTATTGACTATTCAGTAATAACTCCTGATGCAGGCCAGTCCTTTCTTTTGGTAGAAAAAGTAGTGCCCGGCGTTAAACGCCCATTGTATGGCCAGTCGCCATGGATTGTTAATGCCGGCGTAGAATATCTTTCAAAATATGCAGGAGCCACCCTCTCTTACAACCGCTCCGGATACCGGTCTTACGTGGTGGCTACACGCCCCGATTTTATAGAGTTTGAAAATGGCCGGAATATGCTGGACCTGCAATTGAGCGCAAGGGTTTTAAAGCTAAGAGGCGAAATAAAGCTCAATGTAAGCAACCTGCTGGATGAGGCAATTATTTTCTATCAGAATACAGACGGATACAGAGTAGACGTATTATCCGATGGCGCCTGGGCATTTGAACGTAAGAATGGCACAGATGCCTACGAAAAAAGCAAAGGCGACCAGCAAACGTATCGCATCAAAAACGGCCGTACCGCCAGCATTACTTTTACTTATAAATTTTAACCACTAAAATATGAGAGCGATATTATTTACCATTTGTGTATCAGCATTGCTTTTAATTACCGCATCGTGCAGTAAAGAAACTGCGGTTTACGACAAAGAGCCTACCACTTTTTTAAATTATCGTTTTGAGAATAGAAGCCAACTTGCCAGTCAGGGTGGGTTAGGCCTGAAGTATCAGGGCGTACCGCTTCCACAGGGAGTTTTTGGCGGCACTTTTGTACCCGGCAAAGCTGTATTCACATTTTACAATACCCGTACAGGCGCCACGCTGCTGGAAACAGAAATGGATCTGAAACCAGATATGGAAACCTTATATGTGTTTCAGCCGGATAGCAATGCCGCTCCCGTTCTGCTCAGTAATACGCAATTAAATGAGCCGCCGCCGCCTGCAGGTTATTTTAAGCTTAAAATTGCAAGTTTCTGTATAAATGCGCTTTCTCCCAGGCTGGACATTGTGTTAAATATGCTGGATGCAGATTATATTCCTACGATACCGGTAGATACGATAGAATCTGTAGGCACCAGTTTTGACGGCGCACCATTTTATCTCATAAAAAAGGATCCGGTGCTGCCTTCTTATGCACTTTCTTTTATTGACCACAATACCAAAGAAACTATTTTAGACAAAGCCGGTAACAGGTACATAACCCCTGGTATGATTGAAGCGTATAATCCAATTGATATTTACACTTATTACTTAACTGAAGAGGATCCTCCTGAAATGGACATCTTTCTTTTTAAGAACAATCGCTATTATAACATAGGAGTATATCCACTGTTTTAGTAGCAGCCACAATTTATAGTTAACAGGTGTGCCATACGGTACACCTGTTTCTTATTTACAGGTAAACAGAATACACTACTTCACAATGGCCTCCACGGCATCGATCACCGCCTGGACCAGTTCCCGGTCAACAGGGGAGTGGCCCGCCGCTTCCGGATCTTCCAGCACAGCCCGGTAATTGCGCTCCTCATCGGGTTCCAGCAGCAGGGACACGCCCTGCACCAGCACCCTGATCTTATGCGTATACCCTGTACTCAGCAGCTCGCCGGGGACCAGTAATTTTTCCCCTTTGTACAGCACCGGGATCTCAAAACCATCATCAGTGTATGTCATAAATAATCAGTTTATAAGTATTCAACCCCCAAACCCCATCCAGGCTGACAGGGTAATGTACCCAAACCCTTCCGGGAACTGTACCTGGCTTACGCATCGTACTTCCGGAACTGCCGCTCACCCTTCTCCCCAAAACCCAAAAGGGTCGCACGAGAACGTACAACCCTATCAGGAATGAAGTTACAAATTATTGATTAGCTGCCCCTGGTGCCGCCTGTTTTAACAGGCTTCTTGCTGAAACCGGAAGCCTTGCCCTGCTTGGGGATGAACTTGCTGCCGGCGGCATTATTGCTCAGGTGACTTTTCTTTGCTTTCTTATCGTTCTGCTTATTATTGGATGTAAGTGACATAGGCTACCATTTTTACTACTAACAAATATAGTTGTTACTCACAACTTTACCAATACCAGCTTGGCCTGCGAAAAATTGTAGGCGGCATCTATCATGGTCAGCAGCTGCGGCCATTTTGCTACGTCAAAGCGACGGCCCTTGTACATTTTCCGCACTTCCAGCAGGACCTTATCGCCATTCAGCGTAGCCTTGCTGTTAAAGCTGCCGCATTCATTGTCTACTACATTGGTCAGGCTTTCCAGCCCTTTCACCGTGTATCCGGCCGGTATGGTAAATTCAATCCGCCAGCTCATGGTGCGCGGATAACCCAGGTCAATGGGCAAGGTGCGCCTGGTACGTTCTTCTTCCTTCCTGACGCTTGCCTGGCGGCCAATCAGGGAGGGCAGGGGCACCAGGAGGTCATTGCCGGCAGAAGAGGTCATATCCGCCAGCACAAAGCTCTCACTGTATTTCAGGTTGGGCTTCTTATACGTTCTGCCGTCCTGCTGCAGGCGGAAATTTTTATAGGTTTCAACCGTGGCGCCATATTCTGATTCCACCAGCGGTTTCATCATTTCCGGTTTCTCCTCTTTCCATTTTTTCTTCTGCTCACTGAAGTTATTGGTGGCTTTTTCTTCGGTCCGGGCATCCATACCTTCCCACATGCTGGCGCCATCGTAGTTCCGGTAATCACCTTCCATAAAAGGCGTCAGCGCCAGCACATCATCCTGCAGGTCGGCCTTCAGCAGTCCTTTCATTTCAACGGTCTTATCCACCACCATATTGGCGGCGTCCAGAGAGGCTACTACCTGGACCAGCTCGGCATTGAAAAAGGTGTCGGTAACCGGTAACACCTCATTGGTGATAGTGGATTTCTCATTCTTATAATTGAAACTGATGGCTGTATTGCCCACCAGGCTTACCGGGAGGTCTTCCGGGTTCAGGTGCTCCATGGGATTGGCATAATACCTGTTCTTGATCTTCACCAGCCAGGCAATTTCCTGGGTAAACGCTATATTGGCAATATCCGTTCGGGTATTGGGTGCAGTTATGACAATTTCGTGGTCTATCCGCTGTTTTTTCAGCAGGTTGGAGAACACACGGGCAAAAGCAAAATCGCTCCAGTTATTGTACAGGGTCTGGGACCGGATATAGTAATAGGCCTTACGGGCAAAGTCTTCGTCGGAGGAACCGGTAACCCCTTTTTTCTTCAGTAAGCCAAACATTTCATCGGCGGTAGCTTCCATGCTGGAACGCAGGCCGGCGCTGTAATTGCCGGTCTTGTTCAGTTTCTCGGGGTTGAACCAAAAGATCCGGGCTTTGTCGCCCAGCTCCGTCAGACTGAGCTGGCGCTTCATATCATTCTCGTCTTTGTACCAGACAAACTCGCGACCACTGCTGCGGGCATAGATCATCTGGAATTTCACGCTGGGTAATTCCATGAACTCGCTGACATAACGGGTATCGTTCATTTTCTCACGGTTCTCATCCACCCAGCGGTAAACCTTTGTGCCATTATCCATGGTGGTGGCAAATTCTGGTGCGCCCTTCTGGCTTTTGTAGCCAATATAGTACCTGTCGTCCTGCGCAGCTACCTGGATCACCTGCCTGGCAACAGGCAGCTCACGGTTGCAGAGGTAGTATATAGGGGTGAACTCCTTATAGCTGGGATTGTGAAAGTACGACTGGCTATTCAGGTTCCTGAACTCATATTCCAGGATATCACCTTCTTCCAGGTCCGGTACAGCCATTTTATAATACACCGGGCGGTAGCGGGAGGTAAAGGGATAGTCTGTATAACTTTTATAGATGGAAGGCACGGCGCCCAGGTCTTCCACACGCACAGCGTCATCCAGCTTGATAGCCTGCTTGCTGCCGTCTTTTTTGATCACACGGGCCGAAAAAGCATCCTGGGCGTCATTCAAACGGAAATAGAGGATAGAGTACTGGTCAATGGCAAAGCGGTCGCGGAGCAGGATGCGGCGGCGCTCTGTTTCCTCTATCAGGATATTGGTCTCGTTGTTGGCATTGGCTAAATAAATGCTGGTGCCCAGGCTCACCGGCGCCAGCACAAGGCCCCAGATATTGCGGCCGATGCGTTTGCCTACGCCCACGCCTTTTTTATCAAAATCAAAGCTGGTCTTCTGGCTGAGGATCACAGCGCTTTCATTGGCCCACTGCGCAGCGGAAGTGGTGCTGAAATCTGCATCATTTTCCAGGAGGAGGGGAGCGGATTTCAGGTTCTTGTTATTCCCGTCCAGTTCTTTTTGGGTGATCCGGGCCTGGGATAATACCTGGCCGGTTGCCAGTGCTATCAGGCAAAGGGGGAGTGCTATTTTTTTCATGGAATGTTGTTAAAGGTTATTGCAGCTTTATGGTCAGGCTGTTCCGGTTGTATTCTTTGATCTTGTTGAGGAAGGCTTTCCATTCCGGAAATTCCTTCACGCTGATAACAGGCGAACCCATGTACATAGACTTTTTCAGGACCACCTGGTTGGCGCTGCTGGTATAGGATGCGTCAATCTTATTCTGGGCAAAAACCAGCTGGAATGCAGGCGGAGCAGCCTGTACGCTGGCTTTGGCCGGCAGCTGCAGGATCACTTCATCACGGGTTTCCATCACGCGGTCCAGGTCAATAGGATTCTCCCGGTCGTCCTTCGGCATCAGGTTAGCGAAAAGGCTGGGGAAGAAATCGATCCGCGTATAATTGAGATCGTCCACTTTGGTGACCTGGTTGCTGATCTCCACATCGCCTTCAATCACCAGCGGGATATCGCGGTCTTTGAAATCGGAGGTCTTCACATTGCTGGCTACTGAATTACTGCTTTGCAGTTCCAGCATCTGGGTAATAAACTCTTTCCGTTTGGCGGCAGGTATATTATTGTACAAATAATGGAAGAAGCTCACGGCCTCGCCCTGGAATGTGAGGGTTACATGTCCTTTGATGACATTTCCCTGCAGCGCCAGGTTGGCTTTGGTGAGGATCAGGTTATCGGCCGCCTTTGCAGGGGGAACGGTTTCCACTTTGTAGTTGTCGCCATCCTGTACCAGTACATTCTTTCCCGAGATCCGGTAAGCGTTCCGGCCAAAAGGAGCATATTTTTCAGTGCCGTCCAGGAAATAAGCCTGGCCTTTGAGATAGGCCACGCAAATGGCGTGGTTGTCTACGCAGAGCGATTGGATCTGGGTGCGGTCGTAGGGAATTTCCCTGGTGCCGATCCAGGCAAAATGCGCATTAAAACCCGCCAGCTTCAGCATCTCCGTGAGCAGGTTGGCCATGCCTTTGCAATCGCCATATTTATTTTTGAACACTTCCTGTGCCGTCTGGGGAACAAAACCGGCATAACCTTCTTCAAAAGCGATGTAGCGGATATTGTCCTGCACCCAGTAATAGATGGCCTTCATCTTTTCTTCGTCGGAAGATTTGCCCTGTGTAAGCTGACCTACCAGGGTCTTAAAGTCATCATTGCTGTTGGCTGCTTTTTTGTACAGGAAATTGTACCAGCCATACATATCGGCCAGGTTGGTAAATCCCTTGTATTGCTGGGAGCCTGCCGTAAAATTGCGCACGGTGATCACCAGGTGGGGGAGATAGTAGGGACGAGCCAGGGAAGCGGCTTCCCGCTTGATGCCTGGCAGGCTCTCGGCTGTATAGGTATATACTTTGCTGTTCTTTTCAGTCTTTACTTCTTTCTTCACTTTGTACCCTGCAAAGTTCTGCTCGGATATTTCCAGCACCAGCCAGTCAGGTACTTTGAAACTGACGCTGACCTGTTTTACCGGGAACCCTTCATGGAAGAATACACGGGTCAGGTATTTGGCATCCGTATATTCATAGTTGTAGGTGAACCGGCAACGCTGCCCGCTTTCTTCAGCAGTGTAGCCGTAAATAAGCGCATAGTTATCGTCCATAAAGATGGACTCATCAGTCAGGGATACCTTTTTCGGCGGGTATTTCTGGCTCCTGAACTTACTCTTGTAGAAGATACCAAAATCATAGTCCGCCAGTTTCACAAACTGGTTGTAGGGCAGGCCATAACCTACCGGCACTTTGTTTTCCATGGAGACCATCTCCACAGTGCCTGTTTCTCTGGCCGTGACCACGGGGGTACCGGCAATGCCTTTACCGGTATTGAAGCTGATCTCTTTGCTGATCAGCGAAGCGCCATAAGATGCTTTTTTTGATAATTTTTTCAGGGAGGTTACATGTGCAAGTCCTTCTTCGTCTGCGGTTTGCAGCTGGGCGTGGAGAGTACCCTGAACCAGAAGAAAGGCCAGTACGGACAAGGTTAGCCTGTTGGTTAACATGGTTGTTTAGAGGTTTTAGGGCTGTAAAAATACAGATTCCGGGCCGATTATCCTTTTTTAGGCGGGTTTCAGGGCCCGGAGGGGCCGTTCCGCCAGCCGGTTAACCCATCCGGCTTTCAATACTCCCAACTTCTCTGTAATTTGCCTGGAAAATACCGGATAATGAAGAAATCAGGCCTGGCCCTATTACTTGTGATCAGCTCGCTGGCCCAAGCACAGCAGAAAACTGCCAAAGCTCCTGTTGCCAGTAATAATACCCTGCTCTGGAAGATCAGCGGCAAAGGACTGGTGAAGCCCTCTTATCTTTTCGGCACCATGCATATCCTTTGTTCGGACGATGCCCGGCTGAGCCCAAACCTGAATGAGGTGATCAAAGAAGTGAACAGGATCTATTTTGAACTGGACATGGACAATCCACAGGAAATGTGGGGCGCCATGAACCATGTAAAGATGAATGATAACAAGAAGCTGTCGGACCTGCTGACCGCTGAAGAATACAGCCGGGTAGAAAAGTTCTTCCAGGAGAACAAAATGCCGCCGCTCTCTATGCTCAATACCTTAAAACCCATGTTTGCGTCTGTACTCATCTCCGAAAGGCTGATGACCTGTGAAAAAAAGAACGGGATGGAAGAACAGATCATGGCCGCCAGCAAAAACCTGGGGAAAGAGATCTTTGGACTGGAAACGCCCGCTTACCAGATGGGGCTGTTTGACAGTATCCCTTATGAAGAACAGGCCAGGTCCCTGCTGGGTTATATTGACAATATTGACAGCTACCGGGAAGCTACCCAGGAAATGGTAGACGTATACCGTAAGCAGGATCTTAAGCGACTGGATTCCCTGGTAGTCAAAAGCGATCCCGGTATGGATAAGTATATGGACCTGCTCCTCTACAACCGCAACCGCAACTGGGTGGATTTCTTCCCCGCCATTGTGGAAGGCGGCCGCAATTCCCTCCTGATTGCAGTAGGGGCGGGGCACCTGCCTGGCGATAAAGGCGTGATCAGCCTGCTCCGTAAAGCCGGTTACACAGTAAAACCGATGATCAACTAAGCCCGTTTGCAGGTAATTTTCCTTTTGGGACTTGTTGGTTAATTCTGCACCTTTGCCACCGTTTTATGCAACCAATACGGGAATTATATCCATTACTGACCACACCTCGTAAGGTAGTGATCACCATGCACCAGAAACCGGACGCCGACGCCATGGGCTCGGCCCTGGGATTGTACCATTTCCTGGTCCAGCTGGGCCATCAGCCTATCGTGATATCGCCCACCAACTGGGCACGCTGGCTTAACTGGATGCCCGGCTGCGATAAGGTGGTGGACTTTGAACTGAACCGGGATAAGACCGACGCCATCCTCCGGGATGCCGACTGGCTCTTCTGTCTCGACTTCAACATTTTCCACCGCACCAAGAACCTGGCGCCCAGGCTGGCCGCCTTTACCGGGACCCGCATCCTGATAGACCATCACCAGCAACCCGATGAGCCCAACTTCCAGTACGGGATCAGCAATACAGCCAAAAGCTCTACCTGCGAAATGATCTACGACCTGATAGTGGGATCAGGCCATCGCGGGCTGCTCAATAAAGAGATCGCGTCCTGCATCTATGCTGGGGTAATGACAGACACCGGCTCTTTCCGCTTCCCCGCCGCTTCTGCCGATGTGCATAAGATGGTGGCCGAACTGAAGGAACACGGACTGGATCATACCAAAGTACATGAGAACATCTATGACAACTACCTGGAGAACAGGTTGCGGTTCATAGGTCATATACTGCTGCACCGCATGGAAGTATTCTATGAATACAATACCGCCCTGATTGCCATCAGCAAGAAGGACCTGCTCCGCTATGAGATCAAGACCGGTGATACCGAAGGGCTGGTCAACTATCCCCTCAGTATCCAGGGCATCCGGCTGGCGGCACTGGTCATTGACCGGGATGAAGAACGTAAATGGAGCTTCCGCAGCAAAGGCGATTTTGATACCAATACTTTTGCCCGCAAATATTTTGAGGGTGGCGGCCACTACAACGCTTCCGGCGGCCGCAGCAGCGCTTCCCTGGACGAGACTGTTCAACACTTTATTGATGCCATGCAACAGAACGCCGCCTTGCTCCAGGAAGACAATAACCAGTAAAAAGCAAAAACCATTCACCAATAAAAATCCAACACGAAACCAAACATTGGCGCTTAAAAAAAGGGAGTGAAGATGTAAGGTTGCCGGGGGTAATCAATAAACATTAAAGATGAAAAAATCAGCCATCATTCTCAGTACTCTGCTGGTAGCTATCCTCTTTGCTGCCTGTTCAGGAGGTTCTTTCAAAAAAACCAGGAGCGGCCTTTTGTATAAGATCATCTCAACAGACAAAAGCCAGCCCGTGGTAAAACGCGGCAATATCCTGAAGCTGCACTTTGTTCAAAAAGTACGTGACTCCGTACTGGGCGAATCCTTTGGTAAAATGCCCTACTACGCACCCGTTGACAGCGTAGGCTCTGTTTACAACCCCGCAGAAGTTTTCCCCCTTGTCCGCAAAGGTGATAGCGTTGTTGTGGTACTGATGGCTGATACCCTTGCCAAAAAAGGCGCCCAGCTGCCCCCCTTCATTACCCGCAAAGACAAGATCACCCTCAGCTTTAAGATCATTGACGTGTTCACTTCAGACAGCCTCGCTGATGTTGACCGTCAGGCTGAAATGACCAAGGAACAACAACGCGTACAGGCTGAAGCGGAAGCTACCAAAGCAAAAGACGCCAAACTGCTGGAAGAATATATTGCCAAGAACAAACTGCAGGTAGGTAAAACTGCCAATGGCGTGTATTATGAGATCCAGTCTGCCGGCAGCGGCCCCACTGCTGACTCCGGTAAAATGGTGTCCATCAAATACACTGGTTATACCCTTGAAGGAAAATATTTCGACTCCAATATGGACAGCACCAAACAGGTGAACAAACACCCCCTGGATCCCTTTACTTTCCAGGCCGGCGTTCAGGGTGCTATCCAGGGTATGCTGGAAGGCGTTACCCATTTCAAAAAAGGCGATAAAGGCCGTCTGCTGATCCCCAGCTCCCTGGCCTATGGTCCCAATCCTCCTCCCGGTGGCACTATCAAAGCCAATGAAGTGCTGATCTTCGACATCGAGATCGTGGACGTAAAGGAAAGGGAAAACGCCATGGCGCCTCCTCCGCCGCCACCTCCTTCCGGAAGGCCTTCAGCAATGCCACAAAGAAGATAACAGCTTAATTGCACGCTATAAAAAAACGGGCCGTCTCAAAAATGAGACGGCCCGTTTTTTTATAGAGCAGGCCGCTGTCGCAGTCCGGTACTTGTTCAGGCGATCCTACAAACCCGTTCCCACCTTCACCGCTTCCCACAGCTTTACCGCTTCCACCGCTTCCTTCACATCATGCACCCGCAGGATGGAAGCGCCGTTCATCAGGCCCACCGTATTCAGCACAGTAGTGCCATTCAGGGCGGCATCTGCCGTAATACCCAGCTGCCTGTAGATCATACCTTTCCTGGAAACACCCACCAGCAGTGGCTTTCCAAGCATCTTCAATAAGGAAAGGTTCCTGAGCAGCTCATAGTTCTGGGGAAGGGTCTTGGCAAAACCAAAGCCGGGATCAATAATGATATCCCGGATGCCCAGCGCCTCCAGCCGCGCCACCAGCGCTATGAAATGATCCAGCACTTCCCGGGTCACATCGGTATAGTCAGTCTGCTCCTGCATGGTGTCAGGCGTCCCCCGCATATGCATACAGATATAGGGCGAACCAAGCGATGCCACGGCCGGCAACAGCTCCGGGTCCAGGCTGCCGCCGCTGATATCATTCACAATGGCCACACCGGCCTCCACTGCCTGTCGCGCTACCGAAGCGTAATAGGTATCGATGGATAAAAAGGCCTCCGGAAAATGATCCAGCAGCTGCCGGATAGCAGGCAGCACCCTGGCCGCTTCCTCTTTCTCCGAAACCCGCTCACTGCCGGGTCGGGTACTCTGCCCGCCAATATCCAGGATGGCGGCGCCTTCTGCCAAAAGCCGCCCGGCCTGCTGTACCAGCGCATCCCCGTTAAACCGGCTGCCGCTGAAGAAGGAATCAGGTGTAACATTGATAATGCCCATCACCAATGGTTTGTCTACCACCAGCAACCTGCCTTGACAATTCAGTGTAAACATTTAACCTTTGTTCGTTATTTTTGGCGCTAAAGGTACATTCATCGATCATATGACCAATCAACAATACGACGCAGCAGTACAATTGTGCAGGGATATATTTGTCAGGAAGGCCACCGATTATGGTACTTCCTGGCGGGTATTGCGTCCCATCTCTATTGCAGACCAGCTCTTCATAAAAGCGCAGCGCATCCGTACCATCCAGGAAAAAAAGGTGCAGAAAGTAGGGGAGGACATCACCGGTGAGTTCAGGGCCATGGTCAACTATGGCATTATTGGGCTGATACAGCTGGAACTGCAGCAGACGGGTACGGAAGACCTGCCCGTAGCTGAAGTGGAAAGGTTATATGATGAGCAGATGGGTAATACCCGTCAGCTCATGCTGAACAAGAACCATGACTATGGCGAAGCCTGGCGCGAACTGAGCCAGGAAAGCATTACGGACCTGATCCTGGTGAAACTCCTGCGCATCCGGCAGATACTGCAGAACGATGGCAGGACCCTGATCAGTGAAGGCATTGACGCCAACTATGCAGACATTATCAATTATTCCATTTTTGCCCTGATCCTGATTGCTGAAGGCAAACACGCAGGCTGATGCATACAGCTGTCGTCAAAACAAAAATGGTCTTTACACGTTAGCAGCTATTGAACAAACACGATCATGAAAAAAGCACTCACCATCATCAGGATCTTTGTAGGCGTTCTCTTTATTTTCTCCGGACTGGTGAAAGCCAACGACCCCCTCGGCCTCAGCTATAAAATGCAGGAGTTCTTCGAGATCTGGGGCTGGCATTTCCTGAACGACTATACCCTTGCGCTCTCCATTGCCATGAACGCCTTCGAGATCATAGCCGGGGTGGCAGTACTGGTGGGCTGGCAGATGCGCCTCTTCAGCTGGCTGCTATCGCTCCTGATCGTCTTTTTCACCTTCCTCACCGGTTATGCGCTCTTCTCCGGTAAGGTCCGGGAATGCGGCTGCTTTGGCGACTGCATCCCCTTAACATCCGATCAGTCCTTTATGAAAGACCTGCTGCTGCTGGTCCTGATCGGTATCATCTTTTATTACCGCAATACCATTAAACCCGCCACCGGCAAAGTAGGCAGTATAGTGATCCTTTTCTTTACCACTGTGCTGTCCCTGGCCCTCCAGTTCTACGTACTGGAATACCTGCCCCTGGTAGACTGCCTGCCCTATAAAAAAGGCAATAATATTCCCGGGAAAATGAAAGCGCCCCCCGGCGCCATCCCCGATAGCACCGTCATCACTTTTGTATACACCAAACAGGGCAAGGAGATAGAATTCACCGCAGACGCCTTCCCCGATGATTTTGATGAAGAGACCTACAGCTTCGTAAAACGATACGATAAGGTGGTGCGCAAAGGCAATGCAGAAGTGAAGATCAAGGACTTCATCCTGAAGACAGTGGCCGGTAATGATACCACCCAGGCCCTGCTGGCGGAAGACAGGTACCAGCTCTACCTCTTCCTCAAGAACGATTATAACCAGAGCCAGTGGATGGAATACCTTAAACTGGTCATGCACACCGCCGGCCAGAAACAGATCCCGGGTTTCATTGTCACCAGTATTCCTTTTGAAACACTGACCAGCAATCCGCCCGATGTATTCCGGCTCTTTACACCGCTGGCCTGCGATGCCGTAGCTATTAAGACTGCAGCCCGCGCCAACCCGACGCTGTTCCTTATTAAGAACGGTACGGTGATAGACAAATGGTCTTATGCCGACCTGGAACGCGCCGTGGGCGCCGTTCAGAAACTACCCTGATCAATTTAAATATGATCCAATACATCACCAGGAAAGCTTTGTACGGATTGCTCGTCATGCTGGGCGTGGTGATAGTGGTGTTTTTTCTCTTCCAGGGTTTTGGTGATCCTGCCCGCCTGGTCATGGGCCAGCGAGCCGATGCCGCTACCCAGGAGAATATCCGCCGGGAACTCTACCTGGACCAGCCCACCTGGAAGCAGTTTGTACTTTACCTCAATGATGTATCACCCGTTGCCATTCATGATAAAGAAAGCATTGAACGGAAAGACCTGCATGGTCTCTTTATTGGCGGCGATACAAAGCTGGCGTTGAAACTGCCTTACCTGCGCCGTTCCTACCAGACCAAAAAGCCGGTCTGGAACGTCCTGACGGAAGCCCTTCCCGGAACCCTGATCCTGGCCTCGGCCGCCATGCTGCTGGCCGTGGTCCTCGGCATCCCGCTGGGTATCCTGGCCGCAGTCAGACGGGATACCTGGATGGATACTTCCGCCATCTTCACCAGCGTGCTGGGCATCTCGGCCCCATCCTTTTTTATGGGCATTGTGATAGCCTATATTTTCGGTTTCCTGCTCAGTGATTATACCGGCCTGCATATGACCGGCAGCTGGTTTGACATTGATGAGAATACTGGTGAACGTTATGGCTCCCTGCAAAACCTGGTACTGCCAGCCTTTACACTGGGCATCAGGCCCCTGGCCATTATCACGCAGCTGACCAGGAGCGCTATGCTGGATGTCCTGAACCAGGACTATATCCGCACTGCTTATGCCAAGGGGCTTTCCCGGGCGCGCATTATCTGGAAACACGGGCTGCGCAATGCACTGAACCCGGTGGTGACGGCTGTTACCGGCTGGTTTGCGGAATTGCTGGCCGGCGCCTTCTTTGTAGAATATATCTTTGGCTGGAAAGGGATCGGAAAAGTAACGGTGGATGCGCTGGAGAAACTGGATTTCCCGGTAGTGATGGGCTCCGTACTGGTCTCTTCTTTCTTTTTTATAGTGGTAGGCATTCTGGCCGACCTCCTCTATGGCTGGATAGATCCGCGCGTGCGCTTACAATAAATCGTTTTAGTGGATCACCACATCCTTCACCACATTTTCTCCCAATTCTTCATTGACACGCTGGATGATCTTGTCTTTCTGGAACAGCAGTTCCTGTTTCAGCGGGGCCATGGAAGTGGTGATATGCAGGATCTTGTTATAGATCTGGATCTTCTCCGTGTATTTGGCAATGGTCTTGCCCATGATCTGCTCCCAGACATCTTCAATCTGTAAAGCCTGGATGGAGCCTTTGAGACGGCTATGCTGCAGGAAGTATTTGAGGGCGTCGCCCAGTGAGTATTCACCCATGACTGCAAGGTAAAACTATTATCGGAAAACTCAGCTCAGGTTGATGACCTGGTAACGCAGGCCCAGGTCGTCAAAATGTTTCTCCACGCGTTCGGGATGCGTGTCTGTAATGAACAGCTGTCCGTTGTTCTGCACACATACCCAGTCCAGCAGGTTATGCATGCGCTGTTCATCCAGCTTTTCAAATACATCATCCAGCAGCAGGAGCGGGGCAAAGCCTTTGTGGGCGCGGATGGTCTCAAACTCCGCCAGCTTAAGCGCAAAGAGCAGGCTCTTGCGCTGGCCCTGGGAAGCAATGTTCTTGAAAGGCTGGCCAGCCAGCTGGATGGCCAGATCGTCCTTATGGATACCGCCATTGGTTCGTTGCAGCATAAAGTCTTTCTGGCGCAGGCCCTGGAGCAGGGCAGGGAAGGGCTGCTGCAGCAACTGGCTTTCATACTGAAGTTCCGGCACTTCATTGGCGCCGGCAATATGCTGGTAGAATTTTTTAACGGCGGGCAGCAGTTCCGTCATGAAGCGCTGGCGTTCCTGGAAAATATACTGGCCGTATTTCACCAGCTGGGCATCATAGATCTCCAGCAGGCTGGTATCGGCCACGGGCAAACCGGCCTGTGCCTTTAGAAAGCCGTTGCGCTGCTGCAGCACTTTGTTATAATCCATCAGGTGCTGAAGATAGGCGGGGTCAAGCTGGGAGAGCAGGGCATCCAGGTAGCGGCGTCTTTCTTCACTGCCTTCCATAATGATGCGGGTATCATCGGGGGCAATGATCACGCAGGGGAAGCGCCCGATATGCTGGGCAAATTTCTCATAGACTTCCCCATCCACCTGGACCTCTTTGCGGCCCGTTTCCCGGAGGATGCAGACCACCTGGCGGGACTGGCCGTCCTGGAGGAAGCCGGCCTCAATACGGAAACCGGAAGCCTGGTGCTGCACATTCTGGCTGTCGGACCGGGCAAAATAACTCTTGGTAAAGCAGCAGTAATAGATGGCGTCCAGGAGGTTGGTCTTACCCATGCCATTGCGCCCGCAGATGCTGACAATGCGTTCACTGAAGTTGAACCGCTGTTCTGCATAATTCTTGAACTGAAGGAGTGATATGGTCTGGAGCTGAAGCATGGTGGAGGCCGCTGGCGCCGGGTCAGAGGCGCAAGCTACAACATTTCTTTAACTGCCTCAGCGTCAAATTCCTGCCGGTAACGCTGAAATCTGCCCGGCCGCGTATAAAATACCAATTTTGCCCTTATCTTTGCGCCTCCTGTGCTTTTTCTGCCAAAGAAGCACAGAGAATGTTCTAACACTGTAAACTATTGTACTGTGGCCACCAAATTCACTAAAGAAACCTACTTGTACTGGTACGAGTTGATGTTATTGATCCGTCAGTTTGAACTTGCAGCAGAAGAAAAGTATAAAATGGAGGGTAAGATCCGTGGCTTTTTTCACGCCTACGTAGGGCAGGAAGCCATTGCCGCCGGTTGTATGACCGCTACCCGCCAGGAAGATCCTTTTGTGACCGCCTATCGTGACCACGGTCTGGCCCTGGCCAAAGGAATGTCCCCCGAATCCTGCATGGCAGAACTCTATGGCAAAGCCACCGGTTGCGCCAAAGGCAAAGGCGGCAGTATGCACTTCTTCGGTAAAGATGTTTTCTTCTTCGGCGGCCACGGTATCGTTGGCGCCCAGATCGGCACCGGCGCCGGACTGGCCTTCGCTGAAAAATACAAAGGCACTGACAATGTAGCCCTGACCTTCTTCGGTGACGGCGCCGCCCGCCAGGGTATGCTGCACGAAGTGTTCAATATGGCCATGACCTGGAAACTGCCGGTCATCTTCATCTGTGAGAACAACAACTACGCCATGGGTACCTCCATTGAGCGCACCAGCAACGTAGTGGATATCTATAAATTGGCTGACGCTTATGAAATGCCCGCCGATTCTATCGACGGTATGAGCGCTGAAGCCGTTCACGAAGGCATCGCCCGCGCCGTAAAACGCGCCCGTGAAGGAGATGGTCCCACACTCATTGAGATCAAGACCTACCGTTACAAAGGCCACTCTATCTCTGATCCCCAGAAATACAGGACCAAGGAAGAAGTGGAAGAATACAAACAGCGTGATCCTATCCAGCAGGTACTGGACACCATCCTTGAGAACAAATTCGCCACAGCCGAAGAGATCAAAGCCATTGAGCAGCGCGTGAATGAAAAAGTAGCCGCCTCCGTGAAATTCGCTGAAGAATCTCCCTGGCCTAACGAAGACGAAGTATACAAAGACATCGTGGTGGAAGAGAATTATCCTTTCATCACTGACTAAGCAATTTTTTTTGCCGCAGCTCCTGCAAACAGCGCAGGTACCGGCAACACCTTAAACAACACAAACATTCAATTATCGCAACATGGCTGAAGTAAAGCATACAGAGCAGACCACCACTCACAAAACTGTTGAAACAGTAAGGCGGCCTACTGCAGAACAATTCTGGAGCAAGAACAGCAAACTGATCACCGGCGCCCTCGTGGCCATTATACTGATCATCGGCGGTTTCATTGCCTACAACAATTTTGTAAAAGGACCTGAGGAAGAAAAAGCAGGCAACGCTATGTGGGGCGCTCAGAACCTATACAAGATAGACTCCTTCAACCTGGCCCTCAATGGCAATGGCGCCACCCAGGGTTTCCTGAAGATCATTTCCAAATACGGCGGTACTGAATCCGGCAACCTGGCTAAATTCTATGCCGGCTCCTGCTACCTGCAACTGGGCGATTTTAATAACGCCGTTAAATACCTGAAGGATTTCTCTACCGGCTCCCAGGTACTCCAGGTAAGGACCAACGGTCTGCTGGGTGATGCCTACGCTGAACTGGGTAAGAAACCCGAAGCTGTTGACTACTACAAAAAAGCAGGTACTATCTTCAAAGAAGATAATATCAATTCACCTGAATACCTGTTCCGCGCAGCACTCCTGTACCAGGACCTGGGTAAGAACAAAGAAGCCATTGCCATGCTGCAACAGCTGAAAAAGGAATACCCGCTCAGCCCCCGTGGTTTTGAAGCCGATAAATACCTGGCTAAACTGGGTGAAACAAAATAACCAATGGCAGAAGTCAATAACAGTAAGTTATTACAAATAGATACAGGCATTCTTCAAAAGGATGCCTGTATTGTTATCGTCCGTACCGAATGGAATGCCGCTGTCATAGACAAGCTGGAAGAGGGCTGTGTCCGCACCCTGAAAGCACAGGGCGTAAGCCAGATCCGCATCCTCAATGTTCCCGGCGCTTTCGAGATCCCCTTTGGCATCAAAAGCTACTGGGATGCACACAAGGAAAAATATGCACAGGGCAGGCCGGCCGCCTTTATTGCGCTGGGCTGTGTACTGCGCGGGGATACGCCCCATTTTGATTATGTGTGCAAGGGCGTTACCGATGGGGTAATGCAACTCAATATCCAGCTGCCGGTACCGGTGATCTTTGGCGTACTGACGGTGGACAACCAGCAGCAGGCGGACGAACGGATAGGAGGCATCCATGGTCATAAAGGCGAGGAAGCCGCCATCACCGCCCTCAAGATGATCGCCCTGACCCAGTCGTTCAGGCAATAATTTCCCCTTAGATTTGCAGTACCATGCACGTACAATTGTTCATACCCTGCTTCATTGACCAGCTTTATCCGCAGACCGCCTTCAACATGGTGAAAGTACTTGAAAAAGCGGGCTGCACCGTTTCCTATAACAGCAACCAGACCTGCTGCGGTCAGCCAGCCTATAACGCCGGCTTCCGGGATGATGCCAAAGCCGTTTGCGGCAAATTCATCAAAGACTTCAGCGGTACAGACTATATTGTAGGCCCCAGCGCCTCCTGCGTGGGCTTCGTTAAGAACTATTTCCCCACTTTATTCGAAAATTCCTCCCAGCACAACGCCGTCAGGGACCTCCAGAAAAGGACCTATGAGCTGACGGACTTCCTGGTCAATGTCCTCAAAGTGGATGATTTTGGCGCCTCCCTGCATGCCAAAGCCACTTACCACGACTCCTGCGCAGCCCTCCGGGAATGCAAGGTCAAGACCGAACCCCGCACCCTGCTCTCCCATGTAAATGGCCTGGAAATAGTAGAGATGAAGGACGTGGAAACCTGCTGCGGCTTCGGCGGCACTTTTGCCGTTAAGTTTGAACCCATTTCCGTGGGCATGGCCGACCAGAAAGTGACCAATGCCAGGCAGACCGGTGCCGAATGCATTATTTCCACCGACCATTCCTGCCTCATGCACCTGGATGGATACATCAAACACAAGGGTTTGAATATACAGACCATGCATATCGCCGACGTACTCGCCAGCGGCTGGTAACTTCAGATGCCAACGGCATCGGTCCCCCATACCTGTTCCCGGCTCCCTCCCTCGCCGGTCAACCTGCCCGTAACGGCTAACCGCTCCCCATTTAAAATTTGCCGCTATCCCCAAATCCTGTGCTTTTCCCGGCAATTGCTTTGTATATTGAAGCAAGCCTAAATATGCATCTGATATGAAAAAACTACTATTAGCCTTGTTCTTCCTGTCCGTTCTGGGAAGCAGTAACGTCTTTGCTCAGAAAAAGGATAAAAACCAGCCACCCGCTCCGCCAGCTGCCGATACCAGTAAGCCCAAAAAGCCAGCGGGCATCACCGACAAGGTGAAAAGCAGCAAAAAACTCGATGGCCTGTTCACCGTTTACCAGGACACCGCTTCCGGCAGCGTTCAGCTGTACGTGAAGAAAGACCAGTTAGGGAAAGAATACATTTACCAGAGCTTTTCCGTGAACGGTCCCACCACGCTGTTCCTCAACCAGGGCATGCACCGCGTAACCCTGGTGTTCAAAGTGGAGAAAGCCTTCGACAAACTCGAATTCTCCCGCGTCAACACCCGTTTCTGGTACGATCCTGAGAACGCTGTCAGCAAAACCGCCAGCGTGGATAAGCCCGAAGCCGTTTTCCATATTGAGAAGATAGCAGGAGAGGACAGCACCGGTTACCTGATCAGCGCAGACGGTCTGTTCATCAGTGAAAAACTGGACCCTGTTAAGCCCATCATCACTGGTCCCATGGCCAGTATGTATTTTAACCTGGGCTCCCTCAACCCCGGCAAATCCCGCTACCATACCGTTCGCTCATTCCCCAATAATACTGATGTGGTGGTAGACATGGCCTATGACAACCCCATGATCACCACCGATGGCGGCCCCGATATTACAGACCCCCGTTATTTACGGGTACGCATGCAGCATAGCCTGATAGAGATGCCGCAGAATGATTTCCGTCCCCGTTTTGATGATCCGCGCGTAGGTTATTTTACGCAGCAGGTCACCAACCAGACCAGCATCAGCCCCGTGCCTTTCAAAGACATTATCCATCGCTGGGACCTCCAGAAAAAAGATCCCAACGCCACGCTCAGCGAGCCGGTAGAACCCATCGTTTTCTGGATAGAGAACACCACGCCGCTGGAATACCGGGACCTCATTGTGGCTTCCGGTCTCCGCTGGAACGAAGCCTTTGAAAAAGCCGGCTTCAAAAACGCCGTGCAGATGAAGATCATGCCGGATACCGCCACCTGGTGCCCGGATGATATCCGCTATAACGTGATCCGCTGGGTAGCTTCGGCCCAACCCAGCTATGGCGCCATCGGCCCCAGCTTTGTAAATCCCAAAACCGGGCAGATCCTCGGCGCCGATATCACCATTGAATGGGCTACCGGCAGCGGCTCCGTGATCCTTGATGAGCTGTTCAACGGCTCTACTGCCGCCCTGTCCATGACAGCTGATCCACATGCAGACCATGCCAGTACCCAGCTGCCCGGCCTCAATGCCGCCCAGCTGGCGCACCTGCAAACCTGCACCCTGGCCCGTGAGCTGCAGGCGCAGCTGATGACCGGCACCACCGTGCTGGCCGCTACAGATGCACCGGATGCTGAAGTAAAGCTGCTGCACCAGCAATTCCTCAACTACCTGATCATGCACGAAATGGGCCATACGCTGGGCCTCAACCACAACATGAAGGCCAGCCAGATGCTGTCTCCCGCAGAGATCAACAACACAGAGATCACCCATAAAATTGGCCTGATCGGTTCTGTAATGGATTATCCCGCTGTCAATATCGCTGCTGACCGCAGCAAGCAGGGTGACTATTACACCACCAAGGCCGGCCCCTATGATCTATGGGCTATCGAGTATGGTTATACGCCATTCAGCCCCTCAGCAGAAGCCGCCGGACTGAAGAAGATCCTTGGTCGCAGCAATGAGCCTTATCTCACCTTCGGTAATGATGGCGATGATATGCGCTCACCCGGTAAGGCCATGGATCCCCGCGTAAATGTGAACGACCTCACCAGCGATGCCATCGGTTATGCCGAAGAACGTTTTAAAATAGTGAACCAGACCATGGGTAAGCTGGTGACCAAGTACACCAAACCCGGTCAGTCCTATGCCGAACTGCGGGCCCGCTACGGAACACTGCAGGGGCAGCGCTACGGTATGATCGCCGCCGTTAGCCGCTACGTAGGCGGTGTATACATGGACAGGAGTTTCCCCGAACAGGCATCCACTCAGAAACCCTATACTGTAGTACCGCTGGCCACCCAGAAAAAAGCGGTGGAAGTGCTCAACAAATATGTATTTGCGCCCAACGCTTTTGAAGCCGATGCCCAGGTATATCCTTACCTGCAACCCCAGCGCCGCGGTTTCAACCAGAATGACAATGGTGATGATCCCCGGGTAACGGCCTATGCGCTGCAATTGCAGACCGGCGCCGCCCTGATGCACCTGGCGCATCCCGCCACCCTGCAGCGGATCACCAACTCCCGTCTCTATGGCAACCAGTACAGCGTGGCCAGCCTGTTCAGCGACCTGCAGAAAGGCATCTTTGATGCGGATAACAGCGGCAACGTGAATGTGTTCCGCCAGTACCTGCAGACCACCTTCGTGAAAGGCATGTCCAATATCGTAGATCCTAAATCTTACGGGTATGATGACGTGGCCCGCGCCGCTGCACTCAACACCCTGAAAAAGATAAAGGCCCAGCTGGGAAGCGCCCTATCCACCAACGAGGAAACAAAAGCACACCGTGCCAACCTTGTATGGCTCATCAACAATGCGCTGGAACCTAAGTAAACAACTTGTCTGAAGTTGCTCAATAAAAAAACGAGCTACGCATGCATAGCTCGTTTTTTTATTGGGATAAGATGAAATACAGGGCTTATCAGAAAGTGAAGCGAACGGCAAAGCCGCCCCAGCCACCTTCAAAATAAGTGTAGCCTACAATGTTGAAAGAAGGCTGCCAGTCGATGCTGAGGTTGATAGGCGCGCCATTGATCTTATAATCCAGGCCAATGACACCATCCACCCCGATATTCAACCCTTCGGCGCGGTTGGGATAGCGATCCTTCCATTCGTCATTCCAGAAGCCAACGTGCGCTCCCGGACCAATATACCATTTCAGGCCAGGCGCCCCGTTGATATCCCCATGGAACTCATACAGGCCGGTGAACCGGAAACCATATCTCCAGAAATAACCCAGGCCTTCCAGGGCCACGTCATCTTTGGTGAAATGTTTAATAGAAATGGAGCCGGGGTAAACTTTAACCCCAAGCGCGGTCCGGTAATCGGAACCCAGGGCCTGGGCAGAAGCAGAATAGGAGATGGCGGACAGGAATCCTGTCAGTCCAAGTGCAAACAGTAGCTTTTTCATGTTCGTAATGTTTAAAACACGCTAATGCGTCGAAAATCTGTGCCAAACCTCGTTAAAGAGGTCATATAAAAGGATAACTGTATAGAATTCAGGTTGATAGGCGGGTATGTTGATGCGCTAAATTACTATGCGGGCACCATACGGCCAAGCAGGACCACCCGATAATTTTTTTGTAGTTACCTTTGCCGACTCAGTATGAAAACAAGAACACGCAAACAGGACAAGATCAACATCATAACATTGGGCTGCAGTAAGAATATGGTTGACAGCGAAGTGCTGAGCGGCCAGCTGAAAGCCAATGATATAGATGTAGTGCACGAGAATGGCAAACTGGATCACAACATTGTGATCGTCAACACCTGCGGCTTTATTGACAAGGCCAAGGCAGAATCTATTAATACTATCCTTGACCAGGTAGACCTCAAGCGCCGGGGCAAGCTGGACAAGGTATATGTTACCGGCTGCCTCAGCGAACGGTACCGCAATAACCTGGAAGAAGAGATCCCCGAGGTAGACGCCTTTTTCGGCACCATGGAGCTGCCCCTGATCCTGAAACAGTTTGAAGCCGATTACAAGGCGGAACTGGTAGGGGAGCGGCTGCTGGCCACACCTAAACATTATGCCTACCTGAAAATAGCGGAAGGCTGTAACCGGACCTGTTCTTTCTGCGCTATCCCCCTGATGCGCGGCAACCATGTGAGCCGCAGCATTGAAGACCTGGTGAAAGAAGCGGAGAAGCTGGTCAGCATGGGTGTGAAAGAAGTGATGCTGATTGCACAGGAGCTGACCTATTACGGCCTGGACCTGTACAAGAAAAGGATGCTGCCTGAGCTGCTGCACCGCCTGGCCGATGTCAAAGGCCTGACCTGGATCCGCCTTCATTACGCCTATCCTTCCAAATTCCCCCTGGAGATCCTGGATGTGATGCGCGAAAGGGAAAATATCTGCAAATACCTGGATATGCCGCTGCAGCATGCCAGCGATCCCATGCTTAAAGCCATGCGCCGGCAGATCACCAAGGGCGAAATGGATGAGCTGATCTATACCATCCGCGAAAAAGTGCCCGGCATCTGCCTGCGCACCACCCTGATTGCCGGCTTCCCCGGTGAAACCAGGGAGGATGTGGAGACCGTGAAGGCCTTCCTGCAACAGCACCGCTTTGACAGGGTAGGGATCTTCACCTATTCCCACGAAGAAAATACGTCTGCCTATACACTGGAAGATACCGTTCCCCAGGAAGAGAAAGAGCTGCGCGCCCAGGAGATCATGGAAGTGCAGCAGGAGATCAGTTTTGAGAAGAACCAGGCCAAGGTTGGACAGGTGTTCAAAACCCTGATCGACAAAAAAGAATCAGGCCGCTACCTTGGTCGTACGGAGTTTGACAGCGTGGAAGTGGACAATGAAGTGATCATCCAGACCAATAAGAAACTGCCAATAGGTGAGTTTGTCAATGTGAAGATCACAAAGGCTTACGACTATGACCTGGAAGGCGAAGTAGTGGAAGACTAACCCAAGTTCTCCGCGGTTCACCAGTCGCCCGCCTGCGGCTGACCAATAACTGTCGCTCGCATCCGGCGAGTGGCCACTATTCCGTCGCTTCCGGCGACCGGCCCATCACTATCAGTTAGCCTGCGGCTGACCAACAACCGTCGCTCGCCTCCGGCGAGTGATCACTGTTCCGTCAACTCCGGCTACCGGTCCCATCACTATCAGTTAGCCGGCGGCTGACCAACAACCGTCGCTCGCCTCCGGCGAGTGACCACTATTCCGTCAACTCCGGCTACCGTCCCATCACTATCAGTTAACCGGCGGCTGACCCTTAAATTGTTTTGTGCCTATGTTTCCAGATACTCCCATACAAGAAATAGACAGTCTGTTGCAGCAGGCCTGGAATGCCTTTCCAATTTTCCGGCAGGTATCCATCCGTGAGCGGGCCCGTTTCCTCCGGACCATTGCAGCCAATATAGAGGCCAGCCAGCAGCTGATCCCTGTGGCCATGGAAGAGACCAACCTTCCCGAAGCCCGTTTACGGGTAGAAAAAGCCCGCACCATCTTCCAGCTCAGCAGCTATGCCGATCACTGCGAGCAGGGCGCCTGGCTGGAAGCCCGGATAGATACGGCCAATCCCCAACTCAATCCTCCAAAGCCGGATATCCGCAAATACCTGATCCCGTTGGGTCCTGTAGTAGTCTTTGGCGCCAGCAATTTCCCTTTTGCCTACTCCACGGCAGGAGGGGATACCGCTACCGCCCTGGCAGCCGGTTGTCCCGTGATCGTGAAAGCGCACCCGGCACATGCTCTGACCTCGGAACTGGTAGCCCAGCTGATTGCCGGCGCGGTGCAGGAATGCGGGTTGCCCGCCGGTGTTTTTGCCCATGTGCATGGCCAGTCCAATGAAACAGGTAAGACCCTGGTGATGCATCCGCGGACCAAAGCCGTGGGCTTTACAGGCTCCTTTGCGGGTGGTAAGGCCTTATTCAACTGGGCCAATCAGCGGACCGAGCCCATTCCTGTTTTTGCAGAGATGGGCAGTGTGAACCCGGTCTTCCTGCTGCCAGAAAAGCTGCGCCAGTCGGCCGGTGAGATAGCCCGCCAGTATGCGGCCAGCATTACCCAGAGCGTAGGCCAGTTCTGCACCAATCCCGGACTGCTCATTGGCCTGGAGGACCGGGCATTGGATGAGTTCCTGGAAACACTGGGCGCCGCTATCCGTAAAACAGCTCCCGAGCCCATGCTGCATCCCGGCATTGCCAAAGCTTTCCGGGAAAAACGTACTGCTGCCTTATCGCAACCCGATGTGCAGCTGATAGCCGAATCCAGCCAGTCGGCCACCGAACTGCAGGGGATACCTACCATTGCCAGTACTACCGGAGAAGCCTTCCTCCAAAATCCATTATTGCACCAGGAAGTCTTTGGCCCTTATTCCATCCTGGTCCGCTGCAAGGATATCACGGAAATGCTACGGGTAGCCCGGCAGCTGGAAGGCCAGCTTACCAGTACCCTGATGGCTACGGAAGAAGAGGTGAAACAGGTACCGGAGCTGGTAGACGCCCTGGTCAACGCCTGCGGTCGTTTTATCTTCAACGGCGTACCCACCGGTGTTACTGTTGCGCTCAGTATGCAGCATGGCGGTCCTTATCCTGCTACCACAGACGCCCGGTTCACTTCAGTAGGAGCGGATGGCATCCGCCGTTTTGCCCGGCCGCTGGCCTACCAGAACTGGCCGGACAGCCTGCTGCCGCCCGCCTTGCAGAATGCCAATCCACTGGGCATCTGGCGCACCGTCAATAATGAACTGACCAAAGCCTTTATAGTTTTTTAACGCGCCATTTTAATAACCCGGCCCAACAAAAGGCAATAACCTTTGTTAAAAATGACCTGTGGATTTTTTATGCGCAGGCAAATTGTACTTTTACCAACACTTATGAACTGTAGCACTACACAAGTACCATATACGGCAACCGGTTATTTCTCTAAACTGATTACAGCTTACCTGGAAAATGAGCCAGGGCTGCGCTCTTTCTATGCGCACAGGCCGGATAAAAATGGTATCCAGGCGGCTATCAAAGCACGCCAGCAGTTCACACAGGACCACCGCCAATTACTGGTCAGCGCCCTGCAGGAGCAGTATGCCGGCGCTACTCCTTCCGGCGCAGTACAGCGCAATATTGAATTACTGAAGGAGCCCACTACTTTCACCATTACCACAGCACACCAGCCCGCTATTTTTACCGGGCATCTCTATTTTATTTATAAGATCCTGCACACCATCCGACTGGCCGAACAGTTCCGGAAAGAATGGCCCGATTATAATTTTGTGCCCGTATTCTGGATGGGCAGTGAAGATGCAGACCTCGATGAGCTGGGCCATATCTGGCTCAGTGGTGATACCCTGACCTGGGATACCAAACAAAAAGGGGCCGTTGGCCGGATGAACACCAAAGGACTGGAAAAGATCATCCACCGCATAGAAGGAGAACTATCCATACATCCCCATGGGCCGGCCCTGGTGCAGCTGCTTAAAGAGAGTTATCTCAACAGTCCCGATATACAGACCGCCACTTTCAGACTGCTGCATGCGTTGTTTGCAGAATATGGACTGGTGGTGATCATCCCGGACCGGGCCGACCTGAAACGCGCCATGCAACCGGTGTTTGAAGATGACCTGTTCCGTCAGCAACCATCCGTCATTGTACAGCAAACCGTGGAAGCATTGTCCGCCCGCTATAAAGTGCAGGCCAATCCACGGCCCATCAACCTGTTCTACCTGACAGACGGTATCCGGGAACTGATTGAAAAAGACCAGGACCAGTACGCTGTCCGTAATACCAGCATCCGGTTCAGTCCCGAACAGTTACAGGCAGAACTGAACGCGCATCCCGAGCGTTTCAGTCCCAATGTGATCCTGCGCGGCCTGTACCAGGAAACTATCTTACCCAATATCGCCTTTGTGGGCGGTGGGGGAGAAACGGCCTACTGGCTGGAACTAAAAGAGTTCTTCCATCATTACCAGGTGCCCTTCCCGGTGCTGGTGCTGCGCAATTCTTTCCTGGTCATGGAAAAGAAATGGGAGGAGAAGATGGAAAAGCTGGGCTTCTCGGTCCCTGATATTTTCCGTTCCGAACAGCAGCTGCTTTCCTTGCTGGTGTCCCGACAGTCCAATGGTCATCTCAAACTGGAAAAAGAATTACAGGCCGCCAGCACACTGTATGAAGAACTGGCACAGAAAGCCGGCCAGATCGACAATACTTTATTGCCACATATTGAAGCCCTGCGATCCAGGACTGTAAAGCCTTTGCAGGAACTGGAGAAAAAAATGCTGCGTGCAGAAAAAAGGAAATACGACAACGAGCAGGTACAGATCCGGCTGCTTCGTTCCGCCCTGTTCCCTAAAAATGGATTACAGGAACGCGTAGCCAATTTCCTTCCCTTCTATGCACAATGGGGCGCTGCCTTTATCCGTGAGCTGTACAAGGCATCACTGGGATTGGAGCAGGAATTTGTGGTACTGCATGTAGAAGATTGATCCCCCCTTACCATTTTACCCGCACCTTGAACAGGTAGCTGCGGTTGGTATCATTATCTGCTACCAGGTGCAGTTTCAGGCGGTTTGTTTTCTCCGACTGGATACAAACAGACTGCACTTTGAACCCTTTGAACAGCTCATGGGTATCGCTGAGGTTCAGCAGTTCGTTGATCTTTAAACTGCGGCGGCCGATCTTGCGCGAAGCATTCTCAATAATGCCCAGGTAGCTATCGCCCACAGGACCATCAGGCGAGGGGCCATCAGTCAGTTCAGTGCTGGCGGTGAACACGAGGCAATCATTTTGCAGGGAATAGGCCAGGCCGGTAATACCTGCTGCATGGTTATCTTTCACGGGAAGGTCCAGGGACACCACAGCAATTTCAGCCTGTTGCTGTTTTTTCCAGAAAGCATTTTTAGTAATGATCACCTGGTTGGCAGGCTGAAGATGGTTGCCGCGATTGGCCAGCAGAATATGGTCTTCCACCAGAGCGGCGGTTTCAATATTCAACTCATGCACACCATTTTCCTGAAGGCGTTTATAGAAGGGAGTTAGATCAAAGTCTTCTTTGAGATAGCTGTCCAGGTCTACCAGGACCCCTTTGTTGCGATTGGTTTCGCGGGAGCCTGAACCAAGGATCAGTAAGCGGGGGATCCGGTTGACGGTCACTACGGTGGTAGCTTCCAGGTCAGATCTGAGCGATAGGGTAGCACGTGGGTCGGATGACTCAAATAAGGGTAACCTTTCCAGTTCTTTCCAGCGCTTGTTCAGTACCAGGATCTCTCTTGCATCATCACCCACCAGGAACATTTTCTCATCGTGATACTCAATGCCGGAACCGGAAGGAAAAGCAGCGATTTCCTTGTACTCAAGCAGTTTTATATTCATACTTCACCAGTTAATCAAAGCTGTTTGACCAGCCTTCTGATTTTAATTTATCTACTTTTTTCAGTACTTCGGAGGACAGGTTGTTTTTATAGGTGCTCAGCTTCTCGCCTATAGTTTTGTCGAAAGCGCCAATGATGCTGGCTGCCAGGATGCCGGCATTTTTGGATGCGTTCAGGGCCACAGTGGCCACAGGGATGCCATTGGGCATCTGAAGAATACTGAGAATAGAATCCCAGCCGTCAATGGAGTTGGAAGATCTGACCGGAACACCGATCACAGGAAGGGTAGTGATACTGGCTACCATGCCCGGTAAATGGGCTGCGCCGCCGGCGCCGGCAATGATGACCTGCAATCCGCGCTCCCTGGCCCCCTGGGCGTATTCCACCATCCGCAACGGTGTGCGGTGTGCGGATACTACAGTAAGCTCAAAGGAAATACCAAATTCTTTCAGCACATCGGCTGCAGCCTGCATTACAGGAAGATCGCTGTCACTGCCCATGATAATTCCAACCTGTGGACTCATGTATTCTCTTTTCGTTTGAACCGCAAAGAAAAGAAAAAAAATCGACGGAAAACGAATCAATCTTTAACAAAGCTATAAACAAACAGGCGTTCGTCGTTTTTTGCAGATGGCATAATGCGCTCAATCATAAGCCCTGAAACCGGGCTACAGTGGTTGCATAACACAACTACCCTGGACGGTTTCAGCATTGCGTTTATGCTTTTCAGAAGGCTGCTGCAAGTTGTGGGTCCTGGGAAGAGGGGACCTTTTTTTGATGCTTATGACAAAGCCGGGGACAGTAGTATGGGTGAAACGCTCCTGCAGTACGCTTTGTTGCGCAACAGGGCAGCTGTCTGCCGCCAGTGTAACGAGCGGCCGTAGCTGCATGCTGAGCTACATCTTTTTTTTGGGGGGGAATTGCAGCGAAGCGCCTGCTCTATTGCAGCAGGCCGCCTTTCAGCCGCAGCAATTCTGTTTCCGCCAGTTTGGTATTGTACCGTGCAGCAATCAGCCGGCTATTGGCTTCCTCCAGGCTGATCTGGGCTTCACGCAACTCCAGGAAGGTGGAAACACCCTGCCGGAAACGTTCCAGCGCAATAGCCACATTCTCCCGGGCAAAACCGATATTGGCTTCTTCCAGCGCCAGCAGGTCTTTCTGCAATTCATAATCCTTGAAGGCATTGGTTAACCCTACCTGCGTCAGTGTAAACTGGTTATCGTAAAAGAGCTGCTGGTAACGGACATCCAGCTGCGCCTGCTTCATCAGGCGGCGGGTATTGAAATTATTCAGGATGGGAATATTTACCGAAAAGCCATAGTTGTACCCGTTGTTCTGGTTGAACAGCGGGGTAAAGGTATTGATGACCGTTGTATTGGATGTCCGGGAATAGTTATAGGCAGAGTTGAAAGCCACAATGGGCAGCAGCTCGGCCCTTCTTTCCTTCACCGTCAGCTGGGCAATATCAATATTTTTACGGGCAAAGAGCAGGTTGGGACTGGAAGCTTCCAGGTTCTGCTCCAGGTCGCCATATTGCAGCACCGTATTGACAGGGATACTGTCTGCTACCTCGTACACCAGGCCCATGCGGAAACCGATCAGCTGGTTCAGCTGGTCCCGAAGCTGTGCTATCAGGGTCAGCTGTTGCAGGCGTGCGGCTTTCTGGGCGTTGAGGTCTACGCGGGCCTGCAGCAGCTCAGGTTTGCTGCCCAATCCCACGGACACTTTCATATCAGCCAGCTTCACGCGCTCTTCGTTGATGGAGATCTGTTCTTCCACCGCTTTCAGCTGCTGTTTGGTTCGTACAATATTATAATAGTTATTGACTACAGTGGCTACGGTATTGGTAACCTGGTTCTTTACGCCCAGATCGCCGAGTTTTTCCAGTTCCAGCAGCCGCTCCCTGGTCACAAACATCTTGAGCCCGTCAAACAGGGTCCAGTTAAGCTGGAGGGAAGCCGTGAGGTTACTGGATTTGATACCGGTGGCTTCAGGCTTGCGACCGTCCTGCAGTTCCTGCTTCTGGGCGTTCACGTTCCATACCTTGGTGCCGGTGGCATTGAGCCTTGGCAGGAAGCCGGCATAGGCATAGGAAGCGTCCAGGGAATAGGCAGCCGAGTCATTCCGGCTGAGTCGGATATCATAATTGTTTTGTAGCGCTGCCGCCACCGCATCTTCCAGTCGCAATATTTCCTGGGCGGACAGCTGTCCGAAAAAGAGGGTGGCTATAAACAACAGAAGAAGTCTCATAATGTATATTCCTTGTTAATCAATAGCCCGTCCGGGACGGGCAGGTCCGTCCGCAGATCAGTGTACCGATGCAGGACTTGCCGGTGTTGCCGGCTGACTGTCGGACGGTGTATCATACACGTCCTGCGCGTTGGCTGATTTTTTGCGCGACAGGTACGAGTACATAGCCGGGATCACGTACAGGGTCAGGATCAGGGAGAACATAATACCGCCCACGATCACGATGCCCAGCGGTTTCCGGCTGGTGGCTGCCGCACCCAGCGACATAGCAATGGGCAGGGCGCCAAGCGCCATGGCCAGGCTGGTCATCAGGATAGGCCTTAAACGGGCCTGGGCCGCCTGGGTCACCGCGTCTGTCTTGCTGAGGCCCGACAGCTGCTTCTGGTTGGCAAATTCCACAATCAGGATCCCGTTCTTGGTCACCAGGCCAATCAGCATGATCATACCGATCTGGGAGAAGATATTGATGGTCTGGTCAAAGACCCAGAGCGACAATACCGCTCCCGCAATAGCCAGCAGTACCGTGAACAGGATCACCAGCGGATCCATAAAGCTTTCAAACTGGGCCGAGAGTACCAGGAAGATCAGCACAATGGCCAGGATAAAGGCAAATACGATATTACCCGAGCTTTCAGCAAAATCACGCGAGGGACCGGACAGGGCCTGCGCAAAACCATCGCTTTCACTTAGCAGCCCGGCGGCAATGGTCTGCATTTCCTTGATACCATCGCCCAGGGTATAGCCCGGTGCGGTACCGGCAGAGATTGTGGCCGATTTATACCGGTTGAAATGATACAGCGCGGGTGGGGTAGTCTCCTCTCGGATGCTGACCATATTATCCAGGGAGATGATCTCCCCCCGGTTATTGCGCACATAGATGTTCTTGAGGTCAGTGGGATCGTCACGGTCGCCCCTGGCCACCTGCCCGATCACCTGGTATTGCTTGCCTTCCCTGTAGAAATAACCGAGCCGGAGATTACTCAGGGCCAGTTGCAGGGTAGACGAAACATCCCCAATACTAACACCCAGCTGACTTGCCTTAATCCTATCAATTTCAATTCTTAGTTCAGGTTTATTGAATTTTAAGTCCACATCCACATTGGTCAGGATCTGGCTTTTATTGGCCTGTTCCAGGAATTTGGGCAGCACGTCCTTGATCTTCTCAAAATTATTATTCTGGATCACGAACTGCACTGGCTGGCCGCCCCTGCGGTTCATGGAGATGGTCTGTTCCTGGATAGCGAAAGCCCGGCCCTCAGAATACCGGGGCAGGTTACGGTTCACCATTTTAACCACATCATCCTGCGACCGGGTCCGGTCCTGCGGGTCCGTCAGCATCACCCGGATGGTGCCGGTATTGACCGATCCGGCGCCGCTGAAGCCAGGCGCCGTAATGGTAAGCACGATCTTGCGCTCATCAATAGAGTCAATCATCAGCTGGCCCAGGCTGTCGATATAGGCATCCATGGCGTCAAAGGAGGTTCCTTCCGGCGCTGTGACCGATAGCCGGAACTGGCTGCGGTCTTCCAGCGGCGCCAGTTCTTCCTGGAGGCCACGGCCAATAAAGAAGATGATACCCAGGCAAGCAGCCATAATGACCAGGGAGATCCAGCGCACCTTCATGAACCGGCGCAGGGAATTGTAATACCCATTCTCCATCCAACGGAAAAAGGGTTCGGTCTTGGTATAGAACCAGCTATGCTTATGGGCGCTGCGGGTTAGTTTTACGTTCAGTACGGGTGTCAGCGTCAGCGATACCAGGGCCGAGATCAGTACGGCGCCGGCCACCACGATCCCGAATTCCCGGAACAGCCGGCCCACCATACCTTCCAGGAAGACAATGGGCAGGAAGATGACCGCCAGCGTGATACTGGTGGAGATAACGGCAAAATAGATCTCTTTGGAACCTTCCTTGGCAGCCTGGAACTTGTTCATACCCTGTTCCATCTTCTTGAAGATATTCTCCGTGACCACAATCCCATCATCCACTACCAGGCCCGTAGCCAGTACGATGCCCAGCAGGGTAAGTACGTTGATGGTAAAGCCACTTATATACATAATGAAGAAGGCGCCTATCAGGGACACCGGGATATCGATCAGGGGACGAACGGCAATGAGCCAGTCGCGGAAGAACAGGTAAATGATCAATACCACCAGGATCAGGGCAATGATCAGGGTTTCTTCCACTTCCGAGATAGACATTTTGATGAAGCGGGTCTGGTCCATGGCGATGTCCAGCTTGATATCAGCCGGCACTTCCGTTTTCAGCAGCTCGTACCTCCGATAAAACTCATTGGAGATAGCCACATAGTTGGAACCTGGCTGCGGCACAAGGGCCAGCGCAATCATGGGAATGCGGCTTTCTTTCAGCATGGTTTCTTCATTCTCCGGCCCAAGCACTGCTTCGGCCACATCCTTCAGCCGGATATCGTTGCCGTTGACATTCTTAATGATCACATTATTGAAATCCTCTTCAGTGAAGAGGCGACCAAAGGTCCGGATGGACAGTTCGGTGCTGTTACCGGCAATTTTACCGGAAGGCAGCTCCACATTTTCCCGGCCCAGGGCGGTCTGCACATCACTTGGCGTGAGGCCGTAAGCGCTCATTTTGGCGGGATTGAACCAGATACGCATGGCGTATTTTTTCTCTCCCCAGATCTGGATGGAGCTTACACCCGGGATGGTCTGCAGCCTTTCTACCAGCACGTTGGTGGCGTATTCTGTTACCTGCAGCTGGTTGCGGGTATTGCTCTGAACGGTCATGGAGATGATGGCATCGGAACTGGCATCAGCCTTGGACACCACGGGTGGTGCGGGCAGATCGTCCGGGAGCGACCGCTGCGCCTGCGATACTTTATCGCGCACGTCATTGGCAGCCGCTTCCAGGTCAATGCTCAGGTCAAACTCCACGTTGATGCGACTGGTACCCTGACTGCTGGTACTAGTAATATTCTTAACGCCGGCGATACCGTTGATAGCTTTTTCCAGTGGCTCGGTGATCTGAGATTCCACGATGTCCGCATTGGCGCCGGGATAGGAAGTGCTGACACTTACATTGGGCGGATCAATGGCGGGATAATCGCGCGTACCGAGAAAGGTAAAGCCAATGATACCGAACAGCACGATCATGATGTTCAGCACCGTTGCCAAAACGGGGCGGCGCAAACTCAGTTCGGAAATATTCATGGTAAGTTCCTATTGAACTTTGGTTAATTTGATTTTACTATCTGGTCTGACGGCCAGCAGGGCGGTGGTGAGTACGGTGTCACCCACTTTAATACCTTCCAGTATCTGCACGTTGGAGGAATCGCGGATACCGGTGGTCACATCCTGGAAGCGGACAGCGCCGCCATTATACAGGATCACCTTTTTGGTACGGGCCTGCGGGATCACCGCCTGGGTAGGAACTATCAGGGCCTGATCGTTCTTACCCAGTTGCAGCGCTACCTTGGCAAAGGCGCCGGGCACCAGCTCGGGCGCCGTTCCTTTGATGACGGTACGTACTTTAAGGGTTCGGGTATTGGCTTCGATAAGGGATTCGGTAGCCAGTATGGATGCGGAGTATTTGTTGTTGCTGCCCGCCACATTGAAAGCCACGGTCCTGCCGGTACGCATCTGCTCGCTGTATTTTTCAGGAACGGAAAATTCCATCTTCAGCTGACCTACCTGGCTGATGGTAGTGACGAGGGTAGTGGGAGTGATATAAGCGCCGAGACTGATATTGCGCAAACCGATGCGGCCATCAAAAGGCGCACGGATCTCAGTTTTTGTAATCTCAACTTTGATCAGGTCTATATCTGCTTTGAGATTACTGACAGCTAACTGGCTGAGGTCATATTCCTGCTGGCTGATACCGCTGATCTTGAGCAGGGCTTCCTGCCTTTCAGTAGTTTTCTGTGCAATAGCCAGCTGTACTTCCAGTTTCTTTTGCTGGGCCTGGAGGTCTTCATCGAATAATTTCACCAGCACCACACCACGTTTGACGTAGGAGCCTTCTGCAAAATTCAATTTTACCACCCGGCCACTGATCTCTGGCCTGATCTCTGTTTGTTCAAACGGCAATAATGTTCCGGGGATCTCGAGGCTTTCACTGAGGGATGATGTCCGGACAATAAACCCTTCGGCCTGCACCGGCATGTTACCACGGTTAGCGTTTGCGGAGGGGTTGGTATCTTTTTTCTTTTCCTTACAGGAAATTGTGAAAAAGACACCCATAAGAAGTCCTGCTGTTAGCCAGCTTTTACCTTTCATTGGATCTGCGACTAATGTTTAATAATAGGGTGCTAAAAATACACTTTTCAAACCGGCAGTTAGTAAAAAGTCTGTGAACGGCAGGACGGGAGATGCTTAGGAAACCACTTTTAATATGTTTTTAATGCGGTGAGCCTTGAATACCAGATCCTGACGCTCTTTACTGACGATAGTTATATGTCCCATCTTGCGGCCAGGTTTAGTTTCTTTCTTCCCATAGGTGTGAACAAATACATTTTCCATTTGCAATACTTCTTCTATGCCTTCGTAAACAGCGGGTCCGCTATGTCCTTCCGCGCCCAGCAGGTTAACGATGGCCGCGGGCAGGATATGTCCGGTATTGCCTAAGGGGTAGCCAAGCATAACGCGCCAGAGCATGTCGAACTGTGAGCTGTAATTGGCTTCAATGGAATGGTGGCCGCTATTGTGGACGCGGGGGGCCGTTTCATTGACAAATACGTCCCCCTGTCTATCTACGAAAAGTTCAACGGCAAAGATGCCGGGGCTTTTCAGTCCTTTGACCACGGCCAGGGCCATAGCCTCTATTTTCCAGAGGATGCGGTCGGGGATATTGGCAGGGCTGATCTGGTAGTCGAGCAGATTAAGCTCAGGATCCATGATCATTTCCACCGGGGGGTAGAGGGCGGTAGCGCCCTTCTCGTTGATGGCTACTATCTGGGCGATCTCCTTATCAATGGTCACCATTTTTTCCAGCACGCCAGGGGCGTCAAAACCTTTGCCCAGGTCGTTGGCTGTCCGGATGATCTGCACACCGCGCCCATCATAGCCGCCTTCACCGATCTTATGGACCGCCGGCAGGAAATCGGCCTGCTGACTGAGTTCTTCCAGGTTCTGGGTGATCACAAATGCCGGGCTGGGGATCTGTGCGTCTTTATAGAATTGTTTCTGAAGGATCTTGTTCTTGATGGTCCGCAGGGCTGAGGGTTTGGGATAGATCTTTACACCTTCCTGCTCCAGTTTTTCCAGGGCATCCACATTGACCGATTCAATTTCTATGGTCAGCGCGTTTAGTTCCTTGCCAAAATTATATACATCCTCGAAATTCCGGATATCGCCTTTGGTGAAATGATGGCAGAGATGAGCCGCAGGACACTGCGGATCGTTTTCCATGACATAGGTTTCTACAGGATAATTGGCAGCAGCCTGTAATAACATTCTTCCCAGCTGACCGCCGCCGAGGATGCCGACTTTAAGCATAAGTTTATTAGAGTTAGGGCGCAAAGATAACGGTTGGCGGGAAAATGGCGTAACTGTGCTGATGGCTGCATTTTTTTGGGAGCATTAGTTGGGGTATGGATTGATTACCAGAAGGATAACTGGCTGGTAACGGTTGGAACGGAAGTGTCGGGCATAGGCGTTTTCAGCGGCGAAACTTCAGGTTTTTTGTTTATAAAATTCTCCTTCTGAAACAAGGTTATCATAGTATATATTTAAAATGCAGTGCTGGAGATTTACGGAATGGGGAAAACCTTTTGGGGAATGCTGCTGAAGAGAGGGTAGGAGTATGTATGGAACAAGGATGAAATAAGGCTGGCCGGCCGTAAGGTTATGTGTTAAGGTGTTGGGACGAACCAGGAAGGCAGGGATGGCAAGTGGGGGCATCGTTGCATGGTTAACAGTCTGGCTAAAGCTGTATGTATGGGACAAGGTCGAGATAAGCTGGCCGGGTGTAGGGTCTGTTAAGGTATTGGGACGAACCAGGATAGGCAGGAATTCCAAATGGAGCATCTTTGCAAAGTTAACAACCTGGCTAAGCTGTATGTATGGGACAAGGTCGAGATAAACTGGCCGGGCGTAAGGTCATATGTTAAGGTATTGGGACGAACCAGGAAGGCAGGGATGGCAAGTGGGGGCATCGTTGCATGGTTAACAGCCTAGCTAAAGCTGTGTGTATGGGACAAGGTCGAGATAAGCTGGCCGGATGTAGGGGCATGTGTTAAGTTTTGGGGGCGAACCAGGATAGGCAGGGATTGTCAGTGGAGCATCTTTGCAAAGTTAATTTTGAATTTGCGCGATGGGGAAAACCTTTGCTGCCTGGTATTTTAGATTCAGTGTTCAGCCTATATCTTTGTGGCTCAATCAAATTACATTTATTCTAATGGATCCTTTTCTCAATATCGATCAACTGATCGCTGCGCGCCGCAGTGTTTTTACTTCCCAGTTTGAACCCGGCAAAACCATTCCCGACAACATCATTCAACAGTTGCTGGAGAACGCCAATATGGCCCCCAACCACAAGCTCACCGAACCCTGGCGCTTCACCGTGTACACCGGCAACGGTCTCCAGACCCTGGCCGACCAGCAAGCAGCTCTCTACAAGTCCCATGCCGGTCAGAAGTTCAAGCAGGCCAAGTATGAACAGCTGCTGATCACGCCCATGCTGGCCTCCCACGTCATTGCCATTGGGATGAAACGGCATGCTGATCTTCCCGAGCTGGAAGAGATAGCAGCCGTTGCCTGCGCCGTCCAGAATATCTACCTCAGCGCTACCGCCTATGGCATTGGCGGCTACTGGAGTACCGGAGGCATTACTTTCCTGGAACAGGCAAAGCCATTATTTGGGTTAGAACCAGCAGATAAGTTCATGGGATTCTTCTACCTGGGGTATGTGAGAGTGCCTTCGCTGCAGAGGAAACCGAAACCGGTGGAGGAGAAGGTGAAGTGGGTGAGGGAGTAGGTTGTTTACCAATAAAAACGATCAATTGGAAGGGGAGGAGCTATTGTGGTTTTGTCTCATTTATTCTATTTATCCAGGAGTTCATGGAATTTCCCGGGATCATTCCGAAAAGGATGTTATTTGATAATTAGCTAATCTACCATTAAATCATTTGCGATTGGGATATCGGCAGGTGCAAGCTTCCAATTTTTTAGGTCAGCCTTATTTACCCATTCATAAGAATCATGATCAGTAAGCACAAAGGAAGCTTCTTGAAATAAGCAAGTATACGCAATCAATTGAATGGTCATTGCATCATATGCATGAACTACGGTCTTGAAATGCCCTTCAATATTGACTTTCATACCAAGTTCCTCCTCTAATTCACGTAATAGGGACGTTTGTTCTTGTTCACCAGGTTCAACTTTTCCTCCAGGGAATTCCCAATAACCGCCTAAAGATTTAGCAGGTTTTCTTCTACAAAGCAGAACCTTTCCATCTTTAAAAATTACACCGCAAACGACTTTAATTATATCCATGACTTATTCGGTGGTATTGAAGGTTTTCCTGATTGAGTGTATGCTTAGGATGTAAGGTTAGTCTACCGGTAACTACTCCAATAAATTCGAGGTTATCATCAATAGAAAATGTTCCTTTGTCAAACATGACATGATGATTGGGACAAACGCAGATTAGGTTATCAACACTATCATCTCCATTGTGTGGTCTTCCCAATGGTCTAATATGTGCTCCTTCAGCATATTTACCGGATTTTGTGCCGATAGTTTGACCACACACTTGGCATTCAAAATTGTATAGTCTTTTTATCTCACGAGCTTTTTTTGTATCCCGTATTACTCTAACGACAACGCTCTCTTTTCTGGAAGTGGCCTTTTTACCATAATCCAGTTCAATCTCCTCTGGAAATTTTCTGTTTATATTACTGCCATTATACTCGAGACTGAATCGGCAAATTTTAAAGCCACTTTTACCTGTTTCTTCCCAAGCATTTATAACATTGTATATACCTGCATATTTATATCCGCTTGAAGGAGAATACGCTGATTTGTGATTATGACCACGAATTACTCTTACCGGCAATCCTTGATCCATACTTACTAATAAACCAGCATTACCTTTATTCTTCCAAGATTGATCTTTAATTTGCTTACCCGTATTAGAATCATTGCCTCCAGCTCCAGTATAAACAATCTCATCACCATCATCAAAATCATCTTCGTATCCACCAGATAATACAATGGCAGAAACACCTTCACGGCCATTGCCATCTATGCCTGCGGCCCAGTTTCTATGAAAGCTGTTGGCCATCATTGTTTTTCTATCTTGAAACCAATATCCTTCTTGAATTCCGGCAATCTCTCCAAAGACTATAGGTTTTGGCATTGGCATGGGTTAAGGTTTGGCAATTTTTGAGGCCCAAAATACGACCCAAAAAATTAGCAAAATACTTAAACTCTGCCTTTAAGCGCAGGGGAGATGACAGCGAATTGCAAAATAATTACTACTTTAGGTCTTCAATAGAAGAAATACCTAACTGAGCAAGACATTCTCGTTCATATCTTTCGATATCAACAAGTTGAAATTGTTCTTCTGTTCCTTTTAGTTCGACAATAGCATCATTTCCAACTACAGTGTGGTCTTTAAGTTTGTATAAAGAACATTCGCCGGCAACATATAGCCTCAGTTTCTTAGTCGCATCTGGAGTAATTGCAATGTTAAACCCCCTGCCACCAACCCTAACACTTGGATAAAGAACACCATCAAGCCCTCGTTGAATTACTAATTCCGAAAACAAAGCAGAAATCATATAATCATAATCTCCGCTGATTTCTTCTTTAGAAAATTCTTCAGCTAAAAACGCTGTATATGCCAGTGAACGATCTAAAACTTCCTTTGGAGTAACTGCAATAAATTCTCTGTAAGCATCAGCCAACTCCTTGGTGTAACTGCTTTCAGCCGAGTATTTTTCATTTTGTATTATTGCCAATAAATGGATATCCTCATGAACATACCATCTGCCAAACGAAATTTTCTGATAGCCAGATTTTGTTTTGTCTCTTAACATTGGAATTGTTTCTGCAACACCAATAACCCGCATATTATTTAATTCTCCTGGTTGTAGATTGTCGGGGAGAGTTGCTGCATAAAACATTGTCTCATTTGGAGTACTTGCCCTTTGATATGTCTTATTATTTTCTTGCGGCTTAAAAGAATAATCACTTTTCTTCTCGAATCGCTCTCCATTATAATTAGGTCTTGCTCTCATCACAGATTTTCCTCTATGAAATGTAACTACTACATATCCAACTTTGCCAACCTGCTTAAATAAGGACATTATTTTGCCTTTGGGATAAGTTGACAAGTCTAATTGCTTAAAATTGTCAATTATAGTTGCAATATCCATTTTAATAATGCTAGTTTAAACTAATGGTAATATAAATCGATTTTTTTCAAAAAAATGCAACATTTGTAAGCTCCCCTTATTTTCGGTCCTCTGGGGATTAGAATTTTCAAGAGTTTTAGTAACCAAAGGGGAAACGGATTAAATGTATTCCAGCGGCGGTACAAAGCCCAGTGCCTGGTGAGGCCGTAAGCTGTTGTAGTCCTGGCGCCATTCTTCTGTCACCAGGCGAACTTCCTGTAGACTGAAGAAGTGATAAGCATCTAATAGTTCCCTTCTCAAAGAGCCATTGTTTCGTACTATGAATGCATTTTGTACTGGCTTTCCCGGTTGAATGAATTGTAATTGAATATTGTTTTGCTCACACCAAAGCCGAAGCCGGTCGCTGATGAACTCCGGACCATTGTCTACCCTGATCCGCAAAGACTTGCCCCGTATTTCCAGGAGCCGATCCAACACCCGGATCACCCGAAGACTTGGTAAGGAAGTATCCACATCGATCCAAAGCGATTTCCGGTTGTATTCGTCAATGATATGCCGCTTATGGTTACATGAGAAGCCTTGTCTGCGTAATCGATAATAGCACTTCCAAAATCCGATGGAAGGCACTGCCGAAGATCTTCTTCGCCGGGATGTACCGCGACACCGTCTTATGGCGGGCCCAGGGCAACTGCCGGAAATTCGGCATTCGCCTCAAGCCAGAAACTATTGCTTATATTAGTTTGTACCAAAACTTCTAATATGGAGCCAAGAAAACCAGCAGGTTTTGAAGATAGTTTATCATCCTTTGGTGCTGTAATTTTTGATTCTTACTGTGGTGAGCCAGTAGCTTGGGGATTCAAATTAACGAACTATTTAGGCGAAGATCTATTCAATGAATTAGGCAAACACGGTAGAATTGTATGCGTTGACGGTTATAAAAGTGTGTGGGCATTAGTTATTAAAACTCTCAGCCGGGAAGAAGCCGCGACGCTATATGGCGAAATCACTAATGAAGAGATTGGTCCTCGAGGTGGATGGAAATCGACAACTTTCGGTCAAAAGACTTTTGTCAATCCTTATCTAAGACCCGAAAAAAAGCTGGACTGAAGCGGTTTTAATTTCGATATAAATTGATTTTCAATCATTAAATAATCAATATTCAGTCTATAATGAATTGGCATACTGTTCAATTGCCGCCTTTTTTAAAAGGTTTTCTGTTTCTGTGCGGAGGGCAGTGCTTCAGGGGATAGCAGCGAATAACCCACAATGCAGCGTAGTGGAATGAGGACTAGAAGCGAATAGCCCGCTTCTGCCTTGACGCACCAACTGTCTTTTTTCAACAAAAGTGGCAGGGCAGGGGGCATGCCCTAATCAATCACAATACTCGTTTCGGGCAAAAAGCACAGAGGGTTCTATCGCACTATCTCTTGATTCGAGATGCTATTTTTTCGGCTATTTCTTCTATGGTAAAGTCTGTAGTATTTATGGCAAGCATATCTGCAATGATGGGGCTGTAGCTCATTACCTCGTTCTTGGATATCTTATGCCAAATTGGCAAGATCACTTTTTCACCATTAACCTCTCTTGCAAACAATCCATCTAATTCTCTTTGAGGCCATTCTTTATTGAAGAACGCTTCGGATAATACAACAATGCCATAAGTAGAACTTCTCAAACCATTTTCGATAGCACGGCGTAAACTGTCGCCTATTTGAAGAGTAGATTCATCATACCATATAGATAACCCTTTTTCAACTAAAGCTTCTACAAATGGCCGAACGAATCCTGCTTTATCTTCTGACGCATGCGACACAAAAACATCGTATTGCTTTTGAGAATTGTGAGATTGATACAACGCTAGTTTAGGCAAAGCGTTAAGAGAAATATTTTTTTGCCGTTCCATCTCCCTGGTTATGCTCTGTTGTAGCGAAAGTATTTCCTGTTGTTCTCTTTTTACTTTATCCCTTTCCCTTTGCTCTTCTTTATTTAGGTCTTGAAGCAGTTTTAGCTTCTTTGCCTGCTTATCTGCCAGCGTTTTTGCTTTGGCTGACTTGTCTTTCGTTATTCTGTTTATTTCATCATTCTTTCTGGCAAGCTCACTATTATAGCTTACCATTCGCTTTATATCTTTCTCCTTGCTTATCTTTTCAAATACGGAATTAGCTTCCTTTTCCTTTCTGTTCAAATTGGAATTTACAGATTGTAATTGACTTTCCATACTGCTAATTTCTCTATCTATACTTGATATCGAACTTGAAATACTTTGAATGCTCATCATGGTTATTATTAAATGAAAAAATATTTTGTAGCGGCCGTACATCTATACAGTCGCTACAAAATCATCAATCGACATTACTTTTCTTTTGTAACACCTTTGAATGGTTTTCCGTCTGACTTGCCATCCATAAACCTACCTGTATCCTTATCTCTTTTGATCCAGGTTTCTGTTTTAGCATTGTAAGTCTGCGATCTGTCTTTCACTGCACCATTACGATGACCATCTCCGATTTTTCCGTTTTTTGCCATTTTAATTGTGTTTAAAGGTTAATTATAATTATATCTTTTCCATGGAATTCTTGACAGAGATACCCTTGCAAGAAACCTTACAATATCTGTTCTACCTTGATAGGTTGGAACACCTCTCGAGTCTTGTTTTATTCTGAAAAAAACATGCTTAATATAAATATACCGGCAGCAAGGCCAAGAAAAGTTTGCACCTGCTTGCTTTCGGATTTGCCATATTGCACTTCATTAGCATAGTGCTCACAATTGTAGGTAAGCAAACTATATGGTTTTCCGGCCAGTTGCATAGCACGCTGAACGGCATTCTTTCGTTCAATATGACTACCTGCGAATCGCTCTATCCTTTGTATTTTTCTTTGTGATCGAAAAAATGTTTCGGCTTTAGTAAGGCGAACACCTTCGTGAAAATTATTTTCTGCTATCCATTCTTGTCCCCATTTATCTTCGCCTAGGAATATAGCGTGATGTTTACTAAGACCTGTATCGAATAAAGCATGCACAATTCTGTCAGCAGGTTGTAAATTGTGGTAAAGTGCGTATTTCATAATTGTTATTTTCTCGTTTGCTTAAATCAGTTTTGTTAATGTAGCTCCCTTTATTATCTTTGTCTCGTTAACGACACAGCGTTTCATATATCAAAAATACGACCGTATCACCAATGCAACACTGTTTCGTTAATAAAATTTACTAACATGAAATCCACATTAAATACGGACTTACTGGCAAGTATGCTCAAATCAAAAAGAGGCAAAAAAGGTTTGAGAGAAACAGCCATCGAAATAGGAAACATTAGTCCCGCAACTTTATCCCGTGTAGAACAGGGCAATTTGCCCGATGTAGAAACATTTATCAGGCTATGCCAATGGTTAAATGTCTCTACTGAAACCTTTGTTACAGAAAATAGTACGGTTGTAAACGACTTGTCGGAAAAAGACAAAATTGTTTTTCAACTAAGAAGTAGCCATGAATTAGACCCTGAAACCATAAGTGCTATGATAACAATGGTGGACATAGCATTTACAAAATCGAAGAAGTAATGCCCTCTAAATCGGTACTACCAAGAGGATTTAAAGCGGAAGCAGAAAGGCTGGCTGAGCAGTGCAGAGCAGATATAGGCGTGTCCAAATTTTCTCCATTAGACGCCCACGAACTTGCCCGGTATTTAGGCATTCAGATATTCACGGTAGATGAATTGTTTGCAGATCAGACCTGTACTGCTTATCTCAAAATGAGCGATCCTAAAGAGTTTTCTGCCATGTGGACGCCTAACAAGGCCGGAGAGCTACTTATTATACATAACGATAAGCATTCTCCATTCAGGCAGCAAAGCAACCTAATGCACGAGCTTGCCCATATAATTCGTAAACATAACGTGCCTGATGAGAAAGCCAGGTTATGCGCTCAATTTGGCTTGCACTATTATAATCTGCTTCACGAACAGGAGGCTAAGCATTTAGGTGGCTGCCTGCAAATAACACGTGCAGGTTTACAATGGGCATTAAAAAATGCGATGGAGGATGAAGACATTTCAAAATACTACAACGCCAGTGTCGATATGGTAAAATACCGAATTGGAGTGACCGGAGTAAAAAAGCAATTCGGGCATAGCAGGTCTTGAATTAAATATGTTTCCGGATGAATTTCTTTAATAATGGGATTATCAAATTTTAGGACAGGCCGACATAATTACAATCAGTATTTAAATTCCATAATTTATATTATGTTAAATAGACTTTTCAGCTAACCCTCCCTGTCTAACTTATCTTTGTTCCGCATGCAATCAGCAATTGCCATATTACTCCAACATCACTATGCTGCCTTAAAATTCGATTTGGATGCTGCTGCTGCCAAAAGAACAATCTCGTTGGATTTCCCCAATAAAAAAAGGACGATTTACATCGTCCTTCTGAAAGTTTATCAGCTCCTAACCGAGTTGAAAACTGAAGACCTACTCTTGCTGGAAGCCGCTTATTGCTTGTCGCGACCACCTTTACCGATCTTCAAAGTTCCGGATCGTTCTCCGCTACGATACCCCATCCAGTAAGCAAAACAAGGAACCGTAATCAATACAAAAATGACTAGCAGCAAATCGTTGTAGATGGCAGACATAGACATCCTGGTTGTTTGGGTTAAAAAGGTTACTGCTATAAATTTAATGGAAACTCCCCGTAAAAGAACCGTTTCCTATATATTTTTATTAAAATTTCATAAATAATTTATAATTAATTATTTACAACACATAACCCACCTAATTTTACCAGGATTTTGACCCAAATCCACGGCCCGTTTCCCCCTTTATACATATTTTTCAGCCCTACCCAACTTTTCCTGAATACCCCTTTTTCGTGGACCCGGAAACGATAGAAACCATAAAAACTACCTTGAATTATAACCATCCCAGCTCCTGCGGAACCCTGAATTTGAACCTTGCCCACCGGCTCGTTCCCCCCTTTTGATCCATTTTCCAGCCTTACCCAACTTTTCCTGAAAACCGCTTTTCGTGGACCCGGAAACGATAGAAACTGCAAAAATCTTCTATTTCTCCAGGCGCATGGCCATTATCAGCGGTATTACTAAAACAAGTATCCAATTGATAATGGACTCAAAGAAGTACTTAACGATACCTATTTCATATCCATGTACAATGTGATAATAAGGCGACTTCTCCCATCGCACATATTTTAACGTAACAAACTCGATCGCTTTGATATCACATAAATAACATATAGCATTTAGAAAAAACACGATCAATACAAAATCAAAGAAGCGAATCCAGCGGGTAGCATCAGGGAAGATTTTTTTCATCAATAGCACCACCAGTCCAATTAATAGGAGCCATATAAAAATTGAAACCATATATTCAACCAGCAGGTACATACCCCTAATATATCAGAAAGAGCCGACTATTTCAATAGTCTATCCATAAAAAAACCGGCCTCCGTTAAACGAAGGCCGGCTAAAATATTATGGAAAGTCATCTTATGATTAGTGCTTCCTGTCCACATTATTGAACTGCTCGGTCAGCTTACCTGTTTTGTCCTGCAGCTTTTTGATCTCTTCTTCCAGGGCCTTCACTTCAGCCACTTGTTTTTTGGTATCGGCCAGGTTCCTTTTTTGCTCCAGCTGGGCTGTTTTTTCCTCGTTGATGGTGATCATCAGGTCGAGGGCATTTTTCAGGATGTCCTTGTCGTCCATTTTCAGTTTGGTCTGATTGTCCAGGCCAGCAACCACTTTCTCGAAGTAAGGCGTAGCCTCATCGAATTTGCTGACTACCGCTGTACGCAGCTCCTCTTTTTTCTTCAGCTGCTCGGGCGTCAGTTTTACATTACCCTGGGGACGGATGGCTTTGTTCTCCGTGTTGAAATCCACACCTTCATTATAGATGATCTGTCCCAGCACCATATTGGCATTAGGATAGTCGGATTTGATAGCCAGGGATTTTTTGATCAGGTCAGAAGCTTTGGCGATCAGCTCCTTGGAATTGGCCGGACGCTTGGTCACATCCTGATCGTAGGCAGCCTGGTAAACTTCCACACCATAGTTAAAGAGGAACAGGTGGTTATTGGGATCCTTGGCTACTACTTCGTCATATTTTTTGAACAGGTCATCCTTGGTGCCTTTTTCACGCATCAGGTCCAGTTCAAAGCCAGTCCAGAAAGGATCGTTGGGATATACTTCCTTACCCAGGCCGGAATATTTAGCGGCAGTGGGCACATCGTTTTTCTGACGGTAGTGATCAGCCAGCCATTTGTAGATCTCAGCAAAACCCTCACCGGTGGCGCGGGCATCGGCGATCTTGCCATAGAAAGAAGCGGCGTCATCCAGCTTGCTGGCTTTTTCAGCGGAGATACCGGCATACAGCGTAGTGGTGGTATCCAGCTTCATGGTGGTCAGCTTCTTGTTGGACATGAACTCAAATACTTCCAGGCATTTGCGGAAATTAGCCAGGGCGTCGTTGAAATTACCGGCATTGTAATAGGTAGCGCCTGCCTGAGAATAACCAGCGTACATATCCAGCAGGGGCTGGCTGTTATCCATGGTCAGCAGCACATTCCTTTTGGAAGAATCCTTTTCACGGGCTTCTTCCATGGACATGTATTTCTTAATAGCTTCGAAGGCAGTCTCCCTGGCTTCGGGCGTGCTGGCGCGAAGTACGGAGTCATTAGCCACCGCTACATAGATCTTTCCTTTGTAATACCAGGATTCAGGATTATTCAGGTTTTTCTCTACTGTCATCACCTTGTCGATCTCAGACTTGGCGTCAGTGAGCTTCTTGTCTTGGAGGTAATTTTTGGCCCTATCCAGCTTTTGTGCGTGCAGGCAGAGGCCTGTAGTGGCAAGTAATACTGACAATACTACTTTTTTCATTGTCTGTTTTTTATAGAATTGTAAAGTTGTTTATGGTTGTTCCGGATTCTCATTAGATGCAGCTGGCTCGCTTCCGGTTGCCTCCCCACTATCATTTGCAGGCGTTTCACCAGTCGCTGTTTCACCATTGGCAGCTTCTTCAGCGCCTTCCGGCACTGCGCCACCATTTTCTGCTTCATCATGCTCATCCAGTGTGGTGATGGCGGCAATCTCGTCGCCGTCTTCCAGCCGGATCAGCTTAACCCCCTGGGTGGCGCGCCCCAGCTCACTGATACCGGAAACCGGCATCCGGATGGTGAGACCACTTTTACAGGTGATCATCAGGTCTTCTTTCTCAAGCACGTCCAGGATCCCTACCAGGGAACCCGTTTTCTCGGTAACACTGATGGTTTTCACCCCTTTGCCGCCACGGTTAGTGATGCGATATTCTTCTACAGGCGTCCTTTTGCCATAGCCTTTTTCACTTACCACCAGGACTGTCCGGATATTATCAGCCCTATTGACACATATCATGCCAATCACCTCATCGTTGGCGTCATCTACCTCAATGCCGGCTACGCCTATGGCGCCGCGACCGGTAGAACGCACTTTCTCTTCCGGAAAACGAATGGCCCTGCCACTCTTCACCGCCATCATGATCTCGCTGTTACCGTCTGTCAGCCGGGCTTCCAGCAGCTCATCCCCTTCATTGATGGTGATGGCATTGACACCGGTAGAACGCGGGCGGCTGAAATCTTCCAGCACCGTTTTCTTGATGATCCCTTTCTTGGTACAGAGAACAATATTGTGGGTATTGACGAAGTCTTTGTCGGTCAGGTCATGCACATCAATGATGGCGCGGACCTTATCATCCGGCGGAAGCTGGATCATATTCTGGATAGCACGGCCCTTGCCGGTCTTCTCCCCTTCCGGAATGGAATATACATTCAGCCAGTAACAGCGGCCCTTCTCCGTGAAGAACAGCATGGTATGGTGGGTAGAAGCAACAAACAGGTGCTCAATAAAATCCTCTTCGCGGGTACGGCCTCCCCTTACACCCCGGCCACCACGGCGCTGGGCGCGGAACTCAGTAGCAGAGGTACGTTTGATATATCCCAGGTGCGAGATAGTGATCACCACATCTTCTTCCTTGATCAGGTCTTTGATGCTCACTTCATCATCCAGGAAAGTGATCTCACTTTTACGGGCGTCGCCGAATTTATCTTTTACTTCTATCAGTTCTTTGCGGATCACATCATAACGCATGCCTTCATTACCCAGCAGTTCCAGCAGGTGGTTGATCAGCTTCATCAGTTCATCATATTCTGCCTTGATCTTCTCCCGTTCCATGCCGGTAAGCCTTTGGAGACGCAGTTCGAGGATGGCCTTGGCCTGTACCTCGTCCAGCCCCCAGCCGGCATTGATCAATCCATCCTTGGCAATCTCCGGTGTGGCGGAAGCGCGGATCAGCGCTATCACCTCATCCAGGTGATCCAGTGCTATCAGGTAACCCTGAATGATATGCGCTTTTTTCTGCGCTTCGCGCAGATCGTACTGGGCGCGACGCACCACCACTTCATGGCGGAACTCCACAAACTCGCTGATGATATCTACAATATTCAACGTCCTGGGCCGGCCTTTCACCAGCGCCACGTTGTTGATACCGTAGGAAGTCTGCAGTTCAGTGTATTTATACAGCTGGTTGATCACCACGTTGGCGATAGCATCCCTTTTCAGGTCTAACACAATACGGGTGCCTTCCTTCTGATTGGATTCGTTGTTGACATGCGCAATACCTTCTACGGTCTTCTCATTCACCAGCTGACCAATACGGTCGCAGAGCGCATCCCGGTTTACCTGATAAGGTACTTCCGTAATGATGACCTGCTCCCGGCCGCTGGGTTTGGTGTCCACCGTTACCCGGCCACGCAGTACTACCCGGCCACGACCGGTATGCATACCGGCCTTCACGCCTTCCATACCATAGATGATACCACCGGTAGGAAAGTCAGGCGCCTTGATGTACTGCATCATTTCATCCACCGTAATATCCCGCTTGTCAATATAAGCGATACAACCTTCAATCACTTCCGTCAGGTTGTGGGGCATGATATTGGTGGCCATACCTACCGCAATACCGCTGGAACCGTTGAGCAGCAGGTTGGGCATCCGGGTAGGCAGTACAGTAGGCTCTTTCAGGGAATCGTCGAAGTTGAGCTGGAAATCCACGGTATCCTTATCAATATCCTCCAGCATCATTTCTGCAGTCCGTTGCAGGCGCACCTCCGTATAACGCATGGCCGCCGGCTCGTCACCATCCTGGCTGCCAAAGTTACCCTGGCCATCCACCAGCGTATAGCGCATGCTCCAGTCCTGGGCCATCCGCACCATGGCGTCGTACACAGAACTGTCACCATGCGGGTGGTACTTACCCAACACTTCCCCCACAATACGGGCGGATTTCTTGTGCGGCTTGTTATGGCTGACCCCCAGCTCATTCATCGCATACAGGATGCGGCGGTGAACCGGCTTGAAACCATCGCGCACATCCGGTAAGGCCCGGCCTACGATCACCGACATTGAATAGTCGATATAGGCCGTTTTCATCTGCTCCTCAATGTTGACGGGAACGATCCGATTCTGGTCGTTCGTTTCCTGTGGTGTGAGATTATCTTCCATACTTGAGTTTACCTGATTTTTCAATCGTTTTTTTATCGCCGGAAAGGCGCAAACGTGAAGGTTGCAAATCTACCCTTTTTAACCCGGATAACCAGTCAAATAGGCGTTTTTTTGACCCCCATTTTATCCACGGGTGTGAGGAATTACTGCCCCCGGAAAGGGTCATCCATCCCCTGTTTTCTTAATCCCGTTTTAACTTTCCCCTTATAAATTTCCCTTCACAGTTTTTGGTACAAACCTTGCAAAAAGGTAGCTTGTGATAACCTCGTAAAGTCCAGTCCTGATGAAGCTCCCTTAATGATGAAACAGAGAAGTGAATGGATGAAACTATTGCTTCTGATTTGTTAACGTCAAGTCTGAACAATGAATAGTTACCTGCTTTTACGGGATAATAAACAATCAGGCCCTTTTTCAGCTGAAGAACTGGCCGGTAGGGGCCTGAAACCCTACGACCTGGTATGGCTGGAAGGGAAAAGCGCCGCCTGGCGCTACCCCAGTGAACTGGACGAACTGCGCCCTTTTGCACCCGTGGTGGAGGAACAGCCGTACGACCGGTTCTATAAAAAACCACCCCAGGACAGCACCGCCACAGAGTCCCTGCCCCATCCCGACAAAACTCCGCAGGCCGCATCCGGTAAGGATTACAGCCAATCCACTCAGCAACCGGAACCGGAGCAGCCCTTCGTACCGGCCACCACCATCGTTTCCAAAAGCACCGATAAAGTATATGTTACCCTGCCAGCTTCGGCCGCAGGCCAGGTAGCGGCTGTACAGCAAAAGCTGGCCGATAACCGGGAAAACGGGACAGCAGCCGGACAGCAGCAAACTGCCGACCGCCCTTTTTCAGCAACAGCAGCCAGCGGTCAGTCTACCAGTAATGGTCAGCAAAACACCGGTACTGCCGCCACTAAAAAACAGGAAACAAGCACCCTCCCTGTCAAACAGCAAGATATTCCAACGCCCCCGGTCAGCCCCCGGGAGCTGCTGGCCGCCAACCTGCCCGATCTGACGGCACAACCAGTCAGCCAGGAGCAGCCCGGCGCAGAGACCACGGCAACAGCCCCTGTTTACCAGCTGGAACCCGCTCCCGTGGCCATTTTTAACACGGACAGCACACTCAACAATGAACCGATAGCCGGCACCCCCATTCATCAACTTGCTCCGGGAAAACGCGGGATCAGCCGCTATACCCTGATGATGCGCGGCATTGTAGCCGCCTGCCTCCTGCTCGGCGGCGTAGTAATAGGAATTGGCATCACCTATAGCAAACAGCGGACGGAAAACCAGGCAGCCCTGGATAAACTGGTCCTGCATTTACAGGAACAGGAGCATCAGCAATCCCAACCCGCAGGGGCCGACCTGCCCATTCATGAAACGCCGCCGGCCGATGAGCCGGTATATGCAGATGAAACCTCCACCGCTGAAACACAGGAAGGCGCCATCCCCGACGGCCGGGAAACAACCCAGGCCAAAAGGGCTAAAGGCCCCGCCCCTGCTGCACCTCCGGTGGCCGCCAATAGCGAAGCCGCTACCAGAGAAACGGCCAATGTGAAAATAATGCCGGCCATAGTAAACGAAAAAACGGCAGACGCCAAAACAGGGAATACAGCAAAGCCCAGCTGGGAAAAAATGCGCCAGCTGGTGAATGTGGAAGCCAGTGAATTCAAGACCGGCGTATTGGGTGGGATTTCAGCCCTGGCGTTCACTGTTTCCAATAACAGTCCTTACCCATTGGAGCAGGTAGAAGTGGAGATCAAATACCTGGGACCCGAGAAAAGGGTGGTCAAGGTACAATACCTCCTTTTCAGTAATGTGGAACCAGGTACCCAAAAAACACAGGAAGCTCCCCGAACTACACGTGGCGTCAGCATAGATTATGTGATCACAAGGATCAACCCACGCGCCCCTGTTATTGCCCATACCAGCTTCAATTGATTGGCTGGCATTGCACTAAAAATATTACCGTACGGTTATATTTAGCTATTTTTTTAGCAGAATTGATCGTGGCATGTCTCTTGTTTGTATATTTGTGTCACGATTCTGTAATCCCCTTAGCAGTAACCCGCAAGGCCTCAGTTGAGGAAATAAGCCATTCTAAAGATTGTTTGCCGTTTGAAAGATTCTTCACCCAAAAAACACGTATGCTATGAAGAATACTTTGGCAACATTTATTGCTTTGGTTATTGCCGTTGCAACTTTGCACGCATTTAAAGTCATGAAACACGGTACAGTTACCGGCAGTGTTTACCCCGCAGACGGGGCTCATTTTATCCGTGCTGTCAATGGTACTGATACCACTCTTTTCCGTCCCGGAAATGGTTCCTTCAACATTACTATGAAACCAGGCTCCTGGAAATTCCTGGTCAACGCAAAAGCACCGCTTAAAAGTGCTGTGGTGAACGTTAATGTTATGGAAGGACAGACCGCAGGCCTGGGCATCATCAACCTTCATCCCTGATTGCTCCCACTAAGTAAGTAGTTTGCCTGTCATCGATCCTGCAGGGCGCCGCTGGCAGCCTGTTGCAGCCGCATGACCGATTTTGTTATCTTGCATCTATGAAACATATTCTTGTTTTTGGTGCGGGCAAGTCGGCCACATGCCTGATCGAATACCTGGTTAAGCAAACTGCTCAACGGCAGTGGACGCTCACCGTGGCTGATGGCGACGGCCAACTGGCCCTTTCCAAAACAGGCCAGGCGCCGCATACCCGGGCCCTCGCCCTGGACGTACACCAGGCGCCGGAGCGCCAGGCGCTTATTGCTACAGCAGACCTGGTGATCTCCCTGCTGCCCCCCTCTCTTCATTTCCTGGTGGCACAGGACTGCCTGTTACTGGGCAGGCACCTGCTCACCGCCTCTTATGTGGACAGCCAGATCGCTGCTCTCCGGGAAGCTATTGCCGCCAAAGGCCTGCTATTCCTCTGCGAGATGGGGCTTGATCCCGGCATTGATCATATGTCCGCCCTGCAACTCATTCACGATATCCGGCAAGAGGGTGGCGAGATCCATTCTTTCCGCTCCCATTGCGGTGGACTGGTAGCCCCTGAAAGTGACGACAATCCCTGGCATTATAAGATCAGCTGGAATCCGCGCAATGTAGTGATGGCCGGGAAAGCCGGCGCCATTTTCCGCGATCATGGGCAGGACCAGGAAATGCCCTACGAAGCACTCTTCAATCCCACCCGCACTGTCAGTATCCCGGGCCTGGGTGAACTGGCCTGGTATCCCAACCGCGATTCTTTATCGTACGGACCGGTATACGGCCTCCATCATACCAGTACTTTTATCCGCACCACCCTGCGTCATCCTGACTTTTGCGGCGGCTGGCGACAACTGGTAGAATGGGGACTCACCGATGAAACCGTCCGCTATCATACGGACGGTCAGAGCTTACAGGCCTTCTTTGATCAATACCGTACGCCTGAAGGCCTGCCTATCCCTGCAGTGCCTGCCGGTTCCCTGCTGGCCGATCAATTGGACTTTCTGGGAAGAAAAGATGCGGACACGCTGATCAATAAGGGAACCTGCAGCGCAGCCGACGTCCTGCAATTTGCCCTGGAACAGAAGCTGGTATTACAGCCGGCCGACAAAGACATGATTGTAATGCTGCACGAGATCGGCTACCGCCTCAATGGCCTGGACTACCAGCGCAACAGCTGCCTGATAGTTCGTGGGGAAGACCAGCGACGTACAGCCATGGCCAAAACCGTAGGCCTGCCGCTCGGCATTGCCGCCGTGTTGTTTCTGGAAGGAAAAATACCACTGACCGGTTTACATATTCCCATCCTGCCGGAGATCTATACACCTGTCCTGCAGGAATTGGGAGAGAACGGCATCCGATTCCGGGAAACATTATTGACGCTATCGTAAAACAGCAGGTTTTCTGCGTGTTACTTCACAAGAATAAAGCCACCCAAAATGGCAGATCGCCGCTTTACCAACTATTATTTTTTGGGGCGAACCTATGGCTGTTCTTTCAGCAAACAAACTTCCGGGGACAGCCACCAGGGTTGCTGCCTGCACTTGTTTTGCACAACACTATAGCCTGATCAATTTATTTTTTGGGGGCGAACCTATGGTTGCTCTTTCAACAAACAAACATCCGGACAGCCACCAAGGTTGTTGCCTGCACTTGTTTTGAACAACACTATAGCCTGATCAATTTATTTTTTTTGGGACGAACCTATGGCTGCTCTTTCAGTAAACAAACTTCCGGGGACAGCCACCAGGGTTACGCCTTCCTGAGCAAAGCACGCAACTCCTGCATGCCCGTTGTGGCCGGCTGTTCAATAGCCGTCAGCAATCCGGAGGAGGAGGTATAAGGGATCTTTTTATCTACGATATAGACTGGCACACCCGGCGCTACAAAATCCACCAGGCCTGCAGCCGGGTACACTACCAGTGATGTACCTACGATCACAAAAATATCAGCGCTCCGCACCAGCGGAACAGCCTGCTCAATCATTGGCACCGGCTCTTCAAACCAGACAATATGCGGGCGCAGCTGTGCGCCATCCGGGGCTTTATCGCCCAGCTGGATATCGCCGGTGATATCGTATACCAGCCGCTGATCTTTTTCACTGCGCATTTTCAGGATCTCGCCATGCAGGTGCAATACTTTGCGGGAACCAGCCCGCTCATGCAGATCGTCTATATTCTGGGTAATGATCTGTACATCGTATTCTTCCTGGAGCTCAGCCAGGGCAATATGGGCAGCATTGGGCGCCGCAGCCAGCACGTTGGCGCGGCGAAGATTGTAAAACTCCAGCACCAGCGCCGGATCTTTCCGCCAGGCGCCAGGCGTAGCCACATCCATTACATTATAGCCTTCCCAGAGCCCATCACTATCACGGAAGGTCTTTAAACCGCTCTCCGCGCTGATGCCCGCGCCGGTGAGCACTACCATTTTTTTTAGTGCCATATCAGCTGATTTATCAATTGTACTTAAACACCTGTACTGCAGTCTCCAGTTTTGCAGGCATATCCGGTTGCTGTTCTATTGGCCAAAAGCCAGGCAAATTACAATCCCCTTCTGGCCGCTCACAGCAACACCGCTTCAAAAGATCTTTCGGCAACCGGAAAAGAAAAGCCTGGTACCCTTACTTTTCGTCCGCCAGTTCCATTACCGCCGCCCATTCCTCATCTGTCACCGGCTGCACAGATAACCTGCCCAGGCGGACCAGCGCCATATTGGCCAGCCGCCCGTCGGCCTTGACCTGCGCCAGGCTAACAGGCTGCTTTAACCGTTTTACCGGTTTCAGGTCAACCACTACCCAGGGTTCCTCTTCCGTAGTAGGATCCTGGTAGGCCTCTTTGATCACTTTGGCTATGCCCACTATCTGGAGACCTTCATTACTATGGTAATACAACACCTGGTCGTTCTTCTTCATTGCCCGGAGATTATTGCGCGCAGCGTAATTGCGCACGCCGTTCCAGAATGTCTGCTTATCCTTTTCAAATGTTTCCCACGCGTATACGGAGGGTTCGGACTTTACGAGCCAGTATGCCATATATACTACTGTTTAGCTGTTGAGGGCTCAAAAATAAGCAGTAAAAAAATTATACATGGGAAAATCCAATGTATTTCCAGCTCTCGTAAGTATTTCTGTTACATGTAACAAAGCCGGCAAGTGAGTACAACTACAGATCCGATAGGTTCAATCATCAACAATTTTAAATATGAAAATCATCAAAACAGGGGTGCTTTTTGCATTCGTAACGTTTGCTGCACAATTGATCAATGCTCAGGAAAAAACAGTAGAAGTTGGCGGCGCCGCCATGTATCCATCCAAAAACATAGTGGAAAATGCAGTAAACTCTGCTGACCACACCACGCTGGTAGAAGCTGTGAAAGCGGCCGGTTTGGTGGAGACTTTACAGGGTAATGGACCATTCACCGTCTTTGCCCCCACTAACCAGGCCTTCCAAAAATTACCCAAGGGTACCGTGGAAGCCTTGCTGAAACCGGAAAACAAAGAGAAGCTGACCGGCATCCTCACTTACCATGTGGTAGCGGGCAAGCTGGATTCCAAAGAACTGGCCCGGCTGATCAAAGAAGGGAAAGGAAAGGCCGAACTGACCACCGTATCCGGCGGGAAGCTCTGGATCTGGATGAAAGGGAACAAGATCATGCTGAAAGATGAGAATGAAGGCAGCGCCACCATTACCATCAAAGATGTTTATCAGAAAAACGGAGTTATACACGTGATCGATCATGTGGTGTTACCCAGGAGCTAAAAGGCTCTCTAACGAAGACCGGCTTTCGCCGGTCTTCCTTTTTTAAAGGCAGTCATCAAGAAGACTTCCACATTCTCCGGGTAACCGGTCTTCAACAGCCGTAGCAAACGGTTCGTTCCCCAAAAAGTCTTTTACCACAGCCAACTATACCAATCTGCCATAGGCTGCAAGCACATACCCCACATATATACAGGCAAGGCAGGGAGCAGCGTTTAACAGCCGCAGCCCCTGGTTCGTCCCAAAGAGATTTTTTACCACTGACAGCTATAACAGCTTCCCCCATGTTGCAAGCACACTACTAAAAAGTGTACATAGCCAGGCAGGGAGCATCGTTTTACAGCCGTAGCCCTTGGTTCGTCCCAAAAAGTCTTTTATCCCTGACTCTTACCCCAGCCTGTCCCGGTTTCAACCACAGCACACAAATACACAGCAAGACAGCGAGCAGCGCTTGATATCGGCAGTCCCTGGTTCGTCCAATATCTTCCCCACATTCCACAACTTATTGAATTCCATATTTTTTTTCATTATTATAAATCTATCTGCATCCCGATCCCGTAACTGATACAGACTACTCCCCTATTCAAACATTCATTTGCCGAATCCGTAGGCAAGTTTAATTTAAGTACTGTACTAAAGTCCTTCCAGCCTTTTGTTTAACACCTGATCATGTCATTGGCGCCGCCCCCTCAACAGGTAACGCCGATCAACAAGTGCATGTCTGTTAATGTAACAGCCCTGTACACTCATCATTTTTTCACTGGCTCATTAAAAAGCAAACGAATGAAACAACAACAATTTCCTGTTTCAACAGGGACTGCTACGCCTGCCGCCGAAACCCGCCAGCCGGGTACCAGCCGCCGGCAGTTCCTGATCAAATCAGCCGGCATTGCAGGGATCGGCGCACTGGCAGCTTTAACATCAACAGGCTGTAACAAGGACGATGATGACAACGGCATCAACCTGGGCAGTGGAGATATAGGCATCCTCAACTACGCCTATGCCCTGGAACAACTGGAAGCCGCTTTTTATACCCAGGTCATCATGTCGCAATACAGCGGTATCACCGCTTCTGAAAAATCCCTGTTGACGGATATCCGCGATCATGAGATCGCTCACCGGGAATTTTTTAAGAAAGCACTGGGCGATAAAGCCATTCCCGGACTGGAAGTGAATTTTACAAAGATCGATTTCAGCAAACGCGACAGCGTGCTGGCCACCGCCAAAGCATTTGAAGACCTCGGCGTAGCCGCCTATAACGGCGCCGGTAAGCTGATCACCAATGGCGATTACCTGCTGCTGGCCGGTAAGATCGTTTCCGTGGAAGCCAGGCATGCCGGCTATATCCGCGACCTGATCTCCAACGGCTCCTTTGCCGACAGTACCGTGGTGGACGGTTCCGGGCTGGACCTGGCCAAATCCCCCTCTGAAGTACTGGCCACTGCTTCCGGCTTCCTGAAATCGAAGATCAACGCCAACAATTTACCTACTACTTAAACTGATCCGCCATGAACATGCACAATATCATCACCGAAATAGAGAAGGTAGATCCTGAGGTCTACGACCGGATGGATACCCGCCGTCATACCATGAAACAATTTGCCAAGGCGGGTCGCGTGCTGGCCCTGTCCGCCATCCCGCTGGCGCTGGGCAGCCTGTTCAAAAAAGCGTATGGCCGGGATACCAATAGTATTATCGGCGTACTCCAGTTTGCGCTCACCCTGGAACACCTGGAAGCAGAGTTCTATAAAAAAGCCGTGGCTGATGCCCCCATTCCCGCCGGGGCGCCCAAGGCTGCCATCACCACTATCCGGGACCATGAGGTGGCCCACGTAAACCTGCTCACCACCGTGATCGGTCAGCTGGGTGGCACGCCCAACCCCAAACCCACTTTCGATTTCTCGGCCGGTAACGGTTCGGGCAACGGTCCTTTCAAACAGGTGTTCAGCGATTATGCCCTGTTCCTGGCCGTTGCACAGACTTTTGAAGATACCGGCGTACGTGCCTACAAAGGACAGGCAGGCAACCTGATGGAGAACAATGATATCCTGACCGCTGCCCTGCAGATCCATTCTGTGGAAGCGCGCCATGCTTCGCATATCCGCAGCATGCGCCGGACACTGGCAGCGGATACCAGTATCAAACCCTGGATCACCGGCAAGGATACCGCCGGCATCGGCGCTGCCGTGCAGGCCAGCTATAACGGGGAAGAACTGAGTACCCAGGCAACTTTCAATATTGTGAACATCAATGGCACCGGTATTTCCGCCGATGCCGCTACAGAATCTTTTGATGAGCCGCTGACCAAAGAAGCCGTACTGGCCATCGTAGATCCGTTCATTGCATAAACAGCTTGTTGAAAAACGAGGATCGATAGCACAAAAAAAGGGTATCGGAAACGATACCCTTTTACTATTATATAACTGGAATCAGTACCCGCTGTTTGCAGCAGGTCCTTCCGGTATTTATTTATTGTCGAGATTGAAAAGGCTGTCTACAAACTCGTGTTTGTCGAACACCAGGAGGTCTTCCATCTTTTCCCCCACGCCAATAAATTTAACGGGGATCTTAAACTGGTTGGCAATGGCCAGCACCACCCCGCCTTTGGCTGTACCATCCAGTTTGGTGATGGCCAGGGCCGATACATCAGTAGCAGCCGTAAAATGGCGGGCCTGCTCCAGGGCGTTCTGCCCGGTGGAACCGTCCAGCACCAGCAGCACTTCATGCGGTGCTTCGGGAATATGTTTCTGTACTACACGTTTGATCTTGGTCAGTTCGTCCATGAGGTGGGCCTTGTTGTGGAGGCGACCGGCAGTATCAATGATCACCACGTCCATGCCCCGGGCTACGCCGGCCTGAACGGTATCAAAAGCTACTGACGCGGGATCAGAACCCATGGATTGTTTAACAATGGGTACCCCTACGCGTTCGCTCCAGATGGTCAGCTGGTCTACCGCGGCTGCGCGGAAGGTATCGGCGGCACCAAGCAGGACCGACTTACCCGCTTTCTTGAAATTATAGGCCAGCTTGCCGATGGTGGTGGTCTTACCCACACCATTCACTCCTACCACCAGGATCACAAAGGGTTTGGCCGGCAGCCCGGAATCAAAGGTATAGGCGGAGGCTTCGTCGGCCTCTACCAGCACTGCCTCAATTTCCTCCTGCAATATGCCGTTCAATTCGGTGGCATTGATATACTTGTCTTTCGCTACCCGTTTTTCAATACGGCTAATGATCTGCACGGTGGTATCAATACCTACATCGGCGCCTACCAGTGCTTCTTCCAGGTTATCGAGCACTTCATCGTCTACCGTGCTTTTGCCGGCAATGGCCTTGGTGATGCGGGACAGAAAACCTTCCTTGGTTTTCTGCAGGCCCTGATCCAGTGTTTCCTTCTCTTTCTTGCCAAAGAGTTTACCGAAAAATCCCATACGTCCCTATTTAAAGTTATACTAAGCACCACAAAGAAATACAAAAAGCCGTTCTGTAGCACAGAACAGCTTTTAATATTGTACTTATTAACCCACTTATTTTTTTGCCAGATAATCCTTGATCTTGTCCTTGTGAACGATCGCCTCTTTGAAAGTATAGGCGCCGCTCTTGGGACTGCGAACAGCACGGATCACTTTGGTATAGTTCTTCGCCTCAGCTGAAGCCTTCACGTCTTTAACCTTCGCGTTTTTGGAAGCTGCTTTTGCCATAGTTTAATTTTGAAATAGTTGACTTAGTAATCTGAAAATGAATAACTCCGGTGCTAATCATTTTCAAATTAGCACTTGTCAAAAGAGCAAATAGATTATTTGATCTCTTTGTGAACAGTCACCTTCTTCAGGATCGCGTTGAACTTCTTCAGTTCCATACGCTCCGGGTTGTTCTTTTTGTTCTTGGTAGTGATATACCGGCTGGTACCGGGCTGACCGCTGGTCTTATGCTCAGTGCACTCCAGGATCACCTGCACTCTGTTACCTTTCTTTGCCATAACGTGTTTTTAAAAAATGAGTTAGATTTTTTCACCCTTAGCCCGCAGCTCTTTCACTACATTGTACAGGCCCCTCTTGTTGATGGTACGGATACCTTCAGTAGAGAGCTTCAATGTAATCCATTTGTCCTCTTCGGGCAGGAAATAACGTTTAACCTGCAGGTTGGGTAAAAACCGGCGTTTGGTCTTGATATTTGAATGGGAAACACGGTGGCCGGTTACCGGAACCTTACCTGTCACCTGACATACTCTTGCCATGACTGAAAAAATTTTGGAGTGCAAAGGTCGGTAATCCCAACCAATATACAAAAAGAAAATACCTGTTTTTCCCAATCCAACTTCTCCACAATGTGAATATCCTTAAAAGCCTGGACCGGGAAGGGCGGCAAAGATACTGTCTTCTCCGCTAATTACGTTCCTAAGCTGATGATATTTAGGGAAATAATTAATAATTACTTAATTTAAAGTTCATTTCAGCTTCGCCATCTTTGGTAAAAGGCTGGACTAATGTTAGACATGAAACGTAAAACGATTGCCCGGGACATCAGCTGGTTGTCTTTTAATGCGCGGGTGCTGCAGGAAGCGGCTGACACCAGTGTGCCCCTGCGGGAAAGAGTGAAATTCCTGGGTATTTTCTCCAATAACCTGGATGAGTTCTTCCGCGTCCGGGTAGCTACCCTCAAAAGGATGACAGATGTAGGCAAAAGGATTAAAAATATGCACCTGGAGCAGTCGCCCGGCCGCATCCTCGATGAGATCCAGCAGATAGTACTGGAACAGCAGACCGAGTTCAACCGCATCTGGGAATCCGTCCGCCGGGAGCTGGAAAAAGAGAAGATCTACCTGGTGAGCGAACGCCAGCTCAACAAAGACCAGCAGAAATTTGTAGGCAGCTATTTTGAGGAGGAGGTCCGCGCCAATATCATTCCCATTATGATTGAGACCATGCCCCAGCTGCCCTACCTGCGCGATAAATCGCTCTACCTGGGTGTGGTCCTCTCCCGCCGGGATGCCAGTCTCAAGAAAAAATACGCCATTATTGAAGTACCCGCTAAAGCAGTTGGTCGCTTCATCCAGCTGCCCTCCCCAGAAGGAGAAAGCCATATTATATTATTGGAAGATGTGATACGCTTCAACCTGAAAAGTATCTTCTCTTATTTCGGGTACGACCGCCACCACTCCTGGGTGTTCAAGGTCACCAAGGACGCCGAGATAGATATTGACAACGATATCTCCACCTCCCTGATCCAGAAAATAGAAAAAGGACTCAAAAATCGCCGTAAGGGGAAACCCGTACGCTTTGTATATGACAAGGAGATGGACGATGGCCTGCTGTCGTTCCTGAGCCGCAAGCTCAACCTATCCCGTAAGGAAAGCGTTATCCCCGGCGGCCGGATCCATAATTTCCGCCACTTCATGGATTTCCCGGACGTGTTTGCCAAAAAAGGGCAGCGGAAGAAACCCTTCCAGCACCCCTACCTCCGCAGCGTAATGCGGGTGACCGATGTAATGCTGGAAAAGGATATCATGCTCAATTTCCCCTACCATTCCTTTAACCCCGTGATAGACCTCCTGCGCGAGGCCGCCATTGACCCGGACGTTACCGCCATCAAGCTCACCGCTTACCGGCTGGCGTCCAATTCCAAGGTGATCAACGCCCTGATCAATGCCGTCCGTAACGGTAAACAGGTGACCGTTTTCCTGGAACTGCGCGCCCGCTTTGATGAAGAGGCCAACCTGGAATGGAAGGAGCGACTGGAAGAGGAAGGCGTGAAAGTGCTGATCACCCAGCCTACCATGAAGGTGCATGCCAAGATCTGCCTCATCAAAAAAAGACAGAACAACCGCACCATCCACTATGGTTTTGTAAGTACCGGCAACCTGAACGAGAAAACGGCCCACGTCTATGGCGACCACTGCCTGCTGACCGCCGATCGTTTTGTGATGGCTGATGTGAACCGCCTGTTCAATTACCTGGAAAACCCCAGGGATGGCGCACGATACCTTAAAGCCTGCAAGACCCTGATCCCCTGCCCCGTCAGCCTGCGCAGGGAACTCAATAAGCTGATCAACCGGGAGATCAGGAACGCCAGAGAGAAAAAACCGGCGGCCATCACCCTCAAGATGAACTCCCTCTCCGATGAGGACCTGATTGCCAAACTCTATGAAGCAGCCCGCGCCGGCGTCAAGCTCAGGCTCATTATCCGCGGGATCTTCTGTATGTACTCCGAGAACACCAAATTCATCCACCCCGTTCAGGCTATCAGTATAGTGGACGAATACCTGGAACACGCGCGGATCTTCATTTTCCATAATAATGGAGATGAGAAAGTGTATATCTCATCGGCCGACTGGATGGTGCGCAACCTGGACCACCGTGTAGAAGCTACCTGCCCCATCCTGGAGGACAATATTAAGAGAGTGTTGAAAAATATACTTGAAATTCAATTGAGGGATAATGTAAAAGCCAGAATTTTGGACAATGATCTGAGCAACCGGTATGTGCGCGACAAAAAGCAGAAGAAGATCCGGTCGCAAGTGGAGATCTACAATTATTTACACCAAAAAACGATTGTTCATTCCGGGACCACGCAGCCGGTCATTGCAGATGTAACGCCGGCCTGAGGGGGAAGGATTGTCTATCGGTCCTGATGACAACTGACTACCATGAGATTGGCGGCAATTGATATAGGCAGCAACGCTGCAAGACTTTTGATCTCCGATGTGATCCTTAACGATTATGGCAAGCCCGAATTCCAGAAGATCAACCTGGTGCGGGTGCCCCTCCGGCTGGGTTTTGATGTGTTTGAAAAGAATGAGATCTCCGCCGAAAAAGAGGCAATGATCCTCAATACCGCCAAAGCCTATAAATACCTGCTGGACGCTTACGGCGTGCCCCTGCCCCACCTCAAAGCCGCCGCCACCTCCGCCATGCGGGACGCTGTCAACGCACCCTCCATCCTGAAAAATGTAAAGGACCAGACCGGCATTGAGATAGAGATCATCAGCGGTGATGTCGAAGCCACCCTGATCTACGAGAATCACATTGCAGAAAATATGGATAAGACCCACGCCTACCTCTATATTGACGTAGGCGGTGGCAGCACCGAACTCACTTTCTTTGCCGACGGCAAACTGGTCTTCAAACGCTCCTTCAATATCGGCACTATCCGCCTCATCAAAAAACAGGTCACCGAATACCATTGGGACGAGATGAAGGATTTTATCCGCCGTGAAACAAAGATCCATGTCAACAATATGGTGGCCATTGGGTCAGGCGGCAACATCAACAAGATCTTCTCCATCTCCAAACGCAAGGAAGGCAAACCCCTGCAGGCAGAGTTGCTTAAGGACTACCTCAAGGAGTTCGGCAGCTTTACCGTAGACCAGCGGGTCCGCCTCTATAAGCTGCGGGAAGACCGGGCAGATGTCATAGTGCCCGCCCTCCAGATCTATGTCAATGTGATGCGCTGGGCCAATATCGGGGAGATATTTGTGCCCAAGATCGGCCTGGCCGACGGGCTGATCCAGCACCTGTACGAGGAATTGAAAGGGAAACAGGACAAATAAGTTCGCTTTGTCATATTCTACAGTTTCTTACCTTTAGCCCCTCTTCAAGCCCGCGTGGAGCATTATGAATGTGTTTTATTCTAATGCAGAGCCATATTCCCTCCCGCCATCCACCATCTAAAATTGCTAAACATGTCAGTGAACAAAGAGGTAAAAAAGATCACTACCAATACCATCCAGAAGATGAAAACCAATGGCGAAAAGATCTCTATGATCACCGCCTATGATTTTTCCTTCGCCCGCCTTTTCGATGCGGCCGGTGTTGATGTGATCCTGGTAGGCGACTCCGCCTCCAATGTTATGGCCGGCCACGAGACCACCCTGCCCATCACCCTGGACCAGATGATCTACCACGCATCTTCCGTGATCCGCGGCGTCAATCGCTCCCTGGTAGTGGTAGACCTGCCCTTTGGTTCGTACCAGGGCAATTCAAAAGAAGCCCTGGCCTCCGCCATCCGCATTATGAAAGAGACCGGCGCCCATGGTATCAAGCTGGAAGGCGGCGAAGAGATCCTGGAATCCATTAAAAGGATCCTGGCCGCCGGCATCCCTGTCATGGGACACCTGGGCCTTACCCCCCAATCCATTTATAAGTTCGGGACCTATACCGTACGCGCCCGGGAAGAGGCCGAAGCCAATAAGCTCCGCCATGACGCCCGGCTCCTCCAGGATATCGGCTGCTTCAGCATGGTGCTGGAAAAGATCCCTGCCCAGCTGGCCAAAGAGGTGTCCGAAAGCCTGCTGGTACCCACCATCGGCATCGGGGCAGGTAAACATTGCGATGGCCAGGTCCTGGTGATGCACGATATGCTGGGCATCAACAACGAATTCAAACCCCGCTTCCTTCGACAGTACCTCAATATGGCCGAACAGATCAATGGCGCCATTACCCAATATGTAAAGGATGTGAAAGCGAATGATTTCCCGAACGACCAGGAGCAATATTAAAACCAGGTTAAATATGGCTTTTTGAAGGCGCCGCAGGCACTTTCTACCCTTCTATAGTGCGGGAATTGACGTAAGCATAATGACAACGTAACAAAGACGTAAAAAGCACCTCCTAATTTCAATCATTAGGATAAAGTGAAAGATTATGCCGCTACTTCAATGGATCGAGAACCTGGACAGGGCGCTGGTAGTGCTCATCAACAATGATACTGACCGCGCCTGGCTGGACCCCGTAATGACCCTCCTGCGTCATCCGTACACCTGGATCCCGCTCTATGTTTACATGCTGTACCTGGCCATCCGTAAACTGGAATGGCGGGCCTGGCTTTTTACAGGCTGCACCCTGCTGACCTTTGCCATCACCGACAGCCTCAGCGCTGCAGTCATGAAGCCTTTTTTCGGCCGGCTCCGCCCCTGCCAGGACCCCGACCTGGGCCCCTTGCTCCGGGACCTGATTGACTGCGGCGGGATGTATGGCCTGCCCTCCTCCCATGCCGCCAACCATTTTGGACTGGCCGCTTTCTGGTTCATTGCCATCCTGGCCATCACCGGTAAAAAATGGCACTGGCTATGGATCTGGGCCGCTATCATCGGGTATGCCCAGATCTATGTGGGCAAACACTACCCATCCGATATTGTAGTGGGTGGCGTAGTAGGCCTGATCACCGGCACAGGGGCAGGTTGGCTGTTCCGGAGACTATGGCCCGTAACACAACGTTATACACTGGTATACAATCCACCAGCATCCTTACGTTAATATTTTTGTTTAATCACTGACACACTATTGGCCCCACCTATCGTTATGTATCCTTCCGATGCCCAGTCGCACTGGGAAACCTGGCTTAACCGCTGGTTCCGCCCCCTGCTGATCACCAGTATCCTTGTCAATGCCGGCGCCCTTTTCATCACCATCCTGGAACCCGACGGCGCACTCTATGCGTCCATTTCCCGGACCATGGCTGATTCCGGTGATTTTATCAACCTGAAAGTGGAGGGGCGCGACTGGCTGGACAAGCCTCATTTCCCTTTCTGGATGGCCGCCTTCAGCATCAAATTATTTGGCGCCAACTCCTTTGCCTATAAGTTCCCGGCGCTCCTGTTCTGGCTGCTTGGCGCTTTTTATACCTACCGGCTTGCCCTCGAATTTTATAGTAAACAAGTAGCACAAATAGCTACACTTGTGTATGTTACAGCTGCTCATCTCGTTATTTCCAATAATGATGTCCGGGCCGAGCCCTACCTGACCGGCCTGGTGGCAGGCAGCGTATACCACTATTATAAGGCCTCCCAACAAAAGATCGGCTGGCAGCTCGTGGCCGGCTCCCTGCTGGCCGGCATGGCCCTGATGACCAAGGGACCTTTTATCCTGATCACTATCGGAGCAGGCTTTATTTTGCACTGGTGCCTCCGCAAGGAATGGCGGCAATTCCTCCATCCCCGCTGGTGGCTGGCCCTCCTGCTGGTGGGCCTTTTCACCCTCCCGGAATTACTCTGCCTGTACTGGCAGTTTGATAGTCACCCGGAAAAAACGGTTTTTGGACGAACCAATGTCTCTGGCATCCGGTTTTTCTTCTGGGATAGCCAGTTTGGTCGCTTTTTCAATACCGGCCCGATCCGGGGTAAAGGCGATCCGACATTTTACCTGCATACCCTGCTCTGGGCTTTCCTGCCCTGGTCCCTGCTCCTGTATGCAGCGCTGTACGGCCGGCTGAAATCCCTGCTGACCAGCAGGCTGTACCAGAGCCGCGAGTTCATCACCCTGGGCTGCGCTGGCTTCACCCTGCTGCTGTTCTCCCTCTCCCGGTTCCAGCTGCCCCACTACAGCAATATCATTTTCCCCTTCCTGGCCATCATGACCGCCGACTTCATTGTCCATGTATATAAAAAAGGAGCCCTGAAAGCCGCCTGGTGGTGCCAGCAGGTGCTGGCCATCCTCCTGCCGCTACTGCTCCTGGCGCTGGCCTTTTTCTACGGGTTTCCCCATCCTGTGCTGGTGATGGGCGGGCTGCTGCTGCTGGCCGCTCTCCTGTTCTGGCTGTTCCGGCAACCAGGATTACCCGGGGCCCTGGGTCGCAGCACGGGCATGGCCCTGCTGGTGTACGCCTTTATCAATTTCCTCTTTTATCCGGCCATCCTGCGTTACCAGTCGGGCAGCCAGGCCGCTTTTACCCTGGCCAGCCGGCAATGGACCGGACCTGTATTTATGGTGCGGGAAGCGCCCGCCAGTTATTCGCTGGCCTACTACCTGCCGCAGCCTTTACAGTTCTGCCGGCTGGAGGACCTGTCTGCTAAAAAACAGGTGGCCTTATTTGTTCCGGAGCAGCTGGCCGATTCCCTGCTGAACGCCGATCCTGCCTACCGGGTCTTTGCCCGGCTCCCGCATTTTCATATCAGCCAGCTCACGGGTAAATTCATCAACCAGCAAACGCGCGATTCCGCATTGCAGCAGCAGCTGATCCTGGTGAAAGACTGATGGTCAATTATTGTACATTTGTCCCGGTTCTCACCAAAACCTATCAACCACTAACGATCATAACCATGATGGATTTTCTGGCCGCACTGCAGCTCAAGGCAACCAATGCCGGTGTCAGCACCGGGTCTCAATGGATAGAAACTGCCACCCCTTTATTGGAATCCCACTCGCCGGTGGATGGCCGGCTGATCGGCGCTGTTCATATGGCTGATACCGCCAGCTATGAGGCCGTAGTGGCTAAAGCCCAGCAGGCATTCCAGGCCTGGCGGGTATGGCCTGCGCCCAAACGCGGTGAAGTGGTCCGCCAGATCGGGGAAGCGCTCCGCCAGTACAAGGAGCCCCTGGGCAAGCTGGTATCCTATGAGATGGGCAAGAGCCTGCAGGAAGGTTATGGCGAGGTGCAGGAAATGATCGATATCTGTGATTTTGCCGTGGGGCTGTCGCGCCAGCTCTATGGACTTACCATCCATAGCGAAAGGCCGGCCCACCGGATGTATGAGCAATGGCATCCCCTGGGACTGGTGGGAATTGTCACCGCCTTCAATTTCCCCGTAGCTGTCTGGAGCTGGAATACCATGCTGGCATGGGTTTGCGGGGATGTCTGTATCTGGAAGCCTTCAGAAAAAACACCGCTCTGCGCGGTGGCCTGTCAGCATATAGTCTCCACGGTATTTGCCCGCAACGGCGTACCGGAAGGCGTCAGCAACCTGCTGGTGGGCGGCCGGGAAGCCGGCGAATGGCTGTCGGACGATCACCGGATCCCCCTGGTTTCCGCTACCGGTTCAACCAGGATGGGCAAGGCGGTTGGCGCTGCTGTGGGAGCAAGACTGGGCCGCGTACTGCTGGAACTGGGTGGCAACAACGCCATCATCATCAGCAAAGAGGCCGACCTGGACATTGCCGTTCGCGGCGCAATCTTTGGCGCAGTGGGCACTGCCGGTCAACGCTGCACCACTACCCGCCGGCTCATTATTCACGAATCCGTGTATGAGACCATTAAGGACAAACTGGTGGCAGCCTACCGCCAGCTGTATATCGGCAACCCGCTGGAAGAACAGAACCATGTAGGACCACTGATCGATAAAGAAGCCGTGAAAAATTACCTGGCCGCCATTGAGGACTGCAAAGTAGAAGGCGGTCATTTTGTAGTGGAAGGCGGCGTGCTGGAAGGTCCCGGTTATGAAAGCGGCTGTTATGTAAATCCCTGCATTGCCGAAGCCCGGCCCGATTTTGCCATTGTACAGCAGGAAACCTTTGCACCCATATTGTATTTATTGAAATATTCAGACCTTGATGAGGCCATCGCCATCCAGAACGGCGTACCGCAGGGTCTATCCTCTTCCATCATGACCCTGAACCTGCGCGAGGCAGAACAGTTCCTGTCGGCCGCGGGAAGCGACTGTGGCATCGCCAATGTCAACATCGGCACTTCAGGCGCTGAGATCGGAGGGGCGTTTGGCGGGGAGAAAGAAACAGGCGGCGGCCGGGAAAGCGGCAGTGATGCCTGGAGGGCCTACATGCGCCGGCAAACCAATACCATCAACTATTCCACCCAGCTGCCCCTGGCGCAGGGTATCAAATTCGACGTCTGAGAGAATAACTACCACGTACAATTCCGCGTAAATAGCCGCACAATACCGGTCATGTGATTGGTTGATCCACGTAAAGGATTGATCTATCTCAAGTTCCGGCAAGTTTTTGTTATGGTAATATACTATAGTAAGGTAACCGGACGTTTAAAGCCGTAAGAAATCTTAATATCGGTATGAACTAACCATACTATCCGGTTATCCTATGCGTGTACCTGAACGCATATGCAAAGGGATCATGTAGTTTGGCTATTTATACTGAGCCTTCAAACCCAAACCCTTCGCAGATGAAAAAATTTTTTACACTGCTGATTTGCTGCTCTGTGGCTTCAGTGTCCTTCAGCCAAATGCGGCTGGCCTTAACAGGGGGGCCACATTACTCTTCCGTTCTTGAAAAAAACAGTCTGCCCAACTGGGAGGCTACCACCAAACCTGGTTACGAAACGCGTGGTGGATTCAATGCAGGTGTGCTGGCGGAGATCCCGCTCGGCAACAAGAAACACTGGTTCCTGCAGCCCGGCCTTTATTACATGACCAAAGGGAGGAAGTACACGCACATGGCTGATACGGCCCTGGCGCAGACCGATACCCTCTACCAGAAAAACACTTTTTACCCTAATTACATTGATATCCCGCTTAACCTCACTTACAAGATCCCGCTTGGCAAAAGAGCCAATTTCTTTGTGAGTGCAGGTCCGTATGTCAGTTTCTTCTATACGGGCAAGCAATCTACCGAAACCAAACTGCTGGAACCGGACAACAGCACCAGGCTGAAAAAATCAGATGGCGCTATTGAGGCAGGCAGCGAAACCTGGAAAGTGAAAACTTTCGATTACGGCGTTAATGCCCGCGTTGGTTTTGAATTCGGCAGCTTCATTGTTTCCGGATATGCCAGCCAGGGCCTCAACAATTTCTACCATGCCCCGTATGACGGCGACCTCAAGCACCGCGTAACAGGGGTCACCGTAGGTTTCTGGCTCAACAAGCACGCCAAACCTGAAAGCAAACCAAGGGATAGCGATGGCGACGGTATCCCGGATGAAAGGGACCACTGCCCCAACTCTTCCGGCCCGCTGACCACCAATGGTTGTCCCGACCGTGACGGAGATGGCATTGCCGACCATACGGATAAATGTCCGGATCTGCCGGGGCTGGCCAGGTACCATGGCTGTCCTGTACCGGATACAGATAAGGACGGCATCAACGATGAAGAAGATAAATGTCCGCTGGTGCCGGGTCTTGAAAAATACCAGGGCTGTCCTGTACCGGACACCGATGGTGATGGGGTGAATGATGAGCTGGATAAATGCCCAACCGTTCCGGGCCCCGTGTCCAACCAGGGTTGTCCCATTCCCGATACGGACGGTGATGGCGTCAACGACCGGGACGACAAATGCCCGCGCACCCCTGGCTCCAAAGCCAATGATGGTTGCCCGCTGGTCAAGAAAGAAATTGTGGAGAAAGTGAACTTTGTGGCACAACGCATCTTCTTCGCCAGGAACAGTTACCAGCTGACAGAAGCTTCCCGCAAGCAGCTGAACAAGATTGTGGGTATCCTGAAAGACAACCCTGACTTCATCATGAATATTGAAGGTCACTCCGATAATACCGGCTGGGCCTCACTGAACCTGAACCTGTCACAGAAACGGTCGGATGCAGTGAAAGCCTACCTCGTGAAACTGGGTATTGACGCTTCCAGGGTGAGCGCTGTCGGATACGGACAGGAACGCCCGGTAGCAGATAACGGTACGCCGGAAGGAAGGTCCAGGAACAGGCGCGTGGAAATGAACGTTACAGGAAAGTAAATAAAAGCCTGACAGATAACCCTCATGAGTGGCAGTACCGACCCCGGGCTGCCACTCATGTATTTTCAGGGTATACGGTCTCTCTTTTAATTACTTTTATTGTTAATGGCTTTTTAATGCTTGAAAATAATCGTTAATAAAGCGCAAAAATGGGGATATTTGCCCCTTTGGTCAACAACTAAAAAACGCATAAACACATCTGTTAAGACAGAAAAAAATTAATCACTAATGAGTACATTGGGTAAAGTAATGGGTCTTTCTTCGGCCCTGGTGTTCACTGGAATGCTTGCCTTTGGACAAACAAGTAAAACCGAGGTGCCGAAAGGATGGCACCTGCTGGACAAGACCAAAGATGGCTTTTCCGGCATCAGTCTTCAACAGGCTTATGATTTTGTAAAGGAAAAGAAACTGAAAAGCAATACTGTGCTGGTAGCTGTGATTGACTCCGGTGTGGATACCCTGCATGAAGACCTGAAAGATATTCTTTGGAGAAACCCCAAAGAGATCCCCGGTAACGGCATCGATGATGACGGTAACGGGTATATTGATGATGTATATGGCTGGAACTTCCTCGGAGGCAAAGACGGTCGCAACGTAAAACAGGATTCTTATGAAGGCGCCCGCGTTTACCACACGCTGAAGACCAAATATGCCGGACAGACCATTGATACCGCTTCCCTCACCGGTGAAGCCAAAGCAGAATACCTGACCTGGCTGCGGGCTAAAAAAAGCGTGGAAGGTGATGGCGGAGAGCCCTCCGTTGACCTGTTCATGCTGAAGAACGCCCTGAAAAGCGCCAAGAACAGCGATAGCGTACTGCGCATCTCCCTGAAAAAAGATGTATATACCGGGAACGACCTGGACAGTTTCTCTGCTGTAAGCCCTGCTGAGAAAAGCGCCAAAGGCGGTTTCCTCTACCTGTTCCGCGCCAACCAGATGATGGAAAGCACCAACAAGGATTTCATCAACGGCTTTGAAGAGTTTGTTACCGGCGAAGAGAAAAAAGCGGAAGCCAAAGAAAAAGCGCCCCCCGCCTACCGCGCTGACATCGTGGGCGACAATGAAGCCGATATCAACGATAAATACTATGGTAACCCCGATGTAATGGCTTCCACGCCTTTCCACGGTACCCACGTTTCCGGTATCATCGGCGCTATCCGTAACAACGGCAAAGGCATGGACGGTGTGGCCGACAATGTACGCATCATGACCGTTCGCGCTGTACCTGATGGTGATGAGCACGATAAAGATATTGCCCTGGCCATCCGCTATGCGGCGGATAATGGCGCCAAAGTGATCAACATGAGCTTTGGTAAAGGTTTCTCTCCCGAAAAGACCTGGGTAGATGATGCCGTAAAATATGCTGAAAGCAAAGGCGTACTCCTGGTGCATGCAGCCGGTAACGACGCCAAGAACGTTGACTCTACAGAGAACTATCCCAATCCTGTTGCCAGGGCCGACCAATACCGTGCTCCCAACTGGATCACTGTAGGCGCCAGCGGCGACCCCAAAGCAGGTGGCATCACCGCTTCTTTCTCCAACTACGGCAAATCCGAAGTGGATGTGTTTGCTCCCGGTGTAAGGATCTACTCCACCATTCCCGGTGGCACTACCTATGGTAATGCACAAGGCACCAGCATGGCTTCTCCTGTAGTGGCCGGCGCCGCTGCCTTCCTGCTGAGCTACTTCCCCAACCTGACACCCGAGCAGGTAAAATACTGTATTGAACATTCCGCCACGGCTCCTGCTGATAAAGTACGGAAACCCGGCACAGACAATATGGTAGCCCTGTCCGAGATCAGCAAAACCGGCGGTCTGCTGAACGTTTACGAAGCAGCCAAGATCGCGTCTACCCTGAAACAGGGTAAACCCGGCAAGAAAGCCAAGCCCAGCATGCGCAACAAAAAAGGATAATCACCTTATTATACGCAATGAAAAAGCCCCGCTATGCAGCGGGGCTTTTTTTACAGGACAGGTTCAGTCAACAAACAGCCGTGAAACAAAAAATGGTTCGTTATTTACATTGATAGGTTATTGCTGACCGGTTGATCGGGAACCCAGGCAGGATACTGTATTGATTGGTTCCGGACGGCAACTGATAGCCCGTAGGCAGGTTAAACCGGGTATACTCTGCCGCCTCATACAGGCTGTTGACACTGTAATTCCTGTTCAGGAACATCCAGACCTTGTGCATACTGTGGATACTGGGTTTATTAGTATAGGGACCATAGGTCCTTTCAAAGACCAGCCTGTCTTTTTCATAGTTCTGTATCCGGGTCAGGTTCCCCTGTGCATTGTAGGTATATACTTCAGAAACCGTATCCGGGTTATTGACGTTGGCCAAAACATAGTGCGTCCACCTGGCTATCCTGCCCTTTGCATCATATTCATAATCGGAGGCCGTCAGCATCTGCTCATTCCGCTGCGGCACATTATCCACTACAGTGGCGAAGCTCCAGCCTGAATCCCGGACCACCCGGTTATGGGCGTCGTAGGTGTACTGGCGCCAGGACAGGTTACTGTTCCAGACGCCGTTCTCATCTATGTAGGCGGTGAAGAAATCAGTGATGCGTTGCCTGTTATCATACCAGAAAAGATATTGAGTGCGGGCCTTGTTATCGAAAAGAACAGAGACAGGATTACCCTGTTTGTTGTAGCTGAATACGCCCGTAGCCGGATGGCCGGGCATCAGTTCTGTAGAATCTGAGATCTGCGTGATCCGGCAGCGTTGCTGATCCCTGTCGTTCCTTCCAAAAATATCATCCAGCTCACTCAGTTTATGACAGCCTGGAAAGAACTGAACAGTAGCGACCAGCAGCAGGCCACTGAAAAAGAGAGATTGCTTTTTCATAACAAAAGATGAAGATTTAATGGCTGTTTGCTAACAAGCCTGTTGACAGAATAATGAGCGGAACAGAGGTATGGCTGCTAAAACATGGAAGCTGGCGAAGTGAGCGGGTGTGTGGTGTATTGAATGGTAAAGCTACTGCAAAATTGATCAACAATAATAAGCAGGCGGGAAAATCTACCGTTTATCAGTAATTGCACTTAGCGCAGATCCCCCCTATTCCGGCAATACGGACAACAACAACCAGAGTACATTAAAAAAGCCCTGCAATAGATGCAGGGCCCGCAATGGGACCTGCGTCCCATTTGGCTGAGCAGTAGTCTACTTTCTCTTTTCAGTTTTTAATAGTTCATTCTCTTTTTCCAGCTGCGCTACTCTTTCATTCAATTGGATCAGGTGCAGGGTCACTTCTTCCACTTTCTGTAAAAGGATCCTGTTCATCACGCCCAGGTCCACACCATTTTCCCTGACCTCCTCGGCTGTTGGCACATCGGGTAAATGTCCATGCTCTTTGATATAAAGGGCCAGCTCGGAAAGAGGCCTGAGCTGGTAGGAAGGCCGGAACACATGGTCAGCCCAGGACTGCATATCCACTTTCACCTTATGCGCACGTACACCACCTGCCACAAAAAATTTGAAGCTGGCATCCGTTAGCGCAACAGGAGTATAAGAGGTCCCAACCCCTACCTGACCGGACTGGTAAATGACCATGGCATTGGCGCCGTCATTAATATTAGTCCCGGCAGTACCGCTTGGTGCGGTAAAAAAATTGATAT